>JBGSLM010000150.1:0-10039 GCA_041740755.1 Parvularculaceae bacterium | reverse complement strand
GCGCTCGCCGCTTCGCAATTTGAAGCGCTCTCAAGCGCGCTGACAGAATCGATTCCGATGCTCGCAAATCTGACCGTCGCCAACAGCGCTATCACGCTCGACATTGGCGCTGCGCCGATGCTGATGACGGCGCTTCTCTTTGCAATTGTCGGGGGCGCGACAGCGATCATCGTGCCGGGATCAAGATAGGCGTTTGACGCGTCGAAGACGGCGTCAGCGGCCGCTTACTTCCCGCTTTCCCGGTAAAGCCTTCCCCAAAGTCCCGCCGTCACGCCATAGGTGAACGCTGTCCACATCAGCGTGAAGAGAATTCCAATCACCGCCCATAGCCAGCCGAAGAAGGGGAACACCCATTCCCCGCCCTCGCCCCCGCTGACAAGCCGCACATAGCTTTCAACCGCCGCCGCGAGATAGCCGACGACTGCGAACGCCGCGCCGCCGCCAAGCCAGACCAGCAGGATCTGCGCGCCGAAAAGAATGACGCCGAGAACGACGAACGCGAGCGCGAGGCGCAGCACGTCATAGCGCCGCGTCACCTTAAACGCGCCGGAAAACGACATCGACCGGCGGCAAACGACGCTGCCCGCATAAGGAAAGAGCCGCAGGCTGAAGAACCCCGCGAAAGCTAAAGCCGCCGCCGCAAAAAGCGTCATGCCTAGCGCATCCATCGACAACGCGCCGGCGATTTCCTGTCCGCCGGCGGCCTTGAACATGCCGTTCACGGTCCGGATCGCCGTAACATAGAGAAAGAGGCAGAGCGCCAGAAAGACGCCGACGCCGGATACAACGCCGAGCGTTCGCCCGAGAAGGCCAATCCCCGCCGTCTTGTCTTCGCCGCGCGGACGGACGTGCAAAATGAAAAGACCGATGACGATCGCCGAGATGGCGGCCGCCGCTGCGCCCCATACCTGATATTGATGAAACCAGCGCATTCCAAACGCTTCAGCGCCGGCGATCACATCGATCGTGTGAAGGCTGCCGGCATCTGGAAACTGCGCGTAGGGCGTCGTCATCGCCTGGGAAATAAAACCGATGACGTTGAGCGTTGCGAAGCTGATCGGCGCATAAACGACGAGCATGAAAATCAGGAAGCTCAAAAAACCCGCAATAAGATACCGGATCTGATCAAAGCCGAATGGAATGCGCAAAATCCCAGGCGCGGGCTTTTCGCCAAGCCCCGAATACCGAATGAGCGGCGCCATAAAGGATGACACCAAAATCGCATTGATGACCGCCGAGGCGATAAAGATGAGAAACATCTCTGATGATGCCGCGGCGAGCCCCTGCTGCGCTGCGCGACCGGCGAGTTTTGACGCCTGCCCCCAGCTTGCGCCTGCTGCGGCGACGTCTGAAAACGTAATGATCCGCCCGTTGGCGACCGAGAGATAGCCGAACGTCGCAGCCATATTGAATATGAGCAGAAGCGAAAGAGGCGTCATCGACACGCGCATGACTGTCTCAAAGCGCCGCGTTGAAAACTGCAACGCTTCGCCGACGACTGAAAACGGCTTCAACGCCATCCGCCCCACCTAAAATCCGCCAATTCCGCCGGCCTTTCGGCTCCGGCGCCCCGACGACCATGTTATCTGATAACAAAGGGGCGGCAAGACCGCTTTTCTGGTCACATTCAGCGCGCTCATTCGTCTATTTGGCGAAACAGGGAGAATCCCATGATCAAACGCATCCTTTCAGGACTTCTCGGCGCCCTCGCCGTCGCCAATGGGGCGGAAATGCTGGCCGCCGGGCGGCAATGGTTCGAGACGACGCCAAGCGTCGCCGCAACGGGTCCCTTCAATCCGCATTTTGTCGCCGATGTCGGCGCAGCCTACGCCGTTGCGGGTCTCGCCCTCCTCTTGCGCGCGTGGCGGCCGCAATATTGGCCGGCGGCTGTCGCAGGCGCTGCGTTCTTTTCGGCGCATGCGCTCATTCATATCGTCGGCATCGTCGGCGGGCATTCGCACCATGCCGGCGTCGAGATGGGTTTCGTCATCGCGCCTGCCCTCCTGTCGCTCTGGGCGGCGTTTCGCTCAAAAGGAGAAATCCATGCGTAGGTGGGTCGCAAGGAAGATGATCGACCGCTTCGGCGCGGCTTACGGCTATGACGTCAGCTACATGCGCGCGATGCTCGATGCTTCGCCCTCCGCTTATTTCAAATTCCTCGCCGTGACGAAAATGTCCGCTCACGCTGACGCAGCGCCGCGCGACGCGCTGTTCGCGACGCGCATCGTCGGCGCGATGACTGACGACTGCGGCACCTGCGTGCAGATTGTCGTCGACATGGCGCGCGCGGCGGGCGTTCCGGACGCAACCATTGACGCCGTCCTGCGCCGTGACGCGGGCTCGATGAACGAAGACGCCGCCATCGCATTCCGTTTTGCAGATGCTGTCGCGCGCCGCACTTTCGACGACGACGATGCGCGCGACGCCGTTCGCGCACGCTGGGGCGAAAAGGGCGTTCTCGACCTGACCTTCGCCTTGCAGGCGTCGCGCCTCTTTCCGATGATAAAGGCCGGCATGGGCTATGCGAAAGAATGCCTGAGCGTCAGAGTAGGCGGCAAGCCGGTAGCAGTCGCAAAAGCCGCCTGAATAACAGTATGAAGACCCTTGAGGCCGAATTCGAGAAAAGCCGGCGCCGCATCTTCGGCCTCGCCTATCGCATGCCGGCGAGCGCCGCGGACGCCGAAGACATCGTGCAGGAGACATATTTGCGCGCGCGCGAGGGGGCGGCGGATGAAATCCGCTCGCCCGAGGCGTTCTTCGTCACCATCGCCACGCGGCTTTGCCTCGATCAGCTGAAATCCGCCAGGAGGAAGCGCGAGACCTATGTCGGCCCGTGGCTTCCAGAACCAATCGCCGACATCGGGGGCATGTCGCCGGAGACCGCCATGGAGTTCGCAGACGATCTATCCTTTGCATTGCTGATGACGCTCGAAAAACTGTCGCCGCCCGAGCGCGCGGCCTTCTTGATGCATGACGTCTTCGACGCGCCGTTCCCAGAAATCGCAAAAGCGCTCGGCAAATCCGAAGAAGCATGCCGTCAACTCGCCTCGCGCGCGAGGAAAGCGGTGAAAGGCGGCAGAGCGCATGGCAAGGTTCCAGTCGAAACGCATTCGGCTTTGCTGATGAAATTCGCCGAAGCGGTTGCTTCCGGCGATCCAGGACAGCTTCAATCGCTGCTCGCCGCAGACGCTGTCGCTTATTCGGACGGCGGCGGCGTGAGGCGCGCAGCGTTAAATCCGATCGCCGGCGCGGAAAAGGTCGCGCGGTTTCGCCGGACTTGCTGCAAAAGCAGCGCGCAAGGGCGCCGTCCCATCATTCCGCATTGCGGCGATCAACGGCGCGCCCGCATTCCTGCTCTATCAAGGCGACACCCTCGATCAGAGTCTCTCAATAGAAACAGACGGCGAAAAAATCACCGCAATCTTCATTGTACGGAACCCGGAAAAGCTCGGCTCCTTCGCTAGAACCGCCGCCGCCGCTTGCGAAGGCTGACGCCGGTCACGCATAAAGAGGCCATGAAAATCGGCCTCCCCCCGCCTGTCGCCGCAATTGCAGCCGCCGCAATAGCGACGGGCGCCGCCTTTGGCGCTACAGCCGCAGGCTTTTTCGACGGCCGGGAGCATCTGCCGCAAACGCGTATCCAGCTTGCAACGCCCGCGCCGACTATTTCGATTGCGCCCCTTGAAGCTGCGCTGACCTTCGCGCGAACGGCGGACGGGCGAACAGTCGCAGTCTTCGCCTATCAGAACGGCAAGATTACCGCCGCGCCGCTCGGCGTTGACGAGGATGCAATCAGCTTCGTCAATCGCATCGGCTATGGCGCAGCGAAGGGACTGATCGAAACCTTGAGCGCACGTATTGAGATCGACGCCGCAACCCTCGCCGTTCCTGTCGATCTCGGCGAGCAACACATCGCCGCCGGAACGAATTATCGCGATCACGCGAAGGAAGCATCCGTTAAAGACGGGCCGTTTCTCTTTCCGAAATATGTGACGCCGACGCCCTCTCGCGCACCCGTCACCGCAGGTAACGCGCTCCTCGACTACGAGGTTGAACTCTGCCTTGTCGCAATGGCGGCGATCGCCGCAAATGAACGGGCGAAAGGCGGTCTTATTCTATGCAATGATTTCACCGATCGAGCGCGTCTCCTTCGCGAGATCGACACGGACGACCCCCGGACCGGCGAAGGTTTCACCAGCGGCAAGAGCACGCCTGGTTATCTTCCCGTCGGCGACCTTTTTATCGTTCCGCGCGATCTCGACATGTTTGTCAGCACGCTGACCCTTGAGCTTTCGGTCAATGGCGAAGAACGCCAGAAAGCGCCGGCGACGATGTGGATCTGGGATTTCGACCGCGTTCTCAACGAGGCTCGAGCAAAGAGCGATGTTTCTTGGAACTATTGGGGCGGCGCCGCTCGCCTCCCCTTCGACGAAGCGGGCGCTGTCCCTGCGCGCGCGATGATCCTTGGCGGCACGCCTGGCGGCACGATCTTCAAGGGAATCTACCCGAGCGCCTATTTGCGCGGCGTCTTTGGCTGGATCGCGGGCGGTTTCAAAGGTTCGCCTGCGTCACGCGTCGTCGAAAGCCACATCAAATCCGCGCAGGAGAGCGGCGGTTACCTTGAGCGCGGCGACGTCGTCTCGATAGATGTCGACCGCATGGGCGCGCTTCGAAATCGCATCGAATAATCAACGCGCGCGGGGCCATATAAAAATTTCCGCAAAAGAGCTTGCGCAAAAGCGCCGCGCTCTGATTTATGGGCAGGCGGATAAAATTCGGGAATGAGGCGCTGGCGGACTCAATCAACATTGCAATCCTTATTGGGGCGGGACTGGTCGCCCTTTCGACGCTGACCAGCCTTGCTTCGCAGCGGTTCGGCGCGCCGCTGCTTTTGGTCTTCCTCGGCATCGGCCTCCTCGCGGGCGAGGATGGGCTCCTAGGGATCGAGTTTGACAGCGGCGCCGCCGCCTATTTCATCGGATCTCTGGCGCTTGCGATCATCCTTTTCGACAGCGGCTTTGAAACGCCGTTCAGAAGCTATCGCGTTGCCGCATATCCGGCGCTGACGCTCGCGACGCTGGGGGTCATCGTGACTGCGGGGATCGTCGGCGTCGCCGCACATTATTTGTTCGGCATCGGCTGGATCGAGGGGATGCTGCTCGGCTCGATCGTCGCGTCGACCGACGCGGCGGCGGTCTTTTTCCTGCTGAGGGTCGGCGGCATCAACCTTCGCGAGCGGGTTAAAGCGACGCTCGAGATTGAATCGGGCGCCAACGATCCGATGGCGATCTTTCTGACCATGATGTTCGTTGAGCTTGCCGCGTCGCGGGGCGACCCGGATTTCGGCTTCAGCGTCACGTTCATTCTCTCGTTCATCAAGCAGATCGGGCTCGGCCTCGTCGTCGGCGCGATCGGGGGCCTTGCGCTTGCGGCGATGATGAACCGTCTCAAAGGTCTCGACGCCGGGCTTTTTCCGATCACGTGCCTTGCCTCAGCGCTTGTCGTCTTCGCGGCAGGCGGATTGATCGGCGGCAGCGGATTTCTCGCCGCCTATGTCGCGGGCGTTGTCGCCGGCAACCGGCGCATCAACTTTGCGCATCGCGTCCGGCGCTTTCAGGTCGGCATGACTTGGCTTGCCCAGATCGGCATGTTCCTGACGCTCGGCCTTCTCGCGACGCCGTCCGAATTCGGGTCCGCCATTTTACCGGCGATCGGTCTTGCGATTGTCCTCATCTTCCTGGCGCGCCCGATCGCCGTCTGGCTCTGCCTTCTGCCGTTCAAGTTCAAATGGCGCGAGAAGCTTTTTGTCGGATGGGTGGGCCTTCGCGGCGCGGTGTCGATCATGCTGGCGATTTTGCCTGGGCTCGGCGGCGTCGAGGGCGGGCCGCTCTTCTTCAACATCGTATTCGTAATGGTGCTCGCGTCGCTGATGGTTCAGGGCTGGACCATCGGTTTGACTGCGCAAATGCTGAACATGCTGGCGCCGGCCGAGCCCGGCTTCATCGACCGCGTCGAGGTTGAGCTTCCGGGCGGCGCAGAACTAGAGCTTGTCGGCTATCGCATTCACCCGGAAAGCTCCGTCGCAAAAGGCGAGCGCATTCCAAGGTGGGCGCGGCCGCTCCTCATCATGCGCGGGAAAGAGGCGCTCTCCGTTCACAATTCGGGACTCCTGCGGCCTGACGATCGCGTCTATCTCTTCGCTGCGCCGCGCCAGGTCGCAGCGCTCGACGCGATCTACGCAAGCCCCGCCGACGAAGCCAGGCCCGAAGCCGCCGGCGACTTCATCATCGAAGGATCGGTCTGGTACGACGAACTCGTTCAGCAATACGGCCTGCCCGAGCCGCGCCACGCAGAACCCGAAAAGATCGCCAATTTCCTCGAACGCGAGTTCAGCGGCAAACCAGTCGTCGGCGACCGCCTGTCGGTCGGCCCGGTCGACCTCATCGTCAACACGATCGACGACGCAGGCCGCATCGACAAGGTCGGCATCATCACCGATCCAGCGGTAACCAGCGAGCGCACCATCGCGCAAAGAACCGCCGAGTGGATCAAATCGCGCGTAAGGGGGATGCGCCGCTCCACTTGACTTTCGCGCTAAAAAAAAACGTATCCCCTTATAGTGGGCGGGTTTTAAATTGAAGCTGCGGAATTCGCCCCGTGAGAAAGTTGAAAATGGCGATGACCAAAACCATCCACATCATCGGCGCGGGGCTCGCGGGGTCGGAGGCCGCTTGGCAGGCGGCTGAAGCCGGCGCCCGCGTCGTCATTCACGAAATGCGCCCCGAGCGGATGACCGAGGCGCACAAGACGGACGGCTGCGCGGAGCTGGTGTGCTCGAACTCGTTCCGCTCGGACGACGTTGAAACGAACGCTGTCGGATTGTTGCATGAGGAAATGCGGCGCGCAGGTTCGATCATCATGGCTCAGGCCGACGCCAATCAGGTGCCGGCGGGCGGGGCGCTTGCGGTTGATCGCGACGCTTTCTCGGCCGCCGTGACGCGCGCGCTCATCGCGCATCCGAACATTTCCTTCGAGCGCGGCGAGGTTGCAGGGCTTCCCCCAGAGGAATGGGAGAATGTGATTGTCGCGACGGGGCCGCTGACGTCGCCGTCGCTTGCCAACGCCGTGCATGAATTGACCGGCGAAGACGCCCTCGCCTTTTTCGACGCCATCGCGCCGATCGTCCACAAGGACTCGATCAATTTCGACATCGCGTGGTTCCAGTCGCGCTACAACAAGTCCGGACCGGGCGGCGACGGCGCCGATTACATCAACTGCCCGATGGATAAAGATCAGTATGCGGCGTTTTACGCGGCGCTGATGGCGGGCGAAAAGACCGAATTCAAGGAATGGGAAAAATCGACGCCCTATTTCGAGGCGTGCCTTCCTGTCGAAGTGATGGCTGAGCGCGGATACGACACGCTGCGCTTTGGGCCGATGAAGCCGGTCGGGCTCGACGATCCGCGCACCGGACGCTGGCCCCATGCGGTCGTCCAGCTTCGCCAGGACAATGCGCTCGGCACGCTCTACAACATGGTCGGCTTTCAGACGAAGCTGAAACACGGCGCGCAGACGGATGTCTTTCGTCTGATCCCCGGTCTTGAGAATGCGGAATTCGCGCGCCTCGGCGGCATTCACCGCAACACGTTCCTCAATTCGCCCAAACTGCTCGATGAAACGCTGCGGCTGAAGGCGCGGCCCTCGCTTCGCTTTGCGGGCCAGGTCACAGGCGTCGAGGGGTATATTGAAAGCGCGGCGGTCGGACTGCTCGCCGGGCGATTTGCAGCAGGCGACACGCTTTCCCGGCCCGCATCGCCGCCGCCCCGGACGACAGCTTTAGGCGCCCTCTTGCACCATATCACAACCGGGCATATCACGGGCGCCAAGGGCAGCTTTCAACCTATGAACGTCAATTTCGGGCTCTTTCCGGATATCGAAGAACCGGCGACGGATAGCGACGGGAACCGGGTCAAAGGCAAGGAACGCGGCCGGGAACGCAAGCGCGCTCTGTCGCGGCGCGCCCTGGCGGATTTAAGCGGGTGGCTTAAGAATGTTCAGCAGGCGGCTGAATAAACACATAAAAAAAGCCGCGATGGTCACCCATCGCGGCCCCGCCCGAAATGCAGCTTGGGGGAGACTAGCCGCACCTCTGGACCGGTTTAGCGCCACATCACATTTCAATGGCCGCTGAAAATTCGGGAGTGACTTTTAGCTCACTCGTCCTAAAATCTGTCGGTCACATAAGGCGGCCCGGCCCCGCGGTCAAGCTCGCTCGGATAAATTTTTGTTAGGTTGTAACAGAGCGAGGATCCATGGGGGGCGTAGAGGACAAGGCGGCCGGCGTATCCGCTGCAATCGAAGAATACCTTGCCGCCCTGCGCGCCGACCGGCCGAGCCTGGGTCTTGTGCAAGGACTGTCGCCCAAGGGCGCAAAAACCCTCACCCAGATCATCGCCGCCGCGCACCGCGTCTTCATCCGCGACGGCCATGCCGGCCTTTCGATGAGAAAAGTCGCGGACGAGGCAGGGCTCTCCGTCGGCAACGTCAATTATTATTTCGAATCGAGGCGCACGCTGCTCGAGACGACCTTGCGGGAAGCGTTCGCCGATTACGCCGACGTGCATGTCCAGCAATATGAAGCCAAGCGCAATGCGCCTGATGAGATCGTGCTCGACATGCTGACATTTTACATCTCGAGCGGGCGTGAAGCGCACCCGTTCTTCTTCCAGCTCTGGAGCTATGCGGCGAGCGATGAGGCGGCGCGCAAGCTTGTCCGCAATCTTTATCGGCCGATCGGCCGTTTCGTTTATTATCTCGTGCGCGCTGCGCGGCCCGATGCGGATGATATGCGCGTGCGCGAGATCACATTGCAGATCATGCGCCTTGAAGAAGGCGTCAAACTCCTGATCGGCCTTGGGCCCGACGGCGACGGCGCGCTCGATAATGCGGAAACGCATATGCGAAAATTGGCGCGCGATCTGATCCTTGCGCCGTGACCGCGGCTTGAAGCGGCGGCGCTTCGCGTCCATCTTCACGCCGGGTCAAAGCGGAGCGCGGCATGGCGACATCGATCGAGAGCATCATTGAACCGCGAAGGCGCGATCTTGGCGGCTTCACGGTCGGACGCGTGCTCCCCTATCCAAAGCGGCGCATGCTTGGCCCCTTCATTTTCTTCGATGAAATGGGCCCTGCCGACTTCGCGCCCGGCGCCGGCATCGACGTTCGCCCGCACCCGCATATCGGACTTGCAACAGTCACCTATCTCTTTGACGGGCAGATCCGCCATCGCGACAGCCTGGGCTTTGATCAGGTCATTCGCCCGGGCGACGTCAACTGGATGATCGCAGGGCGCGGCATCGTTCACTCGGAACGCACCGACGATGCGGTCAGAAAATCCGGTCAGCGCCTCCACGGCATACAAAGCTGGATTGCGCTGCCCGAAGACGCGCTCGAAGCGGCGCCTGAATTTCATCATCATCCAAAAGCGAGCCTGCCCGAGATCAACGAAGGCGGCGCCGCAATGCGGCTGATCGCCGGCGCAGCATTCGGCAAATCGTCGCCCGTAAAGACGCATTCGCCGATGTTCTATCTCGGCGTTGAAGCAAACGTCGGTGCGCGCATCCCGATGCCTGACGACCATGAAGAGCGCGCAATCTACATCCTCGACGGCGCCGTGGTGATCGACGGGGAAGCGTTCGAACGCGGCCGGATGATTGTCTTTGCGCAAAATGCGCGGCCGGAAATCTTCGTGACAGCCAAAACGCGCGCCATGCTTCTCGGCGGCGCCCCGCTTGGAAACCGCATCATCTGGTGGAATCTTGTTTCGACGTCGCAGGAGCGGATCGACCGGGCGAAACGGGACTGGGCGACCTCATCGGACAGGGGCTTCAAGAACAGCGTGTTCGCCTTGCCCCCGGATGAGGAAGAATTTATCCCCCTGCCGCAGGACTGAACCGCTCGCGGCGTCCCGCGATTCATGAGAAGCGGCTGACATGACACAGAAGACGACGCCCGACCTTTCCGGAAAAATCGCGCTGGT
>JBGSLM010000149.1:0-5982 GCA_041740755.1 Parvularculaceae bacterium | reverse complement strand
GTCTCGGCGACGGATGACTGGGCGAGGGCTTGCGTGCCGACGAGCGCGACCGCCGCCGCCGACAGGCGAAGGGCGCTCTTTGGCGTCCGCAGACCTTTAGCCCAAAGCTTCATCCGGACCCCTAAAATTCCGCCAGCCGTCTGGCCGATAGCCGGACGGCGCCGCCAACATCTGGTTATTCGACGCGCCAAGGGTCACAATATGTACCCTGTTCGCGTTCAGGGGCTAGGGGCGCGGCGGTCGAATCCGCTTTTGGGCGCGCTCAAATTTTCAACATCCCTCAATTGGGCGACGCTTCTTCTTCTGTGGAGTCCGGCGCCGGTTCCGGCGCCGGCTTTTTCGTTCCAAAGAGCGCGCCAAGACCTTCTTTGACGAGAGTTTCCGCAGGGTCCTTTGGCGCGGGTTCCGTCGTCGATGCGCCGGTCGCGCCCTCGGATGTTCCGGTTGCCGGCGCTGTCTCACCCGTCGCCGGCCGCGTCACGCCGCCAAGGATGCCTTTCAAGAGATCCCTGGCGGGGTCGGCTTCTTCAGCTTCAGCGCTGTCTTTGGGCGCCAACGCCTTGTCGAGGAGACCCTTTAATGTCTGCTCGGCTCTCCCTTTTAGTAGCGACTCGATATCAATAGACATTGTCGGCTTTGAGAACGTGCCGCCGACTTTGACCGGGATTGCAACCATGCGCCCGGTTTTATTGTCCATCGACGTCGAGGCTTTCGGGAGGAGACGCAAATCGAGCGTTTGGCCCGGAAGGTCGATGCGGCCGACCCCGGTCATCGTGAGATAAGGCCCCTCAAGATTGATCGTCGGCGCCTGAACGTCGCCATTGGTGATCGTGAAGTTCGAGAGGAGCTTCGAGAAGTCGGTCTTTTCATCCGCACGCTGAGCTTCGGCGATCGCTGTCGTCACCGCCGTCGGATTGGTGAGGCCGCCTTCATAAAGTTTTGCGACCGCGCTTGCGAGCTTCACAATGTTGACGCCCTTGATCGCGCCGTCGTTCAAATCGAACCCGCCCTTGCCGTCGAGCGACTGCATGATGGCGGCTTGCGAAGAGCCAGTCGCATTGAATTCGAGATTGAAGCCGCCAAGCCCCAAGAGCTTGTCCATCTTCATCAGGTCGATGGTGAACGGCTGCGCCTCGACGGCGTTCATCGCGAACTTGCCGGCGATTGCGGGCGCAGTCTTTGTCGCGTCAACGACGAGCATTCCCGAACCGCCGCCGCCGTAAAATCCGAGCTGCGGGATCGACGCCGTAAGGCGCCCGTTCGAGATCTTCATGTTCATGCGGGACTCGCCCGCCTCAAGTTCATTCAGAAAGACCTTGCCGGCGCTTATATCGAGATCGGCGTCTATGTTGCGCAGGCTTGAAAAATCGAGCTTTGCTGTCGACCACGCGGGAAAGCCCTGCGCGCTCGTCGTCGGCGGGGGCATGTAGGGGCGAAGATCGAGCGAATCCGTTGCTAACGCGCCTGTCGCTTTGGGCTTTGCTCTGGACCAGTCGAGCGTGACATCGCCGTCGGCGTCGATATCGTCAAATTTGATATTCGCGCCATTAAGCGTGATCGCCGTCGGCGTCCCTTCGGCCTTCCCGGTGACGGACAATCTGTCGAAGCCGGGGGCTTCTTCGAGCTTGACGTCAAAGAGCGAAGCGAGCGCTGGAAGGTCGGGCGCTGCGAGACTTACGGGCCCCGTATAACCGAACGCATCGCCGCCATTGAGCTTCAGATCCGCGCCGATCGCCGCGTCGCCGACTTTCGCATCGAATTTGAGGTTCGACTCTTTCTTCGCAAGAATGTCGGAGAGGTTCGTCAACACGAGATCGAGCGTCGACGGCGCTCCCTGAAACGTCATTGCGCCGTTGATTTCAAGGGGCTCAGAAAGGCTCGACAAATGCGCCGTCGCATCGATCGCCTCAAGCCGATACGTCTTCTTCGCCTTGATGTCGGTGTAGACTGCTCGTCCATCGACAAAGCGGACATCGCCGAGATTGAGATCGTTGACGGGGCTAGAGCCGCCGCTCTCGGCCGGAGCGTTTGACGCGGCGAGGTTCCAGTTGACCGAACCGTCCGCCGCCTTTTGCAGAACGAGGTCGGGCCGGGTCAGCACGAAGCGCGAAATTTCGACGCGCTTTTCGAAGAGCGGTCTCAGTCTCACGCCGAAGTCGGCGCGCTCGACCTTTGCGAGATAATCGCCCTCGAAACCTTGTGCGTTCGCGATGACAAGATCTCTGACGGAAAAGGCGGGCTGCGGCAGGAACTTGAAAGAAATATCGTCGCTGAACGACACGTCGCGCCCGAGCGCTTTAGTCGCCGCCGCCTCGATCTGGGGCTTATATGCTTTTGCAGGGATGAGATTTGGCGCCAGCACGACGATGGCGGCGAGGAGAACGACAAGCGCCAGGAGCGCTCCGAAAAATCTGCCCATAAATCTGTCCTTTTGAAAGCGCGGTCACTTTAAGCGGAATTCGAAGCCCATTTCCATCGCGGCCAACCATGAAACCGCAGTAAGCCGGCCTGGCTGCACGTCCTATGCGCTGCGCCCGCAACGCGCCTCCTGAATCGGCGAATTAACGGATTTGTATGACTTTTATATTTCAATAACCATTTTCGGGCGGCTTGTCGGAGGCTTTCGTGCGGAACGGCGCAATTGCATTGGCTTTGGTCTTTTTCGTTGCGGCGACGGCGCCGGCCCACGCCTATATCGATCCGGGCTCCGGGAGCTTGCTCGCAACCGCGGTTATCGGCTTCTTCGCCGCCATCGGCTACACGTTCCGGAAATATTATTACAAATCCAAGGACGCACTCTCGGGGCTGTTCAGGAAGCCCGCTGACAAATGAGCGTCGGCGCACTGCGCGAGACCCTTCGCGCCCGGCTTGAAATTTCGCCGGACGCAGGCTCTTTCCGCGATCGCAACAACCGCGTGTTTCGCGCCGGCGACAAAATTTTCCGCGGGATCAGCGAGGCGGCGCATGACAATTGGAGTGCTGTTTCTGCGACGTCGTTCTTTAAGGCGCTGACTGCGGAAGGAAAAATCGTCCGGACAACCGATATCACCGGCGAGACGCAGGCGCGCACCGGCGATCTATCTTCTTGGCCGGCGGTGCTCGCGCATGAGACGGTGCCGTTCATCAGCTATCCCTACGAATGGTCGTTTGGAATGCTGAAGGACGCCGCGCTGCTACATCTTGAAATCCTCGAACGCGCGATCCCGGAAGGCTGGACCCTAAAGGATTCGAGCGCCTACAACATTCAGTTCGTCGGCGCGCGCCCGGTTTTCATCGACATTCCGTCTTTTGAACCTTATCGCGCCGGCGATCCGTGGGGCGGCTATCGCCAATTCTGCATGATGTTCCTTTATCCGCTGATGGTGAAAGCCTATCTCGGCGTCGATTTTGGGCCGCTCATGCGCGCGTATCTCGACGGCATCGATCCCGCTCTCGCCAACAAGCTGCTATGGCGCGCCGCGCGCTTTAAAAAAGGCGTTATCAGTCACGTCTATCTGCATTCGAAAATGCAGGCGAACGCATCCGGAAAGGAACTCGACGAAGCGCGCCGCCGCACTGAAGATGCAGGAGACGCTGCAGAAGGAAGCGAACCCGAAAGGAAAAATCACCTGCGCCATTCGCAAGCGATGGTGCTCGGCCTTATCGAGGGGTTGCATTCGACAATCGCAAAAATGAAATCGCCGGACGAGCGCACGGTCTGGGGCGATTACGACGCCGACCACAGCTATTCGGACGCGTCGCATCAAAAGAAGAAAGATTTCATCGCGCAGCGCGCGGCGACGGGCGGCTACAGGAAAATCTGGGATATCGGGTGCAACACCGGCGTCTTTTCCCGTCTGTGCGCGCCGTTCGCCGATCAGGTGATTTCGATCGATGGCGATGCAAAGGCGATCGACCGGCTTTATCAGCATGAGAAAGCAGAAGGCGCCGGAAAAATCCTCCCGATGATCGTCGATCTCGGCAATGTTTCGCCGAACCAGGGCTGGCGCGGCGCAGAGCGCAAATCGCTGGAAGGCCGGGGGCGGCCGGACCTCATACTCTGCCTTGCGCTGATCCATCACATCGTCATCTCGGCGAATATACCGATGGGCGAATTCATCGACTGGCTCGCAGATCTCGGCGGCGATCTCATCATCGAGTTCGTAACCGCTGAAGATGCGATGTCGAAGATGCTGCTCAGGAACAAGGCCGACCAGTATCAGGATTATACGCTCGAAGAGTTCGAGCGCCTCATCTCAGTGCGGTTTGAAATCGCAGGCAGCGAAGAGCTGAAGGGCGGACACCGGAAAATCTATTTCCTGCGCCGGCGCTAGATGGAATTCCTTCGCACAATATTATGGCCGCTTCGGATGGCGCTCGAAGTCATGCTGGATGCGATCAGCGCGGCGACGGGCAGCTTAGGGCTTTCGATCGTTCTGCTCAGCATTATTGTTTCCTTGTTGCTGACGCCGGCGACGGCCTATGCGCGAAAGCTCGAAGCCCGGGATAAGGCGCGTCAGGATGCGATGGCGCCGCTGATCGCGGAAGCGAAAGCAAAATTCTCTGGGCGCGAACAGTTCGAGAAGATCGACGCCATATACGGGCGGCATGGCTATCATCCGATCCAGTCGATGGGGGCGGTGGCGCCGCTGTTCATCCAGCTGCCGTTTCTTCTGGCCGCGCTGTTTCTTCTGGTCGACCACCCTGCGCTTTCAGGCGTTGGGTTCCTCTTCATTCGCGATCTTGGCGAGCCTGACGCGCTCCTCGCGCTCGGCGGCTTTACGGCGAACCTGCTTCCCGTCGCGATGACGGCGATCACCGTCGCCGAGTCGCAGATACGGCCCGAAGCGACCGCGAAAACGAAGGGACAATTTCTGTTCGTCGCGGCGGTGCTGCTTGTCCTTATCTATTCGTTTCCGGCCGCCGTCTGTCTTTACTGGCTGACGAGCAACCTTGTGTCGCTGGTGCGATCGTTGATGCGCCGGCATACGCTGCTCGCCTCGGCTGCGCCGGGATAGCCGCTGCGGCGGATTTTGAAGGCCGCGCCGGCTCACCATTATGATTCAACGGCGTAACCGGTGTTCTTCTGTCCGGGACAACGGGGCGGGCGCGCTGTATCATGCGGGCAGCTCGCGGCGCAGCGCCGCGATTCGATCAGGAGAAGGCGCATGGGGCGATCGTCTATTCCGGTCTTGCGACAGATACTTTTTGCGGGGTGGGCGATCCTGATTGCGGCGGTCACGGCATGGCCGTCGGCTGCGCAGGATGCGCAGCAGATCGGTCGCACGATCCACGCCGGTCAGGCGGGCCGCGCGACGCTTTCCGATCCCTCGTCGATCGAGCCGTTCCTCGACGGCTATGTCGCCGCCGCAATGGCCGATCAGTATCCGCCGGGGATGATGGTTGCGATCGCGACGCGCGACGCCATTTTCGTCAAGGCCTATGGCGCGGCGAATATCGAAACGGAAGAGAAAGCGACCGCCGACACGCTGTTTCGGATCGCATCGGTCTCGAAGACCTTTGTGTGGACGGCGGTCATGATGCTCGCCGACGAGGGCAGGCTCGACCTCGACGCTGATGTGAACCTCTATCTGAAGACCGTCAAAGTGAAGGAGCGTTTCGGCAAGCCGGTGACGCTCAACGATCTGATGGCGCATCGTCCCGGCTTTGAAGATACGCTCGGCGACTTTTTTCAGAGCGTTACGGACCGGACGATCGAAGAAGCGCTCGCCAAGACCGCGCCAGCGCGCGTTGCGCCGCCGGGCGAGCGCACGTCCTATTCAAACTGGGGCGCAAACCTTGCTGCGCAGATCGTCGCCGATGTGACCGGCGCGCCGTTCGACGAATTCGTTCGCATACGAATGCTCGAGCCGCTCGGAATGGTCTCGACGATACAGCACGATCCCGCATCGATTGCGCGCAAGGCGCTGAACGATCCGGCGCTCGACGCGCGCCTAGCAGCGCCGCACAAGCTCGACGGCGGCGCGCCGAAGGTTCTCGTTC
>JBGSLM010000148.1:0-15017 GCA_041740755.1 Parvularculaceae bacterium | reverse complement strand
GCCAGCGCGCGTGCAGCGCCGACGGGCCCGCCGCGGCGAAAGGCGCCAATGTCGTCTTCGTGCCGCGTATCGATTTCGATGACGCGACTGCAAAAGCCAAAGGCAGGGCCGAGGCGCTGCTCTACACGGAATTTAAGATGGTCGAACGCACAGCGCTGTGGGACGTCTGGGTCCGCCGCGGCGTTACTTTGCCGACCGGGTTTATGCTGCCTTCCTAGCCTATTATGCTAATCAATTAGCCGAATGGGCCAAGTAATCGGCAAATGATCGCCCGCTGTGTGGTCGCAACTCAACAAGCGCCGACATTCCGGCATTTCCTGCTCACTTTGACTGGAACAGCTCCCCGAATCCGTGGTTCGCTGTTGGTTGACGCCGCGAGCGATCGCGGCGAAAAACCAGGGAGAAATCATGACGAAGAATATTGTTGCGCTGCTGGGAACGGCAGCGTCGCTGGCGCTGATCGCCGGGCCTGCCTTTGCGCAGGATGACGAAATCATCGTGACGGCGACCAAGCGGGCGCAGTCGCTTCAGGACGTTCCGTTCTCGGTCAACGCCCAGACCGAAGACGATATCCAGAAGACGGGATCGCAAAACCTCGAAGACATCTCGCGCAACGTCGCGGGCCTCGCCATTCAAAACCTCGGGCCGGGCCAGAGCCAGGTCGGACTTCGCGGCGTTTCCGCCGGCCAGATCGTCCGCGACCAGCCGGGCGTCAAGGAACAGGTCGGCGTCTACCTCGACGAAACGGTGATCTCGCTATCGCTGTTCACGCCGGACCTCGATCTCTTCGATCTGAGCCGCGTTGAAACATTGCGCGGACCGCAAGGAACGCTCTTTGGTTCCGGTTCTGTCGGCGGCACCCTCCGGTACATCACCAACCAGCCGAACCTCGACGAGTTCGAAGGGATGGTCGAAGGCAACGTCAATTTCACCAAGGACGGCGGCACCGGCTATCACGGCAAGTTCATGGTCAACGCGCCGCTCGGCGACAAGGCGGCCTTCCGCCTCGCGGGCTACTGGACTGAATATGGCGGATTCATTGATGCGCTGCGCGAAGGCGGCAGCATCGACGAGGACGTGAACGACGGCGAACGCTACGGCTTCCGCGCCGCCCTGCGCCTTGAGCCGACTGAAACGCTCTCGATCACGCCGCGCTTTGTTTATCAGGACGTTGATGTGAACGGCTTCAATCGCCAGGAGGTTTTCAACCTCTATGCGAACCCGTACACGACGACGCGCCCGGCGGTGACTTTTGCTGAGCGTCAGCAACATCTCCTGCTGCGCGAACAGTTCCGCGACCAGACGTCGATTGGCGACGTCACCGTCGAATGGGATTGGGGATCGGTTGACTTCACCTCGATCACCAGCTGGACCGAGCGTGATATCCTCGTCAGCCGCGACGCGAGTTCATTGACGCACTCGGTCTCGATCGACCTTGGCTATCTGCCAGGCGCGCTTTTGATCCCGTCGCGCCTTAACGACCGCACGCGCCTGTCGACCTTCTCGCAGGAAGCGCGGATCGCGTCTGATTACACCGACTCGACGCTCGACTGGCTTGTCGGCGTCTTCTATTCGGACATCGAACGCGACTATTCGCAGCGGCTGCCGACGCCGGGTTATGACGTATTCACCGACATCCGCTTCGGCGCCGGCACTTCTGTCGCGGTTGCGAACGGCTTCCCGCTCGATTCGCCCTATAACGCCGACCTTCCCTATGACTTCAAACAGTTTGCAGTCTTTGCGGAAGGCACGGTGCATCTGACGCCGCAATTCCACGCAACGGCGGGCGTTCGCTATTTCGACTTCAAGGAAGAGCGCACGTTTGCTTCTGGCGGTTTGTTCTCGAATGGCGACAATCAGTTTGACACGACAGAGTCCGACGGATTCTCACCGCGCTTCATTCTCGCCTATGATTTGAGCGATGCGGTTTCGATCAACGCGCAGGCGTCGAAGGGCTTCCGTCTCGGCGGCGTCAACGACCCGTTGAACCTTGGCCTTTGCAGTGGCGGCCCGGGCGGACCTGACGCCATGACCTATGGCGGCTATCCGACTTATGAAGATGAGACCTTGTGGAACTACGAGGGCGGCATCAAAGCCAAGTCGGGCGCGTTCACTGCAAATCTCGCGGGCTATTATACCGACATCAACAACCTGCAGATTACGGCGGACGCCGGATCATGCTCGTCGCGCGTTGTCTTCAACGCCGATGCGCACACGATGGGCCTTGAAGCCGAACTCGGATGGGAGCCGGCCGAAGGGCTCGCGTTCACTGTCGCCGGCAATTGGGTCGAAGCCGAATTCGACGAAACCCGCGTGCCGGTCGGCGGCGCTCCCGGCGTCGTTCTCGCCGGCATTCGCGACGGCAATCGCCTCGCCTCGGTGCCGAAATTCCAGATTGCGGCGACGGCATCCTATTCGTTCCCGATCGCATCGAATGAAGGCTACATCGCGGCGACGTTCCAGCATGTCGGCACTCGTTTGACCCAGCCTGGCGACCAAGAAAGCAACCCGCGCACCTTCGCGCACGGATTGCCTTTCGGCGGCATGACGGGCGCTGAAACAACGACGCTCGATCTCGAACTGCCGTCCTATCAGATCTTCAACCTGACGGCGGGCATCGATTTCGAGAGCTGGGAACTGCTCGTTTACGCGAACAATCTGTTCGACGAGAACGCGCTTTTGGGCTTCGACCGCGAACGTGGCGGTCGCGCCCGTCTTGGCTTCTATACAAACCAGCCGCGTCAGATCGGCGTGACGGCGCGCTTCCACTTCTAGGATTTGCGTTTATCTGAGAGTATGGCGGCGGTCCGGCGACGGACCGCCGTTTTTCTTTCGGGAATTGTTCTGTGAGCGCAACAATCAATCATCGCCTGGCGAGGCGCGCCGATCTGCCGCCGCTAAAGGCGCTCTTGCGTGACGCGATCGAGACGCATCTTCCCGCGTTTTTGTCGCCAGAACAGGTCGCCGCCTCGCATGAGATCATGGGGCTCGACACGCAGCTGATCGACGACCAAACCTATTTCCTGATCGAGGACGCAGCAGGGATCGTCGCTTCCGGCGGCTGGTCGTATCGCGCGACGCTTTTCGGCGGCGATCATACGGCGGGAAGGTCGGCGCGGCGTCTCGATCCTGGCAGCGAGCCGGCGCGCATTCGCGCGATGTATGTGGCGGCCAGAGCCGCGCGGCGCGGTTTCGGGCGGCGGATCATCGACCTATGCGAAAGCGCGGCCCGAGATGCAGGCTTTCGCCACGCGTCGCTCGTCGCCACCGCTTCCGGCCGTCCGCTCTATGATGCATGCGGTTACAAAGTAGAGCGCGAGTTTGTCGAGATGACGTCAGGCGGCGTCGGCGTGCCGCTTGCGGTGATGAGCAAGCCGCTTTGACTGGTTATTTCGCAGGACAATCCTTGCCGATTTCGGAAAAGCTCTCCGGATAGCGCGTCGCGCTTGTAAGCCAGCCGACATGCTTGTCGTCATATTTGCTGACGATCATGGAGGCGATGCGCCCGTCAGGCGTCGCTTCAAAAACGCGCCCCGCTTCGCTTTCTGTAATCAGAATGTTCCCGTTATCGAGGATTTGATGTTTGCCGCGATAGGAGGAATAGAATTTGTTGAACTCGTTCGACGCGTAAAGCTCGCGATAGCCGTAATCTGAAGGATTAACGGCAATGATGCGGCTGCCGCCGGCCCCGCCGGTGAAATCGTTTTCCTTGGTCGCGGGCGCGCCAAGGCGATTGTCGAAAATCGTGATCTCGCCGTTCGGCTGAAAATCCGGATCGTGCTGGGCGTGCATCGGTCCGACGCGCCACCATTTCAGCCTATGCGTCTTTGCGTCGACGACCAGAATTGCATTGGTGTTGCGCAACGAAAGCATGATGTCGCCTGCGGCGAACATCGGAAACGCCTGCGTCATCGCGCTTTTCAGGATTTCAACGTCGTTCAGATGAACGACATCGCCAGGGCGAAGACGGTTGCTTTTCACAATGCCTTCAAGCCCCGCATCCAAAAGCACTTCCGCGAGATTGATGGTCGCAATCTCCTCGCCGGTTTTTGGATCGTATTTCGCGATGCGGTCGATCTTGACGGGCGCGCCGGCGATACGGGAATCGCGGAACGTTTTTCCGTCGCGCGGCGTCCAGATAAAGCCCTTATCATCGACGTCGATCGAGTGGTGCGCGGCGTTCCTGGTTTTCCAGATTACCTCGCCGCAGGCGCTGATGCGGGCGATGCCGACATGATCGATGACGACGAGCAGATCGCCGTTCGGATATAAATGATCGCCATGCACCAGCGCGTCGAATTTGTACTTTTTAGCGTCGTCAAAGAGCGTGAACAGATCGATCGGCCACTCATAGACAATCTCGCCGTCGCGTCCGTAAAGCCGTGCGCCGAGCGTGTCGCCGAAAAGGCCGGTGACAAGCGTGACGCCGGGCGCCGCGCGGGAAATTTCCGGATTGACTGACGCGAATATTTCTTCGCGCAGCGGCGATATGTGCCCGGAAGGCTTCAGCCCGAGATAGGCGAGGCCGTTACGCTGCAGGTCTTCGATCTTGTCGCCTGCTTTGTTGGCGAACGATTTGACCGGCGGCGCGAATGATCCGAGCAAAATGCCAACGACCACCAGAAGCGAGGCGGCGCTCGCCAGGAAAATCTTGCGTTCTGTTTCTTCGGTGATCTTCATCGCTGGTCCAGTTGCGCGCTCATGCCGCCAAATCGATCAATGTCTGCCCCAGGCGATGAAATGCGGATTGTCGAAACCTCGGTCTTTTTTCCCATAGCGCAGCGGATCTTCTTCATTGAAGACGAGGACGCGCCCGCCCGCCGCTTCGAGCACCGCCTGCCCGGCGCCCGTATCCCATTCCATCGTGCGGCCAAGGCGCGGATAAACATCTGCTAGCCCTTCTGCGATGAGGCAGAATTTGAGCGACGATCCGGCGGCGGCGAAATCGGCGATGTCGAGCGTTGACAAAAACGCGTCGGTCTCAGGTCCGCGATGGCTGCGGCTTGCGACGGCGACGAGGGCGCGCTCTGGAACCTTGCGCGCTTCAATCGGATGCGGTGCGCCGGCCCTGCCGTCAGCGACAAGCGCAAGCGTCGCGCCTTTGCCTGCGGCGCCAGCGTAAAGTTTGCCGATCGCCGGCGCGTAAACGACGCCAAGCGCGGGGCGTCCGTCGCGAACCAGCGCAATGTTCACGGTGAATTCGCCGGTTTTGGTCACGAATTCCTTGGTGCCGTCGAGCGGATCGACCAGGAAGAACTCGCGCCCGAGCGCTGGAATTTGTCCTTCGGACGCTGCTTCCTCGGCGAGCGTCGGGATATGGGGCGCAACGCGGGCAAGGCCGCGCAGAATGATTTCCTCGCCGAGGCGGTCCGCCTCGGTCACGGGCGAGGCGTCGTTCTTCGCATCGACCGCAAAATCGCTCTCATATATCTCAAGGGCCGCTGCGCCCGCTTCGAGCGCCAGCGCGCTCATGGCGTCGATCAGGGCCCGGTCGCTCGCGACGAACGCCATCCTCTTTTCCTCCGTCAGGACTATTTGAATGCAATGATCGTATAGGCCGCGCTCTGGCGCGGCGTCAGGCCGAATGTCTGAATGACCCGGTCGATGATCCAGCCCTCTTCGGCGAGGGCGTTCAGCTTGTGCTCAAGCGCGTCCGCCGCCGCCCTGCCGAATTCCTCATCCGCCCCAAACAGGAGGGGCCGCTTTTTCGAGTCGCGCCATGAAACATGGAAAGCGGCATATTGTTTCGACATGACACACCTGAACATATTCCAGACGGGCGAACCTCCCGCCCTGTTGGAGCATTAACGTCCAAGGCGCAAGCATCGCGCCACTCTGGGGCCGTTTTGGCGCCGGTCTTGCGTGTTGCCGCATTGCAAAAAATTAGGCCAGCCAGCCGTCTGAGTTACTGATTGTTTCATGGCTCCATGTTAGGAAAGCCCCGGTTTGAAGACCAGTTGCCGGTTTGAAGACCAGTTGAATGGGAGCGGCGCTGCTGGCGCCGGGTATTGGGTTGAGTGAGGCTCCAGGTCTCGCCGAAGCGCTGACTGACGGCGAAGTCAGCCGAAGGGCGCCCTTTTCGAGGGCCGTCTATGGCGACCTCGTGCAGTTTTCCGACTTCGTGATGGTGACCGCCGCGTCGGTTGTCGTCGCCTATCTCTACCACCATTATGTCCTGGTCATTCAGACCGACGTACAGCGGTTTGTCGCCGCCGGCATTGTCGGGGCGACGGGCCTTACCGCCCTCCTGCGCCGGGACGGATTTTACGAATTTGAGGCGCTCCTCTCGTCGAGCCGTTCGATGCGCGCGGTGGTCGCGCGCTGGGCGCTGATCGTCCTTGGACTGATCGCTTTCGGCTACGCGCTCAAAGTATCCGAGCATTTTTCACGCTTCTGGCTTTTCGCCTGGACCGGCGTCGTGACGGTCGCCCTGGTGTCGGCGCGCGTCGTCGCTGCGGCGCTCTTGCGCCGCGCAGTGCGCGAGGGCGGCGTTTTTTCGCGCAGGATTGCAATCGTCGGCGCCAACGAGATCGGCGTACGCTTCGCCGATCACGCCGCCAATCCCGAAAAGGCGGTTTCGATCGTCGGCGTTTTTTCGGCGGGACCTGAAGAAGCGATTGGGCTCGGGCGCCAGTTGGCTGGCGATTTACGGGCGCTCGAACGCGCTGCGCGCGCCGGTGAAATCGACGATGTCGTCATCGCCATGCCGAAGCTCTCAAGAGAGGGGATGACCAGTCTCGTCAATCGTCTCTCGACGCTTCCCGTTTCGCTGGCGATTTGTCCAAACGCCCATTGGCTCGATCATACGGGCGGCGAAGTCGTGCGAATCGGCGGCGCGCCTTTGCTGACGCTTTATCGCCGGCCGCTCGAAGGCTGGGGCGGCGTGCTGAAGTCGGTTGAGGATTATTGCGTCGGCATTCCCGCCTTCCTGATTTTGTCGCCGTTGATGCTGGCGATCGCAATCGCGATCAGGATAGAAGGCAAAGGCCCTGTTCTATTCAAACAGCAGCGCCACGGCTTCAATCACAAAGTCTTCAGGATCTATAAGTTTCGCACGATGATCGTGCAGGAAGACGGCGATGCGATTCCGCAGGCGCGCGAAAAGGACCCGAGAGTGACGCCGCTCGGCGCGCTGCTAAGGCGTTACAGCCTTGATGAGCTGCCGCAAATTTTCAACGTGCTTAAAGGCGATATGTCGCTCGTGGGGCCGCGTCCCCACGCCCTCGCGCATAACCATCAATATGCGCTGACGATCGAGAATTATTCGGGCCGGCACAAGGTGAAGCCCGGCATGACCGGGTGGGCGCAGGTGAACGGCTATCGCGGCGAAACCTCGGAACGCGAGCAGATGGCCGAGCGCGTCCGCTACGATCTTGAGTATATCGACAACTGGTCCTTGTGGTTTGATTTCAAGATCATGGCGCTGACCTTCCAGGCGGTGCTCTTCCCAAAGAACGCATATTGAGTATTAAGGACCTGGCTTTGACCGGCGCCGCGATTGCACCGCGGCTTGCCGTTTATGGCCGCCGCAAGAATTCAGGAGAGAAGGACTTTCAATGCGCGTAGCAATTGTCGGGACTGGCTATGTGGGCCTTGTTTCGGGCGCATGCTTTGCGCATTTCGGGCATGACGTCATTTGCATCGACAAGGACGCAGCCAAGATCAAACGGCTTGAGGAAGGCGAAATTCCGATCTTCGAGCCGGGTCTCGACGCGCTCGTCGCAGAAAATGTTGCAGCGGGCCGCCTTGCATTCACGACGGATCTGAGATCAGCAACGCCCGATGCGGAGGCGGTGTTCATCGCCGTCGGCACGCCGTCGCGCCGCGGCGATGGGTTCGCCGATCTTACCTATGTTTACGCCGCCGCCGAAGAAATCGCGGCGGCGATGAACGGCTATACCGTGGTCGTGACAAAATCGACGGTCCCGGTCGGCACCGGCGCCGAGGTCGAGGCGATTATTCGCCGCGTTCGACCGGACGCGGATTTTTCGGTTGTTTCCAATCCGGAATTCCTGCGCGAAGGCGCCGCGATCGAGGACTTCAAGCGTCCGGACCGCATTGTCGTCGGCGCTGAAGATGAGCGCGCCCGCGACGTGATGCGCGAGCTGTATCGTCCGCTCTTCCTCAATGAAACGCCGATCGTTTTCACCAATCGCGCAACGTCTGAGCTGATCAAATATGCGGCGAATGCGTTTCTTGCGACCAAAATCACCTTCATCAACGAAATGGCGGATCTTTGCGAGCATGTCGGCGCGAACGTCCAGGAAGTAGCGCGCGGCATCGGCCTTGACGGGCGGATCGGCGCGAAATTTCTGCATGCGGGTCCCGGCTATGGCGGCTCGTGCTTTCCGAAAGACACGCTGGCGCTTGTAAGAACCGCGCAGGCGGCCGGCGCCCCGACCAAAATCGTCGAAGCCGTTGTCGAAATCAACGCGCGAAGAAAGCGCCAGATGGCCGACCGCATCATTACGGCGTGCGGCGGCTCCGTGAAGGGAAAGACGATCGCCGTGCTTGGCCTCACGTTCAAACCGAACACGGACGATATGCGCGACAGCCCGTCGCTCGACATCGTCCCGGCGCTTCAGGCGGCGGGCGCAAAAGTGCGCGCGTTTGATCCCGCCGGCATGGAAGAGGCGAAGAAACATCTCAAAGACGTCGTCTATTGCGACGGCCCCTATCATGCGATGGACGGCGCCGATGCGGCGGCGCTCATCACCGAATGGGATGAGTTCCGCGCGCTCGACTTTCGCCGCGTCAAGGATCTCCTCAAGACGCCGATCTTTGTTGATCTGCGCAACGTCTACCGGCCCGGCCACATGCAGGAACAAGGCTTTCAGTATTTTTCGATCGGTCGCGGTTCGCCCGACGGCGATCCGCGCAAGAGCGCCCGCTGATTTAAGCCGCCTTGCGCGAGCGCCGGACTTAAAGCTGCGCAGTCACGTCAAACGGCGACGCGTTCCAGCATGCCGACGCGAATGCCGTCGAAGACATATTGCGTCGACAGCGCCATCAGCAGCATGCCGAGAATGCGCGTAATTGCGTTCATGCCGGTCCGGCCGAGCGCGTCGCCGATCCGGCTTGCAAACGCCATCATCAAGACCGCGATCGCCAGAACGACGATCGATGAGATCAGCGCAGACGCCTTGTCGACAGGACTTGCGCCCGGGCCCATCAGCAGCATGATCGTCGCAATCGCGCCGGGGCCCGCAAGCATCGGAATGGCCAGCGGAAAAAACGCGAGATTGTCGCGTGATGAGGCTTTGGGTCCAGGCGTTTTCGCCTGCGTTTCGCCGTCCGGATTGAAGAACATCCTAAAACCCATGATGAACAGAATAATCCCCATGGCGGCGCGGAAAGCCGGCAAAGTCACGCCCATGTGGTGAAGCACCGCGTTTCCCGCAAAGCCGAACGCCAGAAGAATGATGATCGAATAGACCGCCGCCATGAAAGCGATGCGCAGCCGCTCTCGAGGCGTTTCATCCTTGGTGAGCGACGCGAATATCGGCGTGACGAGGATAGGATCGATGACGATGAAGAGCGTCACGAACGCCGTCAGAAAAGTTGAGAAATAGGCGTCCATGAGCCGGGCCGGGCGATCCTTGCATCGTCTCGCCCTTCTTGCTCCAGATCGGCGCGCCGGCGCAAGACGCGGGGCGCACCCCGCGCCGGCCTTAAAGACCGACCGCCGCCTTCATCGCCGCCTTTTCAGCGTCGTCGAGGCCGTTGATCCGATCGATGAAACGGATCGCGGCCGTCGCGTCCGCTTCGTTGACCAGGATGATGCGGCGTTCCTTGTCATCGAAATCGTCGTCCGGAAACTCGACGTCGAAATCATCTTCAAGGTCGATTTCGGTTTCGATTTCGACGTCATCTGCTCCATCGCTTTTGCCCTTATGGCGCTTGATGATGCGAACCTCGCGCTTGTCGTCGTCGCCTGCGTCATCCTCGTCATAATGCATTTTGTGGACGATGATTTTACGCTTGCCGGATGCGTCATGTTCGTGGTCGGCGTCTTCCCCTTTAAAATCGATATCCGGTTGCTGGCTGAGGCGCTCAAACTCTGCTTTCGCCGCATCGGCTTCGAGAAGGACAAGGTCCTTGCCGCCTGCGGCGACGGCGTAGGCGCCCGTGAGGCCGTTCTCGACCAGGACCGCGCGTTCGCCGTCTTTTTGGTCGAGCCGTAAATCGAATGTCGCCTCGGAAGCGGCGGCGGCTCGCGCGAGGAAAAGGGAAGGGACGGCGGCAAGCAGCAATCGTTTCATCTCGGCGCTCCTTTTTTACGGCTCATGTTACATTTGTCACATTCATTGCCTGCCCGCGAGGCGGCAGAACATGACTTTTTCGTAATATTCCTGCGCCCATCGGGGCGCGGACCTTGGCTTGGCGACCAAAACGGGAGGGTGCGTTAGCCTGTGAAAATGGTTAATATCGGTTCGGACCGTCGTCCGTAACCGTACCAGGGGAACGTCGCCATGAGATTTGATGCCCATCTTTTGACAGGCGCCGCCTGCGCCGCGCTGATCGCTACAGGGTGTGCAACGAGCGGACCGCGCGAGGCCGGACAGAACGATCCCTATCTCGCCGCGATTTATACAGGCGCGCCGCAGCCGGACGCCGCCGATCATTTTTCCACTCTCTACGCGCCGGAACAGACTTCCGCGAATGGCGAGCCTTTCGAACTTGTCTCTTATGCCGGCATCGAAGGCGCCCGCCGCGCCCATCAGCTGTATACGGAACAAGACGCCGAAGCGCTCGACGGGCGTTGCGAAGCGTCGGTAAGGCCGTCCGATAGGGAATCGCTGGTCGATATCGCAAATCTTTGCGACGTGCCGCTCGACCTGCTGGTCGAATATAATCCCGGCGTCGCCGACATCAGCTATTCGACGTCCGGCTCTACAGTGCAGATTCCAGGCGGGTTGAAATCGCCGCAGGGCGTCAGCGCGATGAGCAATCAGCTTGTGCTGCTCGATGCGGTCCAGGCCGGAGAATCGCTTGAAAAGATCGCCTACCGGCTAAACGTGTCCGAAGCGGCGATCGCCAATCTCAATCCCGGCATCGACTGGAAGAATCCGGTCGCCGGGCAATCTTTCGTGAAGCCTGCAACGGCGACGCAGGTCTCGCCCATCGCCGGTTCTTCCTATGCGCCGCCGGCAAAGACGCCGGTATGGGAAGGCTATGGCGGCGCGCAAGGGATCGGCGGCTCGGACGCGGCGAGCGCGGTCGGCGTGACAGCGCATGCGCCGTATGGCCTGTCTCCCGTCAAATCCTATGGCCGTCCGGTCGGCGTTTATCCGGACGGCAAACTCACGGTCGACCGGAAATACGTGAATGCGGGCGACGCTGTCGCCGTCACGGCGAATGCGGCGCCGGGCGCTGAAGTCACCTTTTATTCCGGCGACGAACCAGGCGCGCTCAAGAAGTCGAAAACAGTGCGCGCCGATGAAAACGGCAGAGCGACCGCGTCGATCACCGTGAAGAAGAAATCGAACATGGGCGGCGTCGTTTTCGGCGCGCGCGCCGAAGGATCAAACGAGACGCAGTTCTCCGATCGCGTCAACGTGGTGAAGCTGAAAGATGGCGCCGCCGCGGAAGACGGGACAGAAGACTAGCGCCTGTTTGCGCGGGTTCGGATCGCGGCTTTGTAAACCTCGATCATTTGCAGCGCTTTGGCGCGCCACGAAAAATTGGCCGTTACCTGCGCGTGGGCCGCGTCGCCCATGCGCGCTGCAAGCGCCTTGTCTGTCGCAAGCCTGGTCATCGCCGCCGCAAGGCCGCCAATAAACGACGGCCGCGCATCGGGCGCGATAAGATAGCCGGTTTCCGGCGTCACATATTCCTTCGGACCGCCCCAGTCGGTCGCAATCGCCGGCGTCCGGCAGGCGAACGCTTCAAGGATGACGGCGCCGCCGCACTCGTAAAGCGATGGAAGGACGAGCGCTGTCGCGCGCGCAAGAATATCGCGGATTTCAGGCTGAGGCTTGAATCCAAGAAATTCGATGCGCTCGCCTGCGGATGATTGCCGCGCGGCTTCCTCAAGGCGTGCGCGCTCCGGCCCGTCGCCGATGATGATCAGCTTTGCGTTCGCTGGAACGCTTTCAAACGCCGCGATCAAAAGCTCGACGCCCTTCCACCAAACGACGCGTCCGACAAAAACAAAGGTCGGATCGGACGGCTTTTCAAGGCGCGGCGCATTCCACAAGGAAAGATCGACGCCGTTTTCGACCAGCGTTGCGACCTTGCGCCGGTCAATGACTGACGGCAGCGCGGCTCTGGTGCGCTCATTGGCGACAAGGATCGACGTTGCGGTCAGCTTGCCGCGGATCAGTCGATTTGCAAGGCCGGACAGATGCCGCGCAAGATTGACCGCAAAGAGCGATCCCTGACCGTATTCCCTGGCGAAGGCGGGCGGAAACGTCATGCCGCCGTTCATCGGGCCGATTACGACAGGCGCCGGCATGTTCGAGAGGAAGGACGGAAACTTCGGCGACACCGGCGTCGGCTGGTGAATGACATCGATCTTCTTATCCTGCGCCAGGCGGCGCGCGCGCCGCGCGATCCTTGCGCCGGTGATCGCGGATATAGCGCTCATGAAAACGCGATCTTTGATCGCCGCAGGAAAGCGCTCTCCCGCGCTGTTGACCGCCTTTTCGAGAGCTGAGTCTTCAACGAAATGGAAGCGGCCTTCTTCCCATATGTCGCTTTTCATCAGCTCGTCGCGAACGCGAGCATGCGCGATCGCATGAAAATCGACGCCAAGCGCTTTAAATTCCCGGATGTAATGGTACGGCAGAACCGCCTCGCCGCCCATTCGCATCGAGATATTGCCGGCGGCGATCAGAACGCGCACGAGCAGCCCCCAAGACTATTCCTGACTGTGCAGCGTCTATTCAGGAACATACGCAGGCAAAAATGTCTCGACTCTGCCGATCATGCCTTGCAGCTTTTTGTCGGCGTCCTCCACCGTCATGCCGTCATAGATCGGCGTCAGTAGACGGATCATCGCGCCGTCGGACCGCTTGCGTGAGACGGCGTCGACAATCAGCCAGAATTTCATGACGAATTCGTTGGCGACTTTCCGCCCGCGCTGGTCGTACCAGTAATAGACGAGCTGCCGGTAATCGCCGTTCTGAATGATGAGGCGGTTATAGCTAAATCGCCCGCCGTCGCCGCTGGTCGTATTGACGACGCTCTGGCCGACGATCTTCCACCCGCCGCCCGGAATGCATTGGCGCGGACTGTGCCAGGAGCGCCCGTCGCGCTGCGCATTGAGATAGGCGAAGTAGAGATTGTAGTCGTCGCCTTCGGGTGAACGAAGATTGACGACGATTGAATCGTCGGCGCCGAGCACTTCGGCGACCGAGGGGTCGAGCGGGCGCACATCGGCGAACCAGCCGTCGAATTCCCCAGGAACGCCGGAGAAGGCCTTGCGCTCCGGAATGATGAGCGCGTCGTCGGTCACGATCTGCGACGCGCCGATCGTGAGGACGGCAGCCGCCGCAACGCTTGCAAATACGGTCATGTGCGAGCGGCCCGTCGCTTTGGGCGTCGTCAGCGGCAGATCCGGCGTCGTCAATGCTTCGAGCGGATTGACCCGTGGGCGCGAGAAGCGCGCAAGAAGCGCAATCACGCCGAACAAGGCGATCAGGCAGAAAAGGAAAACCATCCACCCTTCAAAAAAGTGCAGGGCGCCTTCTGCGTGGTCGACGCCATAGGCCTGAACCATCGCGGCGGTCGCGGCTATTCTGAATGAGTTCATCACGACGGTGATCGGCACCGTCGCAGCGACGATCACGGCGCGCTGCCAAAGCCTGCCGCGGTACATATAGGCGGCCATCACGCCGAGACTGAGAAATGGAAAGAGATAGCGAAGCCCGCTGCACGCTTCCGCGACCTGAAGCTTGTATTCGCCAAGATCGATGATGTTGCCGGAAAGGTGCACCGGAATTCCCATCAGCTCGACCATCGCAACGCCAAGGATCGAAGACATCTGCTGGAATTTCCACGACAGCACCGTGATGACCCAATAAGGGGGCGGGACCGCGAAATAGAGGAAAGCGACGGGCGCCGCAGTCGTTCTGAGAAGCGAGCGTCCGCCATAGGCGGCGATGAGGCCCGCGATAGCGGTGACGAGGCCAAGATGCTGAAACAGGAAAATGCTCGTCAGCTGCCCAAGCAGAAGCATAAGGAGCGCCGCGCCAATAATAATGACGCCGAGAAAAGACGGCGCGCCGATGCTTTTCCTGACCGTGTCGCGGTTAATCCAGAGAAGGTAGGCCGAGATGACCGGAATGAAATAGCTGTGCGACAGCTCCTGCTGGTTCCCCCAGCGTTTCCATAAATTGAGCGCAGCGTCCCAGAACAGGACGATCAGGGCGGCGCCGGTCAAGGCGAGCGCTGCAAGCCAGAGCGGCGGCGTCGCCGCTTTGGGAGCGATGGGCGTCGGGGTGGCGGCGTCCAAGATTTTCTCTCCGGCGGACCAGAATGGCGCAGTCGATCAGCAGCGGCAGCTGACCTGCAAAACAGGATGCAACATACATGCGACAGCGCCGCGATCTAGAACGGTCCAAAGCCGTTTAGCAACAGGAAAGCCGCGAGCGCGACGCCGGATGCGCCGGTTAATCCAAGTCCAATCAACGTGCCGATGGGTATTGCGGACTGAAGGCGCGCTTTGACGGTCAAATAGAGTACGGCAAGACCTGATAGACCCGCGACAATTCCAGCGACGGCGAACCACCTGGCCCAGCCGAGAAGCCCGCCAAGGAGCAGCAGCTCGCTCGCCTCGAACGTGGCGTATACGCCATAAGCGAGCCCGCCGACGGACAGAGCGCCAACGAGGGCCGTCACAAAGGCAAGCGGCCGCGCGCCGAGCGTCGGCGCTGCTTCGTTGCGATTGATAAGGCGCGCAATGGGCGCAAGCGTGTAGATCAAAAATCCGACAACGAGCATCAGCGCGGGCAGGCCGAACCAGAGCGCCGGCCCGGCTACTTTCTTTTCGTCCTCGCTGGCGAGCGCCGCCA
>JBGSLM010000147.1:0-3152 GCA_041740755.1 Parvularculaceae bacterium | reverse complement strand
TTTGCGCGCGGCGGCGATTGTCGCGGTTGACGAGCGTGTCGAGACCGACGCCTAGAATCGCGGCGGCGAGCTTTAACTTTGCGCCGCGCTTCCCGTCCCCGCTTTCGCGCGCATCGGCGGCGAGCGGCGCGTCCTCGAATTCGTCCGTAGGCGACAGGTCCGCGCCGACCTTGAAAAGGAGCGTTCGCGGAAAACATTCCTCCGCTTCGCGTCCGGACTTCGCCGACGCCATCGGTTCGCCGTCAACGATAAGAGTGAGGATTTTCTTCGCATCGCGGTTCGCTTTGTACCAGGCGACTTCGCGGTTGACCCATGGCGAGGCGGCCGAGCGCGGCGAGCAAAGGACAATCAGGAATTCGGAAGTTCCAAGCGCCGTTTCAATCGCGTCGCCGATCGAGGCGCCAGCGGCCTCTTCTTCGCGATCCTTGAAAATCGGGTGGAGACGGCTGCCGCCAAGGCTTTTCGGCGCGCGATAGGTCTCTAACGCGTGATGGAGCCATTCGCCCCATTTGCGATCGGACCAGCTATAGCTGATGAACGCCTTGTACCGGAATTCGCCCGTATCAATCCCCGGTGTTTTTCTCTGCGCATCACTTATATGACGAGGCGTCGCAGATACGCGTCGCAAGGCGCCCCTGTTTTGCAGCAGGGTGCGCCATCAGGCGCGAGGCTTCAAGGATGTTTCACATCCGCGCCGGTGGATTGACGCAATTTCGCGTCTCTTTGCGCCGCAGCAAGAGCGATCGGCCGGCGCTGTCAGTTCGTCAGCGCGATCCGGCCTTCGTTGAGGTGCTGAAGGTAAGCGTCGAAGGAAAGGGTGAAGCGGTTTTGCGTCGAGCATGAGCAAAGGCCGATACAGGAAACCCCGGCGCAGTCGACCGTCTCGATTTCATATTCGCCGCGCGGCGCGGTCGTGCGCGCGCGTTCTGCGTCGACGCCTGCCCCGCACGGGACTGCGTCTTTCAGAATGGCGCGCCTTCCCTTGCCGGATTTTTCGCCGGTCTTTTCAGGCGTTCGAACCGATGACATCGATGTTCCCTCATGCGGCGGCGTGCGGGCGACACTCTCCTGCAGTTTGGTTCATAATGTGTTGCGATTGCGGCTCTGCCGGGGCGTACTGCCGGCGCTCCCGCAGGCGCCGCGTTGCAACAGGAATTTTCTTGCGTCTATTACTGGTCTCGGCCGCGATCTTCGTTTCCGTCGCGCATGACGCGGCGAAAGGCGTCGGCGACATCCTGATAGAAACTCAAAAGCCGTCCGCCCTCGGAATAGGTGACGGCGGGATAGGCGCCGTCGAGCGGCAAGCGGGGAAGATCGGCATGCGCTGCGAGCATGAAATTCTTCCAGATGCGCGCCGGGATTGCGCCGCCGGTCACCTTGTCCATCGGCTGGAAGCCGTCATTGCCGACCCAGACGCCGGTCGTCATCTGCGCGGTGTATCCGATGAACCAGGCGTCGCGCCAATCATTGGTCGTTCCGGTCTTTCCAGCAGCCTGACGATTTCCAAGGCTTGCGCCGCGCCCGGTTCCCGTCGTCACCACCTGATAAAGAACATGCGTCACGTCCTTCGCGACGCGCTTGTCCATGATCGGCGGCGGCGTTCTTTCATTGCGGCGCCAGAGCGTCTTGCCGCGCCCGTCGGAGATTTCGGTGATCGCGTAGGGGCGAACGCCGAGCCCGCCATCCGCAAACGGAATATAGGCGGCGGTCAGCTCTTCGAGCGTTGCGGAAAATCCGCCAAGCGCGATGCCGGCTTCGCCTGACGGGATCTCCGATGAAATGCCGAGCCGGCGCGCCATCTCGATCACTTTCTTGCGCCCGACTTTTTCGGAGACCTGCACGGCGATCGTGTTGATCGACTTTGCGACCGCTTCGCTGATCCGCATCGAGCCGCGATACTGATTGTCGTAATTCGCCGGCTTCCATCCGGCGATGTCGATCGGCTGATCGACAAAGCGGGTCGACGGCGTCATACCGTTTTCAAAACCCGCCGCATAGACGATCGGCTTGAAGGCGGAACCCGGCTGGCGCTTTGCCTGCGTCGCGCGATTGAACTGGCTCTCGATATAGCTTCTTCCGCCGACCATGGCGCGAACCGCGCCGTCATTTTCATAGGCGATCAGCGCGCCCTGCATCGCGCCGGAGACCTTGGCGTCGACATTGAGAATGGATTTGACCGACGCTTCGGCGTCGCGCTGCAGTTTCTGGTCCAGCGTCGTGCGTATCACGATATCGATGGCGTCGGGCCCGGCGAGGACGCGCGCCTTCTCGGCCACATAATCAAAGAACCAGCCGACATCGTTGTTTGCAGCGCCGCTCGATATCACCGGCGGATTCTTGCGCGCGTCGCGCGCTTCGAATTCGGTGATGTCGCCGGTCTCGCGCATGTTGTCGATGACTTCAAAGGCGCGGTCTTGCGCGCCGAGCGGATTTTGCGTCGGCGCCAGAGTGGACGGCGCCTGCGGAAGACCGGCGAGCAGCGCCGCCTCCGACAGCGAGACGTCGCGCGCAGATTTGTTGAAATAGGTTTTCGCCGCGCTTTCGACGCCATAGGCGCCGGCGCCGTAATAGATGCGATTGATGTAGAGCGAGAGAATTTCGTCCTTAGAGTAGCGCCCTTCAAGCCACAGCGCGAGCATCGCTTCCTTCGCTTTGCGGATGTAGGTCTGTTCCGGCGAGAGGAAAAGATTTTTCGCAAGCTGCTGCGTGATCGTCGATCCGCCTTCGACGCGTCCATTCGACGTGAGGTTGGTGATGAGCGCGCGCATCGTCCCGCGCAGATCGACGCCGCCATGCTCATAGAAGCGGCGGTCTTCGGTCGCGAGGAAGGCTTTCACCAGATAGGGCGGCAATTCGCCGATCGCGACCGCCTCGCCATAGCGCGCGCCGCGCGCGGCGATCTCCCGGCCGTTCCTGTCCTCGATGACGATTGCGGGCGTCCGGTTGACCGCCCAAAGATCTGCGCCTTCTTCAGGCCACGGCGCGATGACGAGGAAAAGCGCGCCAAGCCCGCCGATCCCGGCGAGGAAAAAAAGCGAAACGCAAAGATAGCCGAACTCCCTCAGAAGGGGCCGGCGTTTGCGGGGTCCATCGCCGGCGTCGCCGACGCGCGGCGGCTTCAGCTTGTGGCGCGATTTCGCGCGCTCGGCCGC
>JBGSLM010000146.1:0-4988 GCA_041740755.1 Parvularculaceae bacterium | reverse complement strand
TCATTCAGATCAGGGAAGTCAGTATACGAGCGAAGCGTTCCAGCGCCTGCTCGCCGATCACGGCGTCGATTGCTCCATGAGCCGGTCGGGAAATTGCTGGGACAATGCAGCGATGGAGAGCTTCTTCTCCTCGCTGAAGACCGAGCGCGTATCCCGCAGAACCTATCGGACGCGCGATGACGCAAAGGCGGACGTGTTTGATTATATCGAATGCTTCTACAATCCGAAGCGCCGTCACTCGACGATCGGCTATCTCAGCCCGATTGCATTCGAGGAAAAGATGGCGTTACCTTGACTGACCGTCCACAACACGGGGGACAGGCCACGCCGGCGTTCTTGGCGGCGAGCCAGTCGGTGTCGAAATTGATGTAGGTTGAATTCACCCACTGAATTCGGCCGGCCTCTTCAAAGGCGTCGCGATAGGTCGTCTCGACTTTTTCGACAAAGGCGGCGGCGTCTTCAGCGCTGGCGGCGGCCGTATCGCCAGTCTTCTCTTTCCTGGCGCAGCCGGCCGCGAGCGCGATTAATGAAACGGCGCTAAGGGCGCCTGCGATGCGGCGCATCTTTTTGGGGGTCATCTGGCAAGTTCCTGAATTGCTGGAAACAGGCTCGAAGCCTAGCCGCTTTACCGTCCAGGGGCAAAAGCGCGGGGCAGCAGTCAGATCTTTTCGGACAGCCTGATCGCAACGCGGCATCCAGCCTGGATGACCGCTTTCAGCATGCCATGGCCCGGCGCCTCATCGGCGCCGCGTTCTTCTGCGGTTCGCTGGTGCTGGAGTTCGTCGTCGCGAAACGCTCTGATCGTCCGTGCAAGCACAGGCTCGGCCGCGTCGAGCGCCTCAGCCTGTTTCGCGTAGTGCTTTTCGATGACTTCCTCGACTGCGGCGGTGCACGCCATCGCAGCCTTTTCCCCCATCAACGCCGTGACGGCGCCGAGACCGAAACCGGCGACGCTCCAGACCGGCGACATCAGGGTCGGCCGAACGCCCCTTTCAGCCAGCAGCCGGTTGAAGGTCGTCAAATGCTCCGCTTCACCCTCTTCCATCAGACGAAGCGTCTCAGCGAGCTCCGCCTTGCCGGGCAACGCGCTGAAAACGGCGCGCTGTCCGCGATAGATTTGGACGGCGCCATGCTCGCCAGCATGGTCAACCCGCAACATCTCGGCGAGCCGGTTCGCGCACGGGCCCGGAATCATCCGGTCAATATCAAATTCGCCGGTCACGGATCGCCTTTGCTCCCGCCGCGCGCTTGCCGCCGCGCATCCCGCGCGGCAAGCGCCGCCGCAGCAAGACAGATTGCAAACAATCCTGCGGAAACAAGAAGATTATAACCCGCCATCGAAACGCCAAGAAAGCGCCACGCCGCCTCTGTGCAGGAGGGGCCTGAGGGCTTTTCGTTGAGAACATCAGCAAGCGACCCATCGGCAAGATCAACCGGCCCGCCCCCTGAACAGGTTGCGGGGCCGGGCCAGAAAAGATTTTCGACGCCCGCATGGTAGAAAGCGAGCCCCGCGCTGAAGAAATAGACCAGCGCGCACGCTCCCGCCGTCGCGATCGCTGCGCGACGCCATTTCAAAGCTGATCCGGCGACAACCCCAGCGATCGCGAGCGCAAGTCCGGTCCAGTGCGCTTCGCGCTGATCGAGACAAAGCGCGCAAGGAGCAAGGCCGCCGACATGCTCAAAGAGATGCGCCCCGACCAGAAGCGCTGCGCTCGCAAGCGCCGCGATGATGAGGGCCTGATCGACAAAGGGTCTGGTTCTGAGAACGCCGAGCATGGGCGCAGAATATACGCAAACCCGGCGCGAGCGCTTTGGACGGATCGTCGCGGCCCCATCACAAGGCGTAAAGCGCCGCCTTGACCCGCAAAGTCCCGCCCCTATTATCCGCGCTCTTTCGGCGTCGCGGGCGTGGCGGAATTGGCAGACGCGCCAGACTCAAAATCTGGTTCCGCAAGGAGTGTCGGTTCGACCCCGACCGCCCGCACCAACCCCTGCCCCTGAGGCGCGGGCTCAGCATGCCGCCTCTCGTGTAATACAAAAAACGCCCTCGTTTCCGGGGGCGTTTTCGTTCGAATTGAAAGATCGATCAGAGCGGCGCGTTGCAAGAGGCGAGCCGGGCCAATGGCGCGCGCTCTTCGTTCTCACGATAGTTCTTGCGGATCTTGCGGGATTTTTCGTCGCCAGAATTTCCAACCGAGTAGTTCGTGTTTTCATAAACGACTTGCGGCGTGAAATCGCGGAACGCCGTCACCTTGATATTGGCGTTGTTGAGGATTTTCTGTTCGGCCGAGAAGAATTGCATCGTGCAGCCGACGTTTTCGGCGAAGGTGTTGCCGCCGACTGCGCCGAAGAAGCCGCTTGAGACGCGCATCGCATCCGAGAAATTCCGTGCAACGAGATTTGACGATACCGTCGCCATACGGACTTTCTCCGAAAGGAAAATGCCGTTCTGGTTGCCGGATATTTCGTTGGCGATGATTTTGACGCCGTCATAGACATCTGCGTTGACGCCGTCGCCGGCATTATACCGGATCGTATTGCGCGTGAGGAGAAGGTCCGCTGCGCCGCCGGCCGCCGCGATGCCGACGCCATTGCCGATGATGACGTTGTTGGTCAGCGCGCCCTTGATGAAGGCGTTGTTGTCGCTGCCGAAGCTGACCGCCGTGCGAGTGCCGACAATCACATTGCCGTCGAGCCGGACGTCGCCAGCAGTCACTCGAATGCCCGCCGACGGGCCCGAAAGCAGCCCTGCGCCGCGCGCTGTGCGGGCGTGGAGCATCTCTTCAACGCGAGTGCCTCCCGTTGCGACCTGCCAGCTCTTGTTTTCTGCGCCGACCGGCTGAGCGTGGCGCGCGATATAGGATTCAAGGCGCGAGGCGTCGTCGCTGCCGCCGCTGGCGGTTACGAGGTCGTCAGCCCTGCACCAGAGATCTTTGCCTTTTTCCTTGCACTGTAGCGTTCCGCGAGCCGCAAAGGTCGACTGGCACATCAGCACGCCGGAATATGCTTCGGAACATGAGGAGACCGCTTCGGGCGAAGTCGCCTTGCACCATGAGCCGTCCTTGCTCGATTCCTTGCACTTGCCGAACGCGTCGCCGACCTGTGCATAAAGTCCTGAGTCGCGCGACGGGCGCGCGAGATGGTCGAGGAGTTCCGGGCGCATCTGGCCGCTGAGCGGACCGTAGGCGGCGCGCAGCGGGATATCTGAATCCGACGGGATGATGAAGCTGTCGGACACCGAAACCGTGCCGCCGCGAACCTCAATGCAGCTTCCGGAGGGAACTGATGCGTCGAATTCGAATATCAGCGACGACAGGCTGACGCTCGCCATCGCCGAGTCGGGCGCGATTGAGACGCATGGCGAATTCGCGGAGGCGCGAATGATCGCGTTGCGGCCGTAATCGCCTTCGACGCCGCGAATTTCAACCGGCTTCGTGACGACGATGTTCTCGTTATACTGCCCGCCCTTCACGAGGATCGTGCCGCCAGGACGAACGATCCTCATCGCTTGCGCAATCGTCGTCACTTTGCTGCCGGCGTCCTTGCTGACGACGACTTCATTGCGGGACGACGTCGAGGCGCCGCCGCCTGAAGAACCGCTTGACGAGCCGGACGCCCCAGGCTCGCGGATCGGGAACCCGCCGAGGGTTTGCGCCGAAGCGGCGCCGGAGATGGCGATTGAAAGGCTGCTCGCCGCCGCCAGAAATGTGAGTACGCGTTTCATTGAACCCATCTCCTGCTAATCGATGCTGCGCGGCTTTTCGAATTCAAGCTGCCGTAGGGCGTCGCCCGCCTGCCGATAGCCAAGCGACTGGGCGCGAGCGAAGTGAATGGCCGCTTTCGCCTTGTCTGGCCGAACCGGATTAAGACCCGGCGTCGAGTCGCGATAGACAACGCCGAGCGCGTAATGCGCGATCGCGAGGTCGGCCTTGGCGGCCTTGCTGAGGCTTTCAAGCGCCTTGTCGCCATCCTGGACGACGCCAATGCCCCTGACATGCATGATGCCGAGCACATATTGCGACATCGGGTGGCCTTCCTTGGCCGCCGCCTCGAACAGCTTCACCGTCTGGCGTGCGGTCAGAACGCCGGTGCGAACCGCATCCTTTTCTTCGTCGGTCAGCACCGTGTCAGAGCTGACTTGCGTGTATTGGAACCGGCGGATCGCGTCGCGCGTCTCAAGACCCATCTCGTTATCGACAGTCCCGTAGTAAAGGCCAAGCGACCTAAGCGCGCGCTGGATCAGTTCGACATCGATATCCGCAATCGCGGACAGAGCCTGTTGCAGACGAAGCTCTTCAAGTTCCTTCTTCGTGCGCTCGAGCTCTTTCATCTGCGGCGTGTCGCCGACATGCTCTTCCGGAAGCGGCGGCTGCCAGCCGACGACAGTCTCGCTCGCCGATTTCACTTCTGTCGAAGTCATCAGCGCTTCTAGTTCTTCATAGGCGATCGACGCGGCGCCCACGCCGCGCGCCTTCGCGAGCGCATACATGGTAAGCGCTCTGGTGTTGTTTTTGTCGACGCCAGTGCCGCGGCGATACATGTCGCCAAGCGTGTAGAGGTCGTAAGGGCTGCCGCGCTCAAACGTGTCGGAAACGAGCTTTTGCGCCTTGCTTACGTCGCCGGTGCTCATGCGGAAGCGGATTTCGGGGAGACGTTCTTCGGCGAGAATCTGCGCATTGCGCTCTTCCGCCGAAGGCATCTGAAAACCTTCGTTGAAACGGTGATAGGCCGCGAGAGAATACCAGCGCAGCGCCTCCACATTGTCGATCTTGCGCCCGGTCTCGAGCGGGACTTTGGCGCCTTTCGATCCTTCGAGCACTGCGCCCGAATAAACATCGCCAAGAGCCTTCATTGAGCGCACGTCGCCCGCTACGGCAAAACGCGTCCAGATATCGACGGCTACGTCGTACTGACCTTGCTCGTAGGCCTTGAGGCCGATGTCGTAATTGGCGTGAGCGGCGCCCGCACCAGCGAGCGCGAGGGCCGAC
>JBGSLM010000145.1:0-19657 GCA_041740755.1 Parvularculaceae bacterium | reverse complement strand
GCGTCGCAAGCGCAGGCGCGCGCCGATTATCTGAAAGCGGCACGGCAAGCCGCGCGCGAAGCGGCCGCAAAGGCCGCCGAAGAAGAAGCGGCGCCGAAGAAAAAACTGACGCCTAAACAGCGTGCAATCCTTGTCGCCCGCATCAAGCGCCGCAAGCAGGAAGCTGAGGACGCAAAGGCGGCGGAAGCCGCAGCGCTGACTGCGCCCGCCGTTGATCGCACGACTGCCGAAGACGCTGAACGAGCGGACGCGAAAGCCTCCGTCAAGGCGCGCGTCGCAGGGCTCGTCGCCAAGCTCAAATTGCGCCCGGCGCCGAAAATCGAAGAAGCATCCAGCCTGGACGAGACGGAAGCGGCGGTCGGGGCAAAAGCCGCCGCGCCGAGCATTCTCGCCGGAGTTAACGCACTCGCAGCAAAGCTGAAGAAGATCCCGAACGCCGGCGGCGTGCTGGGTCTAGTTGGCGCGATCGTTCTCGCTGGCGCTGCGGCGTTTTTGATGTTCAAGGATACGCTGGGCAAAAAGCCAGTTCGCGCGGCTGCGCGCGTAGAAGCGCCGGCGGCCGACGTCTACGCGCCGGCGGCAAACGATCGCATCGCGCCGTCAGTCGCAGAATCGCCGCTCGTGCGGCCACGCGAGCTTTACCTTGAGAACATCGCGTCGCTGAAATCCGCGACGACCGACGGCGACGCGCGCGCGGCGCTCACCCATATCGAGCAGGCGGCGTCGCTCGGTCACCCGCCGGCTCAATTGCAGATCGGCGAACTCTACAAACTCGGCCAGCTCTATGACCGCGATCTTGGACAGGCGCGCATGTGGTTTGAACGCGCAGCCAACGGCGGAAACGTTCTGGCGATGCACCGCCTCGGCGTGATGGCCGCGCGCGGCGAAGGCGGACCGGTCGATCCCGCCGCTTCGGTTTCCTGGTTTGAAAAAGCGTCGAGCTTTGGTCTCGTCGATAGCCAGTATAATCTCGGCGCCACCTTCCACCCGACGCCGGAAGGCGCGGGCGCCGGCATTCAGGACCGAGCGAAAGCCTATTTCTGGTATTCGATCGCTGCAAAGAACGGCGATGCGCAGGCGGGCGAAATGGCCGCAGGTCTTGCCGGAACGATGCCGGCGGCCGAGCGCTCAGCAAAAGACGCCGAAGTCGCCGCCTGGGCCCCAAAGACGCCCGACCCCGCCGCGAACGAACTCGCCCCTGCGGAATAGCGCAGGCAAGCCTCCAGCAACGAAGCCGCTCGCCTAAAAGGCGAAGCGGCTTTTTCTTTTTCGCCGGAAACGGCGTTTCGCTTGACCCTTCATTGCCGCTATCATGACCCGTGCGGGAGGAGCGCGATGACCCATCAACAAGATGAAATGACGCGGCTCGGCATGTTCGGCCTTGCGCCGTTCGTATTCGGCGCCGCTGTCATGTGGACATCGCCGCTGATTGTTCCGCAATGGATGGCGCTCAATATTCACACGCTCGTTCTCGCCTATGGCGGGATCATCGCCGCCTATATGGCGGGCGTCGGCGCCGGAGCGGGACTAAAAGGCCATTCGCCCGCGTCGCTCGTTCCTGGAATGATCGCAACGCTTGCCGCGTGGTTCGCGATCTGGCCGGGCGGGTTCCTTGTTTTTTCGGTCCCATCGGTTCAGCGCTATTTGATCCTGATCGCCGTTTACGTCTGGATCTTGTTGCGCGACCTTCGCTCAAGCGCCGATTTTCCATCATGGTACGGAGCATTGCGGACGCGCCTCACTTTCTGGGCGTGCATATCGCTGACCATGATCATGGCGCGCCTTTTGAGCTGGCACCATTACTGACCGCTGCGGGCGGGCGTTGCAGTGCGCCGCCGTAGCGCTAAGCTGCGCCCTACACAGCGCGGGAGACTGCCCATGAGCTTCGACGTCAAGATCCAGAACGGCCTCGTCTTCGACGGCGACGGAGGCGAACCCCTCCGCGCCGATATCGGCGTCAAGGGCGGACGGATCGCCGAGATCGGGCGCTGCGCCGAGGATGCGGATCGTTACATCGACGCCGAAGGCGCGATTGTGACGCCGGGCTTTATCGATCTCCACACCCATTATGACGGGCAGATTTCCTGGGATGAGGAAATGCGCCCTTCCGTCAATTTCGGCGTGACGACGGTTCTCATGGGCAATTGCGGCGTCGGGTTTGCTCCAGTGCGGCCGAGCGATCACGACCGGCTCATTCGCCTGATGGAAGGCGTTGAGGATATTCCCGGGACCGCCCTCCATGAAGGCATTCGCTGGGGCTGGGAGAGCTTTGGCGATTATCTGAACGCCATCGACGCGATGCCGCACACGATCGATTTCGCCGCGATGGCGGTGCACGACCCGATCCGCGTTTATACGATGGGCGAGCGCGCAACCTTTCACGAGAAAGCGACAGCGGACGATATTCGCGGCATGCAGGCGCTGGTGAAAGAAGCGCTCGATGCGGGCGCCGCCGGCTTTTCGATCGGACGCAGCGACGTACACCGCACCGCAGACGGCGACTGGACGCCGTCATCGGAAGCGGGCCGCGAGGAATTGGTCGCGCTCGCCTCCGTCATGAAGGGGCGAATGCGCGGCGTTCTCCAGATCGTCAACGACTTCAATCTCGAACGTCCCGGCGATCAGTTCGCGGACGAATTTGCCCTCGTTGAAGCCTTCGCGCGCGCGGGCGGGCGTCCCTGCTCGATTTCCTTGATGCAGCGCGATTTCGCGCCGGATCAGTGGAAGCGCATTCTCAAAGAGACGGAACGGCTAAACGCCGACGGCGTCGATTTTCGCGTGCAGGTCGCGCCGCGCGGCATCGGCGTCTTCAACGGTCTTCAATGCACCATGCACCCGCTGATGGCGCAGCCGATGTATCAGGAGATCAAGGATAAACCGCTCGATGCGCGCGTTGCGATCATGCGCGATCCGGATTTCAAGAAGCGCTGTCTTGCGGACAAGCCGATCAAGCTCGCAGGCCCCGGCTCGTCGACCCCGCCGATCGTCGATGCTTTGATCGCCGGGATCGCGCTTGTCGCCAACAAATTCTACCGGCTCGGCGAGACGCCCGATTACGATCAGGGCATGGAAGGATCATTGGGCGCCGAGGCGCGGCGCGACGGCGTCTCCGTCATGGAGAAACTCTATGACGTGCTGCTTGAGCTCGACGGCAAGCAGCTCATCTATTTCCCGATCTACAATTACACCGAGTATTCCTACGACAACGTCCACAAGATGCTGACGCATCCGAACGCGATGATCGGCCTCTCTGACGGCGGCGCGCATGTCGGCACGATTTGCGACGCGTCGTTCCCCGCCTATCTCCTCTCCTACTGGACGAGAGACCGCGCAAATCATCGCATCCCCTTGTCGCGCGCGGTGCAGATGCTGACCGCCGACGGCGCGGATTATCTGGGGCTTGAAGATCGCGGGCGTTTGAAAGTCGGCGCCAGAGCCGACATCAACGTCATCGATTACGACCGCCTTTCCTTGAAAGCACCGCGCATGGTGAAAGACCTCCCCGCCGGAGGGCAAAGATTGCTGCAGAAAGTCAAAGGCTTTCGCGCAACGCTCGTCAACGGACGCCAGGTCGTGTTGAACGATCAGGTGACGGATGAACGCCCCGGGCGACTGGTGAGGTTTAATTGATGAATTTCACCTTCCGCACCGTTCCGTCCGTCATCTTTGAAACCGGCGCGTCGGCGCGATTGGGCGCAATCGTCAAATCGCGGATGAAGCGGCCGGTGATTGTCACCGACAAGGGCGTTGTGAATGCCGGCCTCATTGACGGCGCATTGGGGAGCCTAAAGGCCGAGGGGCTAGACTATTTCCTGTTCGACGGGATTGAGGCCGATCCGCCCGCGCGTGTCGTCAGAAACTCGGTCGAGATTGCGCGCGCACACAAGGCTGACGGCGTCATCGGTTTTGGCGGCGGCTCGTCGATGGACACGGCGAAGATCATCGCGGTGCTCCTCCATTCGACCCAAAAACTCGAAGAGATTTACGGCACAGGCAATATCAGGGGCGGCCGCGCGCCGCTCGTGCTGCTGCCGACGACGTCAGGAACGGGAAGCGAAGTGACCGACATCGCCGTCGTCACGACCGACGACGAGCAGAAGATGGGCATACTCGGCGACCAGATGTTCGCTGACATCGCGATCCTTGACCCGTCGCTCACCTATGGCCTTCCCCGCCATGTAACCGCGGCGACCGGCGTTGACGCCATGGTGCATGCGATTGAAGCCTATACGAACCGCCACCGGAAGAACCCGGTTTCAGACGCGCTCGCGCGCGAGGCGTTGAGGCTTCTCTCGTCCAACATAGTAGCCGCTTGCGAAACGCCCGGCGATGCGGACGTGCGCGCGAACATGTTGCTCGGTTCGATGCTGGCGGGACAGGCGTTCACCAATTCCCCCGTCGGCGCCGTACACGGCATGGCCTATCCGCTTGGCGCGCTCTTTCACATTCCGCACGGGCTTTCAAATTCGCTGATGCTGGAGCCTGTCTTGCGTTTTTCAGCGCCCGCCGCAGCGCCGCTTTATGCGGAACTTGGCGACGTCATCGGCGCCAACACGACAGGCGATTTTGCGGAACGCGCAGACGCCTTCATCGGCAGGCTGATCGAAATCGTCGCAGCGACGGGCGTTGAGCGGCGTCTCTCCAATCTCGGCATATCGCACAACGACCTTCCCCGAATGGCCGAGGACGCGATGAAAGCCGAACGCGTCATGCGCAACAATCCGCGCGCAGTGACCTATGACGATGCGCTGAAGATGTATGGCGAGGTTTTGTAGGGATTGGAATGCGCGATACTTACAAACACTTTCTTCCCCTACAGACGCGCTGGGCGGATAATGACGTCTATGGGCACGTCAACAACGTCGCCTATTACGGTTATTTCGACACCATCGTGAATGAATATCTGATCGCCAGCGGCGCGCTCGATATTCACAATGGTGCCGTCATCGGGCTCGTCGTCGAGACAGGCTGCAAATATTTCTCGCCGCTTGAATTTCCGCAAAAACTTGAAGGCGCATTGCGCGTCGCAAAGATCGGCAACTCCTCGGTTCGGTACGAGATCGCCATATTCAAAGCGGGCGAGGACAAACCCGCCGCCGAGGGGCATTTCGTCCATGTCTATGTCGATCGCGCGACGCGAAAGCCGGTGAGTTTGCCTGACGATTTGCGAAAGGCCCTTGAGAAAATCGCACTTCCCTAACCCTATGTCCGCTCGCCGATCGTCGTCCGGTGCAAAAGCCGCTCGTGGCCCTGATACCCGCCGGTCGCCATATGAATGACGGAGCGATTGTCCCACATGACGAGCATGTTCTCGCGCCAGCGGCGCCGGTGCTGAAATTCCTCGCGCGTTTGCCAAATGAACAATTCGCCGAGCAGAGCAAGCGAGTCGGCGGATGACATTCCCTCAATTTCAACGACATAGCCGATGCAGCCGAATACGCCGAGGCGGCCCGTTTCGGGATGAGCGCGGATGAGCGGATGATACCGCGAGGCGTTCGCCGCATCGGACGGGCGAATGTCCATCGAGCGCGTCGACCGGTCCGCATCGCCATATATTCCGTATGAAGAATATACCAGCTTTGCCGAATGCGACGCTCTCTTGCCTTCGATCTTCGCGCGCAACTCGGCGGGCATTTTTTCAAGAGCAAGATGCTGATTGGCGAATAGAGTGTCGCCGCCTGCGGGCGGAATTTTTATTCCGTAAAGGCACGTTCCAGCCGGCGGCGTTTCAAGAAAACTCCAGTCCGTATGCCAGCTTCCGGCGAAGACGGGCCCGGCCTCCTCCGCCTCGCGCATGACGGCGATGATGTGCGCGCGCCCCTTTACCGGCGCAATGAACGGATCGGACCCAAACGGCCCGAAATAGAGCGTGAAGCGTTCAAGATCGTCGTCCGTCATCTTCTGGTCTGGAAACGCCAGCACATGATGCTGAAGCCAAGCCGCTCTGATATCGGCGACGACGCTGTCTGAAAGCGGCCTTGAAAGATCGGGCCCGCGAATATCGGCGCCGCAGGCTTCGCCCGATGGGATGATTTCAATTGTCATCGTGGGCCTCCAGTTCGATTGCCGGGAACACACGGAACAGCAGGCGGCATTATGCGCCGCATGGCGGCGTTTGACGAGTGCGCCTTGCGAACGCCCTATAGAATAGGCTCGTCGAGATCGACCTTCGCGACCTGATAGCCGCGCTTTAGATCGTCGATGTGCTTCGCCATCCAGTCGGCGGCAAGGTCGGCGTCCCGCGCCTCGAACGCTTCGACCAGTTTCTTTTGCGCGTTGAGGATGCGGTCTTTCGCTTTCGGCGCACCCGCGATGACGTGGCGAAGGCTCTCGCCGATCATCAGGTTCAAGGATTGCAGCATCGCCAGCATGACGCGGTTGTCCAATCCCTTCGCGATCTGCTGAAAGAATTCAACGGCGCCGGCGACGGTCGCTTCGTGATCGTCGCCCTTCGCCGCTTCGAGACTTGCGCGGACGGCCTTCAGTTCGGCGACCTTCGCCTTTGAAAGCCGCTTGGCGGCAAGGCGCGCCGCTTCCGGATAGAGCGTCGCCAGCGCATCCCATACTTCCGAAAAGGTGACGCCGCCGAGCGCGAAGCTCTTCGACGCCGCCGCCGCAATATCGTTGGAGTTTGGCCGCCTAATGAAAAACTTCTTCGCGGCGCCGCGAACGATCAATCCCGTCTGTTCCAAAAGCCGCAGCCCTTCGCGCACGGTCGAGCGGGTGACGCCGAACTGCGCGCAAAGCTCAGCCTCAGTGGGCAGATGTGCGCCGTCTTTCAGCGTGCCGTCGCTGATCCGTTCCTCGATCGCACGATAAACCTTCATATAGGCAGGCGCGCGTTCGAGCTGTTGAAACGCCTTGGTCATTTACGCGCTCGCTTCAAACAGTTCGCGGCCGATCAGCATGCGGCGGATTTCGGATGTCCCGGCGCCGATCTCATAGAGCTTGGCGTCGCGCAACAGCCGCCCCGTCGGGTAATCATTGATATAGCCGTTGCCGCCGAGAAGCTGGATCGCGTCGAGCGCGACCATCGTCGCTTTTTCCGCCGCATAAAGAATGCAGCCGGCTGCATCCTGGCGCGTCGTCTCCTTGCGGTCGCAAGCGGCGGCGACAGCGTAAACATAGGCCTTGCAGGCGTTCATCGTCGTATACATGTCGGCGACCTTTCCCTGCACAAGCTGAAAAGAGCCGATCGGTTTTCCAAATTGCTGACGGTCATGGATATAAGGCATGACGACATCCATCGCCGCCTGCATGAGGCCGAGGCATCCGCCCGCGAGCACGGTGCGCTCGTAATCGAGACCGCTCATCAGGATGCGAACGCCGTCGCCTTCCTCGCCCATGAGATTTTCGACCGGCACTTCGCAATCTTCGAACACAAGTTCGCCGGTGTCCGAGCCGCGCATGCCGAGTTTGTCGAGCTTTTGCGCCGCCGAGAAGCCTTTAAAGCCCCTTTCGATGATGAAGGTTGAAATCCCCCGCGATCCTTTTTCGGGCGCGGTCTTGGCGTAAACCGCAATAACGTCCGCGGTCGGACCATTGGTGATCCACATCTTGTTGCCATTGAGGATGTAGCGGTCGCCCTTTTTCTCAGCGCGCAGCTTCATCGATACGACGTCCGACCCGGCGCCGGGTTCAGACATCGCCAGCGCGCCAAGATGCTCGCCGGAAATGAGCTTCGGCAGATAGCGCGCCTTTTGCTCCTTGCTGGCGTTCAAATTGATCTGGTTGACGCAAAGATTTGAATGCGCGCCGTAGGAGAGCCCGACCGAGCCGCTCCCCCGCGAGATTTCCTCCATAGCGACGCAATGCGCGACATAGCCAAGACCCGATCCGCCGAACGCTTCGTCCGCCGTGACGCCGAGAAGGCCAAGCGCCCCAAGCTCCGGCCAGAGGTCGCGCGGGAATTCGTTTTTCGCGTCGATCTCCGCCGCACGGGGGGCGAGGCGATCTGCGACCCAACGCTGCACCACCTCGCGCATTTCCCCGACTTCTTCCGGAAGGCTGAAATTGAGATGGGGGATGTTCCGGGCCATGGGCAGCTCCTCATTCCTGTTTCTTGTCGGCCGGCGTTAACGGCCTTTTGAGGATCATTATCACATATTGTTATTGTCGGACAACCGGATTATTGAGGCGGCAGGACGGCGTTGCGAGCCCGTGGGACGGAAGGGGGCATGATCGGTGTCAGCTCAGCGGATTTTTGCGGCGGCGCTCCTGGTGCTCGGCGCTTCAGCCGTCGCCATCGGGACGGGAGTCTTCCTTGCCGGGCCGGCAACGGTCGCCAACGCCATTGCCGGCGCACTTGGCGCCATAGGCCTCAGCAGCGAAGAGATCACAGGGCTGTCTTCGCCTGACGCTGACAATGAAATGTGTTTCTACTCAGTCCTCTGGATCGCGTACGGCGTCGTAGCCGTCCGGGCCGCTCGGGCCCTTCCCGCCTCCTTGAATGTTGCGCGGCTGCTGCTTGCGCTCTTCTTTGCGGGCGGCGCCGGGCGTGCGCTGTCGATGGCGAGCGTCGGCGCGCCGCATCCCTTGTTCGTCATGCTCAAGTGGATCGAATTGCTTGCGCCGCCCGCGCTTCTTCTATTGTCATTGCGCGTGAAGCCGGGCGCGGCGCGCTAAACGAGAGAATTCGATGGGACGCATCCAAACTCAGATCGATACGGGCGGAGAAAATTTCGCCGCGAACCGCGCGGCGATGGAAACGCTCGTTGCGGATCTAAAGGCGAGGACAGCCAAGGTCGCGGAAGGCGGCGGCTCCCGCTACGCCGACCGCCACAAGGAGCGCGGCAAGCTGCTCGCGCGCGAGCGCATTGAGCGCCTTGTCGATCCGGGCGCGCCCTTCCTCGAACTTGGCGGTTTCGCCGCCTGGGAAATGTATTCAGGCGACGTCAACGGCGCAGGCGTCGTCACCGGCATCGCCCGCATCATGGGCGTTGAATGCATGATCGTCGCCAACGACCCGACGGTCAAAGGCGGCACCTATCACCCGATGACGGTGAAGAAGCATTTGCGCGCGCAGGAAATCGCGGCGGAAAATCGCCTTCCTTGCGTCTATCTCGTCGAATCGGGCGGCGCGTTCCTGCCGATGCAGGACGAGGTTTTTCCGGACAAGGATGATTTCGGACGCATTTTTTACAATCAGGCGAACATGTCGGCGGCGGGCATTCCGCAGATCGCGGTCGTTCACGGGAGCTGCACCGCAGGCGGCGCTTATGTCCCCGCCATGTCGGACGAAGCGATCATCGTTCGCCGTCAGGGAACGATTTTTCTCGGCGGGCCACCGCTCGTCAAAGCCGCGACCGGCGAGATCGTGACGGCGGAGGATTTGGGCGGCGGCGATGTCCACACGCGCGAGAGCGGCGTTGCGGATCATCTCGCCGAAGACGACGACCACGCGCTTGGGCTCGCGCGCCGGATCGTGTCGCGATTGAACTGGGTGAAGCAGGGATCGCTCGTTCTCGCCGATCCGCGCCCGCCCGCTTATGACCCAAAAGAAATCTATGGCGTCGTCGAGCGCGACATCCGAAAGCCCTATGACGCGCGCGAAATCATCGCCCGCATCGTCGACGGTTCGGTCTTTGACGAGTTCAAGCCGCTTTACGGCTCGACGCTCGTTACGGGCTTCGCGCATATTCATGGCTTTCCGGTCGGCATTCTCGCCAATAACGGCATTCTATTTTCGCAAAGCGCCATGAAGGGCGCGCATTTCATCGAGCTTTGCTGTCAGCGCAAAATTCCGCTCGTCTTTCTTCAAAACATCACCGGCTTCATGGTCGGGCGGTCGGCGGAAGCCGGCGGCATCGCAAAGGACGGCGCAAAGCTGGTCACGGCGGTCGCAACCGCGCGCGTTCCGAAATTCACCGTGGTCGTCGGCGGCTCCTACGGCGCCGGCAATTACGGCATGTGCGGGCGCGCCTACAGCCCCCGCTTCCTTTTCATGTGGCCCAATGCCCGCATCTCGGTCATGGGCGGCGAACAGGCGGCGAGCGTTTTGGCGACAGTCCGCCGCGAGGGCCTGCGCAAGGGCGAGGAATGGAGCGCCGCCGACGAGGAGGCGTTCAAGAACAAGATCAGGGCCGATTACGACACTCAAGGCTCGCCCTATTATTCTTCCGCACGGCTTTGGGACGATGGAATCATCGACCCGGCGCAAACCCGCGACGTGCTCGGCCTTTGTATCTCAGCGAGCTTGAATGCACCGGTCGAAACAACCAAATTTGGAGTGTTCAGGATGTAGGGGGAAGACGATGCGAAATTTCCTGCTTGGCTTTTTCACCTGGTTTCCGATCGCTTATATTCTTCCAATCGGACTTACCAAAACTGGGCCCAGTTGGTTCGACCCACCGCCGTTTTATCTGGTTGCAGCGTTGTTTTTCGGAATCTGGATGGGATTTTGTTATTGGATTCTATCGATTCGCACCAAACGAAGACTCGCATTAAGCAAGGACGACAATTAATGGCCTACCAACACCTCACCATCTCCACCGACGCTCGCGGTCTTGCGCGCGTGACGCTAAACCGGCCGGAGGTGAAGAACGCCTTCAACGAACAATTGATCGCCGAAATCGCCGACGCGATGAAGACGCTCGGCCGCGACGTAACCGTGCGCGTGATCGTGCTTGCGGGCGCTGGCGACGCCTTTTCCGCCGGCGCCGATCTTTCCTGGATGAAGCGCGCATCCGAATATTCCGCTGCGGAGAACATGGCCGACGCGCGCCGGCTCGCCGCGATGCTGCATTCGATCTACGCCAATGAAAAGCCGGTGGTCGCCATGGTTCACGGCGCCTGCATGGGCGGCGGCGTCGGGCTCGCTTCCGCCTGCGACATCGTCATTTCTTCGGACGACGCGTTCTTCGCGCTTTCGGAAGTGCGGCTCGGCATCATTCCGGCCGTCATATCGCCCTTCGTCATTCACGCGATCGGCGCCCGGGCAGCGCGGCGCTTTTTCCTGACCGGCGAGCGGTTCGATGCGGCGAAGGCCAAAGAAATCGGCCTTGCCCACATGGTGTGCCTCAAGGCGCAGATGGATGAGACGCTCGACGGCGTCGTCAAAAACCTGCTCGCCTGCGGCCCTGCCGCCCAGAAGGAAGCAAAAACCCTGATCCGCATCGTCGCGGGCCGCCCCGTCGATGAAGCGGTGATGGAAGAGACCGCCGGCATCATCGCGCGCGTACGCGCAACGCCTGAAGGCAAGGAAGGCGTTTCGGCATTTCTCGAAAAGCGCAAGGCGAACTGGATCAGGGAGTGACGATGGCCCGGCGCGCGGCGCATCCTTCGAGACGGCCTGATCATCTAAAGATGATCAAGCCTCCTCAGGATGAGGATCATCCAGTTGAAATATTTCCGTCCCTCAACCTGAGGAGCCTTCGCGCAGCGAAGGCGTCGCGAAGGATGAGCAGCGCTAACGCATGAACAGGTGACGCGCATGTTCCGAAAAATTCTCATCGCCAATCGCGGCGAAATCGCACTCCGCGTCGCCAGAACGGCGCGGCGGATGGGGATTGCGACCGTTGCGGTCTATTCCGACGCCGATGCGGGCGCGCCGCATGTAAAGGCGTGCGACGAGGCTGTGCACATCGGCGGCGCCGCGCCCGCCGACAGCTATCTTCGCATTGAGCGCATCATCGATGCGGCCAAGCGCACAGGCGCTGAGGCGATCCATCCCGGCTACGGCTTCCTTTCCGAAAACGAGAAATTCGCCGACGCGCTTGACGCAGCCGGCATCGTCTTCATCGGGCCGACAGCGGCGACAATCAGAGCCATGGGCTCGAAATCAGCGGCCAAAGACCTGATGGAGAAAGCGGGCGTTCCAACGACGCCCGGCTATCAAGGCGCCGATCAATCCTATGAAACTTTCCGCCGCGAATGCGCCGCGATCGGCTATCCCGTCCTTTTGAAAGCGACGGCGGGCGGCGGCGGCAAGGGAATGAAGGTCGTCACCCGCGAAGCGGACCTCGCCGAACAGCTCGCCAGCGCGCAGCGCGAGGGGAAAAACTCATTCGGCGACGACCGCGTGCTCGTCGAAAAATACATCGCGCGCGCGCGGCATCTTGAAGTGCAGATCGTCGGCGACGGCAAAGGCGAGGTCGTTCATTTCTTCGAGCGCGATTGCTCGGTGCAGCGGCGCCACCAGAAAATCATCGAAGAAGCGCCAGCCCCACGCCTTGCCCCCGAAGTCCGCAAGCGTTTGCACGACATCGGCGTCAACGCCGGCAAGGCCGTCAACTATCGCGGCGCCGGGACCGTTGAATGTCTCTATGACGGAAAAGGCGGCGTCTATTTCATGGAAATGAACACGCGTCTTCAGGTTGAACACCCGGTGACGGAAGAAATCACCGGCGTCGATCTCGTCGAATGGCAATTGCGCGTCGCGGCGGGCGAAGGCTTGCCGCTGAAACAGGAGCATATCCGCGAAAAGGGCTGGGCGTTCGAGGCGCGGCTTTACGCTGAAAATCCTGACAATAATTTCTCGCCTTCGATCGGAACTTTGACGACGCTGCGCTTTCCGCATGATGGGCGCGTCGATTCCGGCGTCGAGGAAGGTCAGACGATCACGCCGTTTTACGACCCGATGATCGCCAAGATCATCTGTCGCGAATCGACGCGCGAGGAAGCGCTGGCGCGCCTTCGCCTGGCGCTTGAGGAAATCCGCGTCGGCGGCGTCGAGACCAATGCGCGGTTTCTTCATCGCCTCGCCTCCGATCCCGACTTTATCGCGGGCGACGTGTCGACCCGCTATATCGAAGAGCATGGCGACGCGCTGTTCGCACCCGCGCCGGCGGGAAACCGCGCCATCGCCGCAGCGCTGTTGCAGCGGCATATCGACGTCACCTCGAAGGCAAGCGCCGACCCTTGGGAATCGCTCACCGGGTTCCGGCTGAACAAACCGGCAAAGGCCGTCGCCTGGATCACCCATGACGGCGAACCCGCAATCGCGCGCGTCACCGCAGGCGCTAACGGCGCCGATGTCGAGATCGATCTCAACGCAGCGGCGGCAAAGCGGCGGGAGAGCGCCGATGCGCCTCCCTCCTCCCCCGTCGCGAGAGCGCCGTTGCTGCGATTTTCGTTTTCAGGCGCGCCGTCGGAAAACGGACTTCGCCTCACCATGAATGGCGAGACATTCGAGGCGGCGGTCGTCAATCACGGGGCGGGCAAACGCGTCTTCATCGGCGCCGAGCACTTCGATATTCAGCATCCAGACGTTTTGGCCGGCGCGCTCGCAGGTCATTCCGCCGAAGGATCGCTCAATGCGCCGATGCCGGGCGTCATCACGCTGATAAAGGCGAAACTAGGCGATCGCGTCTCCGCCGGCGCGATCTTAATGGTCATGGAAGCGATGAAGATGGAGCACGCAATCAAGGCGCCCCATGACGGCGTCGTCAAATCCTTCCGCTTCAAACCGGGCGATCAGGTGAAGGAACGAGATCTGCTGGTGGAGTTCGAAGAGTCGGCGTAGAAACCCTCACCGCATCCGGCGAGGGAGAATTACAATGTACGACATCAAGAATGTGAAAAAGCTCGGCAAACTCGGCGAGCTTGCGCCAGACGCCATGAAAGCCTTCGCCGCCTTCGACAAGGCCGCCCTTGCCGACGGCGCCATTCCGAAAAAATACAAGGAGCTGATTGCGCTCGCGGTTGCTATGACGACGCAGTGCCCCTATTGCCTTGAAATTCATCGCGATGCGGCGAAGAAGGCCGGCGCAACCGACGCTGAAATCGCCGAGGCGGGATTTGTGACGGCGGCGTTGCGCGCAGGCGCTGCGGTCACCCACGCAACACACCTCGTCGAAGGCTAGATCCTCGGGCGAAAGGCTTGAATCGCTTGCCCGGTCGCTTCAGGCGGCCGGACTGGCGGCGCGGCGCCAAAAGCGATAGCGTGACGTTTCCTGCAACCGATGAGGGAACAAATGTTCCGATCAGTTTTATTTGCGCTGACAGCGCTGTTTTTCACATCGCTTGCGCCGGCCCACGCGGCCGACAGCGAAGCAGAGCGCGCCGCTATCGCCCGCGAGCTTATCGAAATTATCGGCGGCGCCCAAATGTTCTCGCAGATGGTCGATGTGTCGCTCGCGCAATCATGGCCGGCGATTGAGGAGCAAAATCCAGATCTTTCCAAAAAGGATCTCGGCATATTCAAGGAAGAATTCGCTGCGGCGCTGCGGGCGGAAGTTGACGTCATCATCGGCGAAACCGCGAAAATTTACGCGCGGCACCTCAGCGTCGGCGAGATGCGGGCGTCGATCAACTTCTATAAATCTCCGGAAGGCCGGGCGATGCTGACAAAATTGCCGGTCATCATGTCCGAGGCGGTGGAACTTGGAAATCGCTTTGGATCAAAAGTCGGCGCAAATGCGCTTGAGCGCGCGCGCGAGCGGGTCAAAGAACGCGGCGTCGAGCTTTAACGCCGCGATCTGGCGTAAATCGTCAAAACGCCAGGCGATTGCATCGAAAGCGCTGCACGCCCGTCATCGCCAACCGTCGCGGTACCGGCGCTTTCGCCGGGCTTTTGCGGCGTCGTGCGCTCGATTTCGTAGACGCCTGCGGGAAGGCCGCCGACCGTGAATTCAGCCGGCCGATCGACAATCACGGACAAAGCGACGCCGCCGTCGGGGCGCAAAAACGCGAGAGGCTTCAGCGCCGGGTCGGCGGAAGCGGCGCCGATGCGGACATCATCGATACGCGCATGACGCCACACTTGAGCCAGCATGCGCGTTCTTGTTCCAAGGCGCACGCGCTTTCCCTTCGGTTTCGCGAGATCCGCCACAAGCAGGTATTTGCCGTCATCCTTGAAATGAGCGATCGCCCATTGCTGCCATGATGAGACATTCGCAATTGTCATGTCGCGGTAGAACTCGTTCACATCCGCGCGCAAATGTTCGAGCATTGCGGTCTTGACGCCTGCGGCCGCGGCCGTTCTCCCGATTTCCCGGCGAATATCGTCTCCTGGCCGGTCGTAGGAGTGATAGGCGAGGACGTCGATTTTCGCGCCGGATCGTAATGCAGTGTTGAAATAAGGAACGGCGTTGCTCGCGCGCGTCGTCGACGGCGCGATGATCTGGGGAGCAAATCCTTTCGCCGCGAGCCGCTTTGACACGGCCTTGATCGCCGGACCGAAACGCTCCGCCTTCCATGTTCCGGCGTTTTCGGGTTCCAGCGTGATTTCAAGAGCGTCGGGCGTCAGGGCGTATTTCGATTTCAGATGATCGAACGCCGCGACGACAAGTTCCGCATATTCCTCGGGCTTTACGGCGACATCGAGAGATCCGAGCCCGCCCTTTGCAAAATCGACAACACACAGGTTTAGGAACAGCTTTTCGCCGCGCGCGGCGAGCGCGGCGCGAACGGGGAGCACGATCTTCTCAACTTTGTAGTCAAGCGCCGACCATTGGAACCCGGCGGGATCCACGACAAACGGATTTTTGTTGTCATTGTGATTTTCATACATCTGCGCTTGCCATACAGTGTGCGTCACCTCCCCTCGCTCAAAGGGCGTCCAGTGATCGACGGGACTTTCCGCGTTCGTTCCTAATTCGAGGCGAAGGCGATTGACGCCCGCACGATCGACGAGGACGTCGGCGACCTCATCCATATTCTCGGCGAAGCTCGGATCGAAGCGATCTTCAATCTTGTTGATATCCCAGCCCCGGACCGTCACTTCCCATCCTTCCATCGGCTGAAAGCGCTTTGTCGTATCGACGTCGATGTCGGCAGGCGCTGTCGACGCCTCTACAGAGCGCGGAAGCGATACGACGGCGCCGAGGCTCGCGAGCCCGGCGGCGACAGCCGCGAGAGTAAAGCATGCTTTCCGGTTCATTGACGCTCCCTGCCGCGCTGGATTCGACGGCGGTGAAATACTAAGGTCGCTATCGTAGGCGAACCGGAGACAGAGTGCAAAATTCGATCCGCATTGTCGAAGTCGGGCCGCGCGACGGGCTGCAGAATGAAAAGCAGATTGTCGGCGTCGAAACGAAGATAGACCTCGTCGAACGTCTCGCCGCCGCCGGGTTCAAATCGGTCGAAGCTGGCGCGTTCGTCTCTCCGAAATGGGTGCCGCAGATGGCGGCCTCTGACGAAGTGATGACGAAGATCAGGCGGCGCGCCGGCGTCTCCTATCCCGTGCTGACGCCGAACATGAAGGGCTATGAAGGCGCAAGAGCGGCGAGGGCCGATATGGTCGCGGTTTTCGGCGCCGCGTCCGAAAGCTTCTCGCAAAAGAACATCAATTGCTCGATCGCCGAAAGTCTTGAGCGCTTTGCGCCCGTGATCGCAGCGGCGAAGGCGGACGGAATTGCTGTGCGCGGCTATGTATCCTGCGTGCTCGGCTGTCCTTATGAGGGGAAAATTCCCCTTTCAAATGTCGTTCGCGTTGCGAAAGCGCTTTACGACATGGGCTGCTTTGAGATTTCTCTCGGCGACACGATCGGCGTCGGCACGCATGACGAAGCGCGCGCGATGATCCGCGCCGTCGCGGGCGAGGTTCCGGTCGCAGCGCTCGCCGGCCATTATCACGACACATACGGTCAGGCGCTTTCCAATATCTGGGCGTCGATCGAGGAAGGCGTTCGCGTCTTCGATTCGTCCGTATCGGGATTGGGCGGCTGTCCCTATGCGCAGGGCGCATCCGGCAATGTCGCGTCGGAAGATGTAGTCTATTCGCTGCACGGATCGGGATATGACACCGGCGTAGACCTTGGCGCCCTTATCGACGTCAGCGTCTGGATTTCGGCGGAACTTGGCCGCCGTCCGGGCTCAAAGGTGACGCTCGCCCGCATGGGCGGCTGACGCTGACAGGCTTGTGAAGACAGTGCGGCGCGCGATGCTGTATCTACGGACAGAATGTAAGGAAATGCACGCTGCATGAAACGAACCCGGATCGCCGCCTTCGCGCTTGCCGCCGCTTTTGCAGCGGCCGTCATTATGACCGTCAAATCGCCCGCGACCAGCGCCGACGCGCCGTCGCATGGGAAGCCGGAGGTGATCGCCGCAACCTTCGCTTCCGCCTGGTGCTCTTCGTGCAAGATATTGATGCCGAAACTCACGAAAGTCATTCCTTCATTCGCGAAAGAGCCGGTCGCGTTCGTCGAGTTCGATTTCACTTTCGGACCCCGCGACGAAATCCGCGCAGAAGCCGATAAATACGGCGTCGGCGATCTTTATGAACGAAACAAGGGCGCAACCGGCTTTACCGTGCTCGTCGACGCCGACACCGGTGAGATACTGGATACGTTGACCATGAATTTTTCCGAAGACGCGATGAAGTCCGCAATTGCGCGCGCGATCGCCATTGCTTCGCATACGGATCAAGCGGCGCCGGTCGGCGCCGCGTCGAAAATCTGACGCCGCCGATTATGCCGCCCTTGCGCCGATTTTACTTGTCGAGCGGCGATTTTTGAGTCACCATCCGATTGTTCCGAGGGGCGTCCCGCCTGTCGCCAATGGACGACAGCTCGTGCGACGCGCAACCTTTCATGGTCCGCCTCTAATGAGCTTGCTCATTGCGCCGGACGAAGAGAGCAATACGCGCCAGGGAGCAAGGGCATAAGGGACTGAGAAGCACCCTTCGAACCTGATCCGGGTCATGCCGGCGTTAGGGACGGAACACTTGATAGTCGCCTTCCTCGCCGCCGGGCCCCCAACGCAATTGCAACGGTGAGGAAGCGACTTGATCACGGCGGCAAGCGATTGATCCTGATTGGATTGACGCGCGCGCTTGACGGCGCGCGGTACCGTTTGCCGCGCTATCCCGCATCGCTATCCCCGTGACGTTTGAATCTGCCTGCAAGCTGCGCCATGGTCGCCCCTGCAAGATAACAAGGGGCCGCTCCATGAACAAAATCGCCGCGATTGCAGCAGCGCTCGCTTTCAACCTGACAGCAGCTCAGGCGGCGCTCTCTCCCGATGAAACAAAAATCCGCGAAGCGGCCGCCGCGCGGGAGACGGAGGCGATCGAATTCCTTGAGCGCGTCGTCAATATCGGGTCCGGCACGATGAGCAAGGACGGCGTTCGCGCCGTCGGCGCTGAATTTTCAAAGGCTTTCGCTGATCTGGGCTTTACCGTGCGCTGGGAGGAATTTCCGCCTGAAATGAATCGCGCCGGGCACCTTATCGCGACGCGCGATGGAACGCGCGGATTGAAGCTCTTGATGATCGGCCATCTCGACACCGTTTTTGAAAGCGAAGACGGCGCCGCAGCCTTTCGCCGCGAAGGCGACACCGCCCACGGTCCAGGCGTCGCCGACATGAAGGGCGGCGATGTCGTCGCGCTTTACGCGCTGAAGGCGCTTGCAGACGCTGGCGCGCTCGACGGCGCGTCGATCGAAGTGATCTTCACGGGCGACGAGGAATTCACCGGAAAGCCGATCAGCGCCTCCCGCGCGTCGCTGATTGATGCGGCAAAGCGCGCCGATGTCGCGCTCAATTTCGAGGCAGGCGAAAAGGGCGTCGCTGTCACGTCGCGGCGCGGCGCATCGACCTGGCGCCTCACGACCAGCGGCAAGCGCAATCATTCAAGCACGATCTTTTCAGAAGACGTCGGCGCCGGCGCAGTCTACGAAGCGGCGCGCATCGTCACCGAATTCTACGAAAAGCTGCACAAGCAGAAATATCTGACCTTCAATGTCGGCGCGCTCGTCGGCGGCAGCGACGTTCACTATGATTTCGAGGCGAGCAAGGGAACGGCATTCGGCAAGACCAACGTCGTCGCGCAAAAGACGATCGTCGACGGCGATCTGCGCTTCATCTCGGAAGAACAGAAGGAAAAAGCGCGCGCCGTCATGCGCAAGATCGTCGCCAAAAATCTTCCCCTCACCGGCGCCGAGATAGAATTCATCGATTCCTATCCCGCCATGTCGCCCTCGCCCGGCAATGAAGCGCTCCTCGGCTTTTATTCTTCGGTGACTGAGGATCTGGGCTATGGGCCCGTCATCGGAAACGATCCCGCAGCGCGCGGCGCCGCTGACATTTCCTTTGCGGCGCCTCATGTCAAAGCGTCGATGGATGGTCTTGGGCCCATGGGCGAAGGCGGCCACACGCCGGATGAATCGCTTGACCTGACGACCATTCGCGAAGCCACAGAGCGCGCAGCGATCTTGATCTTTCGCCTGACGCGCGAAGACGCGCCGGCTTTTTGAAATAGCGCCGCCGATGAAACTTCCCCTCATCAGGCTTGGCGTCGTTCTCATATTACTCGGCCTTGCGACGGGGCTTTTTTCCGGCATGGTCGCCAATCCGCGCATGGGGCTTTCGTCGCACCTTGAAGGCGTGATGAACGGCATCTTGCTGATCGCGCTCGGCGCGGTGTGGGAGAATGTGCGGCTCGGCCCCAATGCGGAACGCGTCGCCTTCTGGTCGCTTGTCTATGGGACGAGCGTCAACTGGCTGACGACGCTTCTCGCCGCGATCTGGGGCGCAGGCTCGATGATGCCGATTGCAGCGCCCGGCCGGAACGCCGCGCCGTGGCAGGAGATGATCGTCACAGGCGGGCTGTTGTCGCTCACTGTCGCGATGTTTGTCGGCCTTGGACTTGTCGCGTTCGGCGTCGTGCGCGGTCGCGAGGCGAGCTGATGTCAGACATCTCGATCAACTTCACCTGGTTTGAGCTTTTGCTCGTCTCGCCCATGCTCGGCTGGCCGGGCCTTATCGCCGGCGGCGC
>JBGSLM010000144.1:0-3547 GCA_041740755.1 Parvularculaceae bacterium | reverse complement strand
GCTGGCGGCTGGCGGCGCGGGACCTGGCGGGTGGTTCTGGGCGATAGCGCCGCTTTTCACTCATGCGCTCCTGCACGCGACCGGTCCGCACCTCCTTTTCAATCTGCTTTGGCTTTTCGTGTTCGGGACGCCGGTCGCGCGGCGCTTTGACTCGCCGTTTCGCTTTTTCCTGTTTTTCGCCCTCAGCAGCGCCGCGGGCGGCGCGTTTTTCTCGCTATTCCATATTGGCGACGCGACCCTTCTGGTCGGCGCGTCGGGCGGAATTACGGGCCTTCTCGGCGGGCTGGTGCGCTTTGCGTTCCACCGGCCCTATTCAAAGCCCGCCTCCGCGAAAGGCGTTCTTCCGCTCACAGACAGAAGCGTTCTCATCTGGTCGGCGATTGTCATCGCCATGAACGCCTCGATCGCGGTGTTCGGGCCGGGCGTTGGGGCGGGCGATGCTGACATCGCCTGGCAGGCTCATGTCGGCGGGTTCATTTTCGGGCTCCTCGCATTTCCGCTTTTTGATCCGGCGAGGCGCTGACGCCGTTTCGCGCCGCACAACGCGCGGACGTGAAACCCGATGATTTTGAATTGATTTTCCTGCGGAATAGCGCAGACTTCACACCTTCAGGAGAAGGAGGTTCCGGTGAAGGTAGAACACATCCTTCAGTCGAAAGGCGCGGACGTGTTTGCGGTTTCGGGCGCAACGACCGTCAAGGACGCCGTCGATATTCTCGGCGAGAAAAACATCGGCGCGGTCGTTGTGAAAAACGGCGACGGCACAGTTTCGGGGATCTTTTCCGAGCGCGATGTCGTCCGGCGCCTGAAGAGCGAAGGCCCGGCAGTGCTCTCCCGGCCCGTATCCGACTGCATGACGAAAAACCCTTTCACCTGCACGCTCGACACGACGCTTGACGAGTTGATGGGGGTGATGACCAACCGGCGCATCCGGCACATGCCGGTCGTCGACCGGGGCCAGCTTGTCGGCATCGTCTCGATCGGCGATGTGGTCAAAAGAAAGATCGACGACGCTGAGCGCGAAGCGGCAGCGCTGAAGGAATATATCGCGTCTTAGCGGTCGCAAGGATCCTTGCGGACTTTCGCGGCACATCCACAATTTGCTGAAAGTCACGGCCGCGATGGCCGCTGGCTCGACCGGTTCTCTTTGGAGTATGGGCGACATTGTCGGCCTGATCGACGCACGCTCCCTACAGCTTGACAAAAGTACGGCAATGCCGTATATGGACGGCGATGCATACGGTCGTCGAAACCCCTTCCTACCTGGCGTCCGCGAAGGAGGAGAGGATGACGACCGATGAAATGCGAACCGTTGTTGATGTTGTGTCGGCTAATCCGGCGGCGGGCGATCTGATCGTCGGTTCGGGCGGCTGCAGGAAACTGCGGATCGCAGGCAAGGGAAAAGGCAAATCCGGCGGCTATCGCGTCGTCACCTATTTTGCCGCGCGCGAATTGCCGGTTTTTCTTGTGGCGGTTCTCGCAAAAGGATCGCGCGCAAATTTCAGCAAGGCGGAAACGTCGGCGATGGCGAAAATGACAAAAACAATCGCGTCAGGCGTCAAGCGATGGAGCGGTCAATGAGCAGGAAAAAGAATTTCGATCGCATCATGAAGGGACTGGGCGAGGCCGCCGATTATGCGAACGGCAAGGCCGACAAGCGCGCCTTTCGCGTTCATGTCCCCGATACGGTTGATGTCAAGGAAATCCGCCGGAAGCTCAAACTGACGCAAGCAGCGTTCGCGGATCGATATGGCTTCACTGTCGGCGCAGTTCGCGACTGGGAACAGGGTCGTCGCCAGCCGGAAGCTGCAGCGCGAATCCTTTTGAAGGTTATCGAAACGCGCCCCGACGTGATTGAAGCCGTGCTCTCGGCTTAGGGCCGCGGCGTTAAAGCAATATATCGCGTCGTGAATTGAACGAGCGGGAGCCGTCGGCTCCCGCTCTGTCGCTTTCATTCTGGCAGGAATTATTCGGCCGCCGGCGGCAACAGCACCGCATCAATCACATGGATGACGCCGTTCGATGCGTAGATGTCCGCCGTGACGACATTGGCGCCGCCGACGATGACGCCATTCGTTCCGTCAACAGACAGCTTCGCGCCGTTGAGCGTTACGACGTCCAGCTTCTTGCCGGCGAGGGCCTTCGATTTCGTTTTTCCGTCAACCACATGATAGGCGAGGATCGCGGCGAGTTTTTCCTTGTTTTCCGGCTTCAACAGGTCTTCGACCGTGCCGGCCGGAAGGGCTGCAAAGGCGGCGTCAGTCGGCGCGAAGACGGTCTTTGCGCCCTTTGCCCGCAAGGCGTCTTCAAGGCCGGCGGCCTGCACGGCGGCGACAAGCGTTGTGAATTGGCCGGCCGCGACGGCGGTGTCGACGATATCGGCGGACGCCTTTTCCATCTTCTTTTCTTCGTGATGTCCGGCGAGAGCGGGCGAGGCGGCGGCGAGGACTGCAAGGGCGGCGAAGGCGGGAATGCGCATTGTCGATGTCTCCATTGTGAGTTGGTTGTCGGACCTGTTACGCCGGCGCCGGGCCGTCTGGATCGCTGTTCACAAAAAGTTCATCGGGAGGAATTCGCTCCGCCTACGGAATAATATGGGCATCCCTTTGACGCCGCCGCAGGACGAGGGCCGCCTCCTGTGGGACGGGCCCAAAAAGCGCCCCCTCCTGGCTGCCGGCCCGGACCCCCCTTTAACCTTTCATTAACCCAATCATGCGGCGAAAAAGCCCTTGCCCTTTGCAACCCTTTTGCGTAGGGTCCGTCCCCTCAGCGTTATTGAGATCTTGCCCAGCGGGGCGCAGGCCCCGCTTAAGGCCGCTTTCGTCAAAAAAGCCCCGATTTCTGTGGATTTTGGGGAAAAAAATGAAAGCGAAAAAAAGTTCTAAATAAGCGTTGACAGGCGGAGGGCGGGCGACTACATCCGCGCTCCACCGACGCGGCCGGGATGGCCGCCTGAAGCCGGATGGCGAAAGCCGGAAGGAAAAAGGGGCGGTCTCGGGTGTGTCGGTTTTTTGTCGGCGTTTTTTCGGGGTGATCTGGGAAAATCCGGCGGCTCTTTGACAAGTGAATCTGAGGAAGAGAAACGTGGGCGGCGTGCGTCCTGGCGGAACCTTTTAGGTTCAAAGCCGGATCAGTCATCCGCTGACGTATCTCAAGAAAAACCAAATACTTCCGTTCATTCGGAGGTTTGGTTTTGCGACGTCAGTAATTAAAAAGATGAGCGTCGGGCTTCCCGCCCGACACTGGATCCACAAACTCAACTTGAGAGTTTGATCCTGGCTCAGGACGAACGCTGGCGGCAAGCTTAACACATGCAAGTCGAACGCCGTAGCAATACGGAGTGGCAGACGGGTGAGTAACGCGTGGGAACGTGCCTTTCGGTTCGGAACAACTGAGGGAAACTTCAGCTAAAACCGGATACGCCCTTCGGGGGAAAGTTTACGCCGAAAGATCGGCCCGCGTTAGATTAGCTAGTTGGTGGGGTAATGGCCTACCAAGGCGACGATCTATAGCTGTTCTGAGAGGAAGATCAGCCACACTGGGACTG
>JBGSLM010000143.1:0-15949 GCA_041740755.1 Parvularculaceae bacterium | reverse complement strand
GCGATGCATCAAGGCCGGTCGTCGTCGAAATGTTCGTGTCGCAGGCGTGCAATCAGAGCCCGCCGGCCGCCGAGGTGATGCACGCTCTCGCCGCGCGTCCGGACATCGTCGCGCTCACCTGGCATGTCGACTACTGGGACGCGATCCCTGCGCCCGGCGTGGGCGCGTGGAAGGATCCCTTCGCGCGGCCCGATTTCAGCGCGCGCCAGATTTCCTACAACAAGCGCATTCGCGGACGGGCGATGAAAATGACGCCGCAGACGGTGATCGACGGCGTCATCAGCGTCGCCGGTTCGCAGCGCGACGCGGTTGAAAAACGCATTCTCGAAGCGCAGTTCCTCGACGAGATGGCGCGCCCTACGCCGCCTCTTCTCGAAATCGACAGCGCCAAGGGCGATATATACAGTACACGGATTGAAAATGTCGGCGCGCCTTATGACGCTTTCGTCGTGAGCTTCAAGCGCAGGGCCGTGACGAAGATTTCCGGCGGCGACAACGCCGGCGTCACCTTTCGCGAGGCGAACGTCGTTCACGCCGTCGCGCCGATCGCGACCGGACATACGGGACCGGGAGAATTCCTGTTCACCGCGCCGGCGGAAGGCCTCGATTGCGCGGTGATCGTGCAGGAGCGCGGGAACGGCCGCGTCGTCGCAGCGCGTTATTGCAGCGGCGACGCAAAAAATTAGAGCTTGCGCCTTTCTATTCCGCCGCGAAAACGCGCGCGCCCTGATCGGCGACGCTCTTCACATAGGCGGCTCGTGCGAGCTTTGCCTCTTCGTCAAGCTCCTCGGCGCGGCGATTGTCCTCCGCGACGAGCGCCGCCTGATCGGTTTCGGCGAAGCCAAGCACGCCCATGTCGGCGTATGCGTTCTGGATTTTGTCCGACCACAGACCGATATCGCGCACGATCGGCACGATGCGCTGGAACAGCATCGTCCGGAACAGTTTCATATAACCGGACTCGTTTTGAAGGCGGACGCACTCTTCGACGTCGAGTCCCAAAATGGCGTAGGTCTCGCGCTGCTCGAACCGGTCGCGCATGTGATAGCATGCTTCAACCAGGAACTCTTCGCGCTCGCCGCGCTCCTTGTCAGTGAGATGCGGGTAGTAATCCTTGAGCGCAAGGCGACCGAACGCGACGTGGCGCGATTCATCCTGCATGACGAAGGCGTTGACCTGCTGCGTCAGCTTGTTCTTCGACGTATCGCGGATGTTTCCAAACGCCGCGAGAGCAAGACCTTCGATGACGACCTGCATGGCGAGATAAGTCATATCCCAGCGCGAATCTCTGAGCGCCTGATCGACCAGCGTCTGCAGCGGCTTCGTCATCGGATAGGCGAGGCCGAATTTTTCGAGGAGCTTTCTGTAGGCTTCGACATGGCGCGCTTCGTCCATCACCTGCGTCGAGGCGTAAAATTTCGAATCGATGTCAGGCACCTGCTGCACGATTTTCGCCGCACAGATCATCGCCGCCTGTTCGCCCTGCAGGAACTGCGAAATGGTCCACGCCTGAAAATGCCGGCGCATATTGGCTTTTTCTTTTTCGGAAGCCTTCTGCCAGATCGGCGTATGGAAAAGGCCCGAAAGCTCGTCCGGCACCTGCATCGGATTGTCGGGATCAAGCTCCTCGTCCCAGTCGATGCGTGAGATCGCGTCCCACTGCATGTCCTTGCCCTTCTGGTAGAGGTGCATCATCTGCTTGCGGCCGTCGTCGTACCGCCAGTCAAACGCAGTCTCGAAGTCCTGGGGAACGGTCCATACCGGATCGATGTCGGGAATCGGATAAAGGTCGCGCAGCGCCATCTGTGCCTCCTACGAGCGGAGGTACACTACCCAGTGTACTTTAATATTTCAATAACGCTGGCTGTTATTTCTTGAGGGGAACCCCGTAAAGCTCCAGCCGGTGAGCGACGAGCCGAAAGCCGTGCTCTTCGGCGATTCGCCGCTGGAGCGCCTCGATTTCGGTGTTCACGAACTCGATCACCTTGCCCGTCTTGAGGTCTATGAGGTGGTCATGATGGTCATCGGTCGCCTCCTCGTAGCGCGACCGGCCGTCCTGGAAATCGTGGCGCTCGACGACGCCCGCCTCCTCAAACAGGCGCATTGTGCGGTATACGGTCGCGATCGAGATTTTCGGGTCGATTTCAGACGCGCGCCGATGGATTTCCTCGACGTCCGGATGATCCTCGGCGAACGACAGAACGCGCGCGATGACGCGGCGCTGTTCGGTCATGCGCATGCCTTTCTCGATGCAGATTTTCTCGAGACGGTCCATCAGAAAGGTCCTCCGTTCGCGCGCCGTTTAATCACAGATTGAGCCTCATGACGAGCGCGTCGCCGCCATTTTTATAGTAACGTTTTCTCAGTCCGATTCGCTCAAAGCCTGCAGATGCGTATAGCGCCGCCGCGGCTGTATTGGCGACATCGACCTCAAGAAAGAATTTGCGGACGCCTTCGTTCCGCGCGCGCTCGACGACTTCGTCCAATAACGCGCGGGCCCCGCCGCGCCGCCGCATGCGGGGAGCAACGCCTATCGACAATATTTCCGCCTCTTCTCCGAGCGATCGCCAGAAGATAAAGCCGGCGGCGGCCCGTTCACCTTCATGAAACGCGATCAGCGTCGAAACATGCGGCGCGGTAAGCCCGTCAGCGACCGCAGCGCCGCCCCAGCTCGCAGCGCCGAATGCGCGCGCCTCAAGATCGACGACGATGGCGGCGTCGTGGAGTTTCGCCGGACGTATGGTCCACTCGCTCACGCGCCAGGAACCTCCGCAAATAGCGACCCTGAAGACGGCGCGGCGTCAGGCGCCCGCAGATAAAGCGGCGACGGCGCAGAAATTGGCGCGGACGCCGCAGCGGCAAGACGCGCCAGCACGGCGGGATCGATCGCTTTCGTTCCAGACACCGCAAAGGCGATCCCAAGATGCGGCGCAGCGAGCAGCGCCCCGGATCCCGCCAGCGTTATCGGCGCTTCAGCCGCAGCGGCGAGACGCTGCGCCGCCTCCTGCGGCGAAGCGACGAACGGTTCAATCCGCTCACGGAGCGTGTGATCATAGAGCGCCGCATAGACCTGGCCCCGCCGCGCGTCGAAGACGGGCGCAACAAACCCGCCTGCGTCGATGCTTGCCGCTAACGCCATGGTCGAGGAAAAACCGACGGCGCGAGCCTTTGTGCCGAGGCAGAGCGCCCGCGCGAATGCGAGCCCGACGCGAATTCCCGCGAACGCCCCGGGGCCGACGACGACGCCGATCCTGTCGAGGTCTTGCGCGGATATCTTTGCGGCGACGAGTCCCTCCGCAACCATAACCGGAAGAACCTCGGAATGGCCGCGCCCTATCAATTCGAGCCTCGACCATACTATGCGGCCATCGCTCAATATCGCTGCGGAGCAGGCCTCAAATGACGTATCGATCGCGAGAACCTTCATCGGCGCCGTCTTCTCAGCCGCCGGAATAGGCTTTGGAAATCTGGTCCACGCTCTTTCGCATCATGCTCCTAGACGATCCTGCATGCCTGATCGAAGTCGAGTCGCGGGCTGCGCGGGAACAGATTTTCGTCCGTGCCGTACCCGATATTGCACAGGAAGTTCGATTTCCATTTCGTGCCGCCGAGAAACTCCCGGTCGACCCCGGCGTTATCGAATCCGGACATCGGCCCGCAATCAAGACCGAGCGCGCGCGCTGCGATCATGAAATAGCCGCCCTGCAACGTTCCGTTCCGGAAAGCGGTCGTCTTGATCAACTCCTCGTTTCCGACGAACCAGCTCTTTGCATCCGTATGCGGAAAGAGTTCGGGAAGTTTTTCATGAAATTCGAGATCATGGGCGATGATCACGCAGCATGGCGCTTTCATCGTCTTGTCGGCGTTATTGCCGGAAAGAAACGGCTTCAGACGCGCCTTCGCCTCGTCGGAGGCGACAAAAACAAACCGCGCCGGCGAACAGTTCGCCGAAGTGGCGCCCCATTTCATCAGATCATAGACCGCCTGCAGCAAGGGCCGCGAAACCTTGCGGTCTTCCCAGCCGTTCCTCGTCAGCGCATCGCGGAAAATGAGGTCTAGGGCTTGATCGTTTATCATCTTGTCTGACATGGCGCGCGGCGCTCCTTGATGTTCTTCGTTGTTGCGACCGGGATTACGCCACCGCTTCGACTTTGACGACTTCCGGCACGTAGTGTTTCAGCATGTTCTCGATGCCGGCCTTCAGCGTCATTGTCGATGAGGGGCAACCTGAACACGAGCCGTGCAGGGAGAGAAAGACGACGCCGGTTCGCGGCTCATAATGCTGGAAGACGATATCGCCGCCATCGGCGGCGACCGCCGGCCGCACGCGCGTGTCGATGAGCTCGATGATCTGTTCGACGATCTCGCGATCTTCCGCTTCATAGTCGTCGAGACTGGTCGCCGGCTTTTTGGCGGGTTCCGCCCCGTCGGCGATGACCGGAAGGCCGGCGGTGAGGAAATCGGCGATTGCGCCAAGAATGGCCGGCTTCACATGCCGCCAGTCGACCGAGTCAAATTTCGTCACAGTGACGAAATCGGCGCCGAGGAATATGCCGGCGACGCCGTCGATATCGAATAATGACGCAGCGAGCGGCGAGGCGGTCGCGGTTCCAGCGTTCGGAAAATCGCGGCCGACGGCGCCGTGGCCCAAAATCGCCTGTCCGGGCAGGAATTTCATTGATTGAGGATTTGGCGTGTCTTCAGTCTGGATGAACATTTCATACTCCGGGCGGTTGAACACTAGCTATGCTCTCGGCGTCTGTTCCGCAACCAGCGCCGCCGATCGCCCGTTTGCCGACCGGCCACACGAAGCCTACGGTCGGCCGCCAGGCTTGGAGCCTGCGGTCACGGTTGGGGAGAGCCAAATGACATCCGCAAAAAACGCTGCAATTCTTGAAAAAATGAAACATGAACCGACGCAGGCTGAGCTTGCCGCCGGTTCGTCCTATGACCTCGGCGCGCTCGTTGAATGCGCTTACGAAATGTATCAAAAAGACCCCGGAAACCTTCGCCCGAAGCTGCCTGCGAATTTTCCCGCCAATCGCTACAGCGTGATCAGCTACATTCTGTTCTCGGATTTTTTCAGCGGCGGCTGGACGCAGCGATTTTACGGCCTCTTTGTCGAAGACAAGACCGCGCCTGGCAACTACGTCATCGCCATTCGCGGGACACAAGGGTGGGAAGAATGGTGGGATGACTTTCACGTCTTCCCCGCCCCCTATCCTGCCGGCGGCAATGTTGAGAGCGGCTTTTACGATATCTACAAAACCCTGGCGACGGCAGCGCCCGCTTCGACTGCAATTGAGCCGGCCAGCGCCTTCCTTGAAAACCTGAAGTCCTTGAGCGCGGGACCCGCCCGCCCCGTCTTCACCATTGTCGGTCACAGTCTTGGATCGGCGCTCGCCAACTTCGTCGCGCTCGACGCCGCGATGAAACTTGGCGCCAAGGCCGACGTCAGGCTGACGACTTTCGCCTGCCCGCTGACCGGCGATCAGGGATTTGTCCGCCTCCTTGAAAAATATGTGCCCGCCAATACGCGGATCGTGAATATTCCAGATCTCGTTCCGGACCTGCCGCCGGACCTTGGGTATGTTCACGTCAATACGGCGTTCTTGGTCGATTCGAGGAATTACCCGGCCGTCAAACGCACTTACGCCTGCTATCATTCGATACTGACCTATCTCTATTGCCTCAATCTCTCGAACCCCTTGGGGCTTGCGCCATCCTGCAAGACCTGATTGCGATTCTATCTTCGCCACCCGGCGCCGCTTGCGCAGCGGCGCCGATTGCTCCCGTTGCGCCGCGCGGCTAAGCCTCAATCCAGCACTCCTGATTGAACCGCTCGCCGCCGAGCGCATGAGGCCGCCATGGACGATGCTTCGACGAAAGTCTCCGACGAGGAAGCGCTCGACTTTCACCGTATGGGCAAGCCGGGCAAGCTTGAAATCACGCCGACCAAGCCGATGGCGACGCAGCGCGATCTCTCGCTTGCCTACTCTCCCGGCGTTGCGGCGCCGGTGAAGGAAATCGCGCGCGATCCGGACCTTGCCTATGACTACACCTCCAAAGGCAACATGGTCGCCGTCATATCGAACGGCACGGCGATCCTCGGCCTTGGCGATCTCGGCGCGCTTGCCGCCAAGCCTGTGATGGAGGGGAAGTCCATCCTTTTCAAACGCTTCGCCGACATCGATTCGATCGACATCGAAGTCGACACCAAAGACCCGGACGCGTTTATCAATTGCGTCCGGTATCTTGGGCCTGCGTTCGGCGGCATCAATCTTGAGGACATCGCCGCGCCCGAAAGCTTTATTATCGAACAACGGCTGAAGGAAATCATGGACATCCCTGTGTTCCATGACGATCAGCACGGCACTGCGATCATTTCGGCGGCGGCATTGCTCAACGCGCTCGACATCACGGGAAAGTCGATGCGCGAGATCAAGGTCGTCGTATCGGGCGCCGGTTCTGCGGCGCTTTCGGTGATCGGCCTCATCAAAGCGATGGGCCTTCCGCACGAAAACGCCATCGTCTGCGATTCCAAAGGCGTCCTTTACAAGGGCCGCCAGCTCGACCAGTGGCGCTCGGCGCATGCGGTGGAGACGGACAAGCGGACGCTCGCCGAAGCGATGGACGGCGCCGACGTTTTCATCGGGCTTTCGGTTGCGGGCGCGGCGACGCAGGCGATGGTCAAATCGATGGCGAAGAAGCCGATCATCTTCGCGATGGCCAATCCGACGCCGGAAATCACGCCGGAAGAAATCATGGCGGTCAGAACCGACGCGATCATCGCAACGGGCAGATCCGACTATCCAAACCAGGTCAACAATGTTCTGGGCTTTCCCTATATTTTCCGCGGCGCGCTGGACGCGCGCGCGCGCACCATCAACGAGGAAATGAAGATCGCCTGCGCCAACGCGCTGGCGCGCCTTGCGCGCGTCGACGTTCCGGACGAAGTCGCTGAAGCCTATGGAAAGCGCCTCAAATACGGCCCCGGCTACATCATCCCGACGCCGTTCGACCCGCGTCTCATTTCGACCATTCCGCCCGCCGTCGCGAAGGCGGCGGCCGACAGCGGCGTCGCGCGAAAGCCGATCGAGGATCTGACCGCCTACGCAGAACAGCTTGCTGCGCGCACCGACCCGTCCGCTTCTTTCCTGCAGAAGGTCTATTCGTCGTTGCGCACTGCAAAGGAGCCAAAGCGCATCGTCTTCGCCGAGGGCGAAGAAGAGCAGGTGCTGCGCGCCGCCTACGCTTTTCAGCAGGAGGGCCTTGGCAAGGCGATTTTGATCGGACGCGAAGAGATGATCCGCGAGGGATTGAAATCCGCGGGCCTTCCGGTCGACGCAGCGTTCGAAATCTTTCATTCGCGCACCGCGCCCCACACGAAGCTGTACACTGATTACCTCTACGAGCGTTTGCAGCGGCGCGGGTATCTGCGCCGTGACGTCATGCGGCTCGCCAATAACGACCGGAACGTCTACGCCGCGTGCATGCTGGCGCACGGTCATGCCGACGGCATGGTGACCGGCGTCACCCGCCATTACGACGTCGCGCTTGAAAATGTGCGCCTTGCCCTTGATCCAAGGCCGGGCGAGCGGCTGATCGGCCTTTGCATCATTCTTGCGAAGAACCGGACCCTCTTTGTCGCGGACACAAACATCACGGAGCTGCCGACATCGCATGACATGGCGGAAATCGGCGTTCAGGTTGCGCACGCTGCGCGCGATCTCGGCTATACGCCGCGCCTTGCCTTCATCTCCCATTCGAATTTCGGCAATCCGGATACGGAGCACTCGCGCCGCGTCGCCGGCGCCGTGAAGATCCTCGACGCGCGGGGGGACATCGACTTCGAATATGAGGGCGAGATGACGCCGCGCATGGCTCTCAATGAACGGCTGCGCGTGATTTACCCCTTCTCGCGCCTTAAAGGCGAAGCGAACGTTCTGGTGACGCCGGGCGTTCATTCCGCGGCGATTTCGACAAAGCTTCTTGGCGAAGTCGGCGGCGCGACGGTTCTCGGGCCGTTGCTCATCGGCCTTGCCCGGCCGGTGCAGATCGCGCAGGTCGGCGCGCGCGTTCAAGATATTGTGACGCTCGCCGCAATGGCGGCCTACAATCTCGACACGGAGCATCGCGCCTGGACGGGCAAGTCCGTCTAACGGGCATTTTGCGATCGCTGGCGCGATCAGCCTGCTCAATATCTGCGACACCTCGCGATTTCTCCTTTCCAATCACCTTCGCGCACAAGTGTAAGGCCGCCGGAAGGGAGGGGGATAAAAGCGGGATAAGTAGGGGGATAACTTTGGCCGGTTCGCTCAACTCATTGATTATGCTGATATATTTTTATCCCAAATAGGGGAATTTTCCGCGCCGGTTCGCGCATTGGATTAGCGCGTCGTCCGCGCGGTCAACGAATTCGACGCGGCCGCCCAAGCAAATCTTAACTGTGGCGACGGTAGGTTCGCCGCGCCCGAGAGATACGCCGCGATGCCGCAAATCCTGTCGATTCAATATCTGCGCGCGATTGCGGCGATCCTCGTCGTCGCGCTTCATTCGACGATCGCAATCGAGCGCCATTACGCCGAAGGCTTTCCAAAATTTGCCATCGGCGAATTCGGCGTCGACATCTTCTTCGTCATCTCTGGTTTCATTATGTGGACGATATCATCCGCGCAGAAGACGACGCCGGCGGAATTCCTGGAACGGCGCATCATCCGGATCGTCCCGCTCTATTGGGCGCTAACGATACCTACTGCGCTTATTTCAACCGACCAAGGACTGCATATCGATTTGTCGCCGGACTGGGCGTCGGTCCTGCGGTCTTTCTTCTTTATCCCCGAATGGAACGAAAAACACGATATGGCCGCGCCGGTTTTGGTTGCCGGGTGGACGCTCAATCTTGAGATGTTTTTCTACGCCATCTTCGCCAGCGCGCTGTTATTGCGTCCGAACGCAAGGCTTTTCGTCGTGGTGTCGGCGCTGCTTGCGCTCGCAGCTTCGCGCCTTTTCATCGGCGTCAGCGAGCATCCGGCGATCAATCTCTACACGAACTCAATCGTCGGAGAGTTCGCGTTTGGCGTCGCGCTCGGCTGGTTCTATCAAAATGGTCTTGCCGTCTTCGCTGCGCGCAAGAACGCGGCTGCTGTCGGTCTCCTCCTTGTCGTCGGCGGCGCAGCGGCGTCAGGATTTCATGAAATGCTGACCGGTGCGCGGATCATTCACTTCGGCGTTCCGGCGCTCATGATCGTCGCCGGCGTCTTGTTGCTTGAACAACGCGTCGCGCGACGGCCGCTGCCGGCGATTAAATTTCTTGGCGACGCGTCCTATTCGATCTATCTCGCCCACACTATGGCGCAGGCCGCGAGCCTCAAGATCGTCGGACCGCTCTTCGGCGAAGCTTCTCCGCTGCTCGCCGTCTTATTGCTGACGGCGCTCGGATGCCTTTCTGGCGTAGCGGTCCACCTTCTGCTGGAGCGGCCGCTCACCAAGGCGGCCGGCGCTGTCGCAAGGAGGCTTAAAGCGGCGTCAGCGCCGCCACTCATCCACGCCCCAGCGCCGTAATGTGAGTGAGCGCTCACTTCCGTAATCCCTGACTTGGCCGAATCGTGAGCATCCTGTAATATCGCGCAACAGACCGTGCGTCGAAATCCCTTCTGGGGCGGCGGCGGAGCACGACCGAACCCGGCGGGGCAAAGAGCCGGGGCGGATTGGGAGGGGCTGCGGGGAGCCGCCTCGTTTAGGAAGGGGCATTCATGGACGAGACCTTGAAGCGCATTGAGCGCCGGTCGCGGAAATCCATCTTTCACGCTCTCCTCGCAGCATCGCACAAAAAAGGCGCAAACGCCGTCGCGCTCGTCGACGGCGACGGGCGGGAGCTAACCTACAAGGAAATCATCCGCGCCAGCTTCGCGCTCGGCGGACCGCTCGCGCGTGCGACGTCCAGCGGAGAGAAAGTCGGCATCATGATGCCGACCGGCGCCGGCGCGGTCATCGCGCTGATGGCCGCATTCTCGCAGGGGCGAACCCCGGCGATGTTCAACTTCACCGCAGGCGCGCGCAACCTGAAAGCGGCGGCGCGTGCGGCGGAAGTCAAAAAGGTCGTCACCGCCCATAAATTCATCGAACTCGCCAAGCTCGAAGCGCTTGTCGAGGAATTGAAGGGGACGGTCGAATTCCTCTATCTCGAGGACATGAAGGAGGCGCTCTCGCCGGTCGATAAGGCGCGGGCGGTGCTTGGTCCCCTGCTGCCGCGTTTCTTTTCTGCGAGCCCGGACCCCGACAGCCTCGGCATCATTTTGTTCACGTCAGGCACCGAGGGCGACCCGAAAGGCGTTGCGCTCAGTCACGCGAATATCCTGTCGAACATCTATCAGATCGCAGAGCACGTCAAAATTCTCCCCACGGACATTTTCTTCAACCCGCTGCCGACGTTTCACTGCTACGGCCTCACCGCCGGCACGCTTTGGCCGATCCTCAACGGCTACAAGGTCGTGTTGCATCCCTCGCCCCTGCAGACGAAGATCATCCCGCAGCGCATTTTCGACACCGGATCGACGGTGCTCTTTGCGACCGACACGTTCCTTCAACAATATATGCGCTCAAGCGAAGATGGCGGCATGTCATCGCTTCGCATCGCCGTCTGCGGCGCCGAGCGGGTCAAGGACGAAACGCGCCAGGCGGCGGAGCGCCGCTTCGGCTTTGAAGTGCTTGAAGGCTATGGCGTCACCGAAGGCTCGCCGGTTCTCGCCGCCAACCAGCCGGGCGACATACGCGCGGGAACGGTCGGCCGGCTGCTGCCCGGCGTCACCGCGCGACTTGAGGACGTCGAAGGACTTCCGGGCGGCAAGCGGCTGTTCGTGCGCGGTCCCAACATCATGCAGGGATACATAACTCCCGACGCGCCGGGCCTTGTAAAGCCGCCGATGGACGGCTGGCATGACACCGGCGACATCGTCGCCTTCGACGATGACGGCTATATGGCGATCCGTGGGCGGATGAAGCGCTTTGCAAAGATCGGCGGCGAGATGGTTTCGCTCGCCGTCGTCGAAAACTGCGCGACCGCCGTCTGGCCTGACAACATGCACGCCGCCGCCATCCTTCCCGATGACAAAAAAGGCGAACAGATCGTTCTCATCACAGACCGCCAGTCGCCCGACCGCACGCAGCTTTTAGGCTGGGCGCAAAATCACGGCGTTCCCGAAATAGCCGTACCGAAAAAAATCGTCTCGGTCGCGGAAGTTCCGGTCCTTGGCACCGGCAAGCTCGACTATGTCGCGATCCAGCGCCTCGCCGCCGACGGCATCGGCCTTACCGCCGAAGAAAAGCGGGCGCGCGAAATCAGGCTTGCGGAAGTCGATGCGAATATCGCCGCGCGCAAGAGCGATGATGCGCCGGACGAAGAAAAACCGGCGCTAAAGCGCGCGGCTGAATAGGTCAGCTTGCCGCCATCATCGCCTGCGCGAGGCGCGGAAGCCCGACCGCAAGCCCGACCGAGATGACAAGTCCGAATAGCACTTTAGCTGCGTCCATGCCGACGATTTTCAGCGTCGACCCGATCGGGCGCACCTTGTCGATCGTCGCAAGCGCGATCTCGCGGCCGCCGATGAACCCAAGGAACGCCCACGTCGTCGACATCGGCGTGTTTGACACCCAGGCGAAATAGGCGAGGATCGAGGCGTAGAAAAAGTCGATCAGGGTGGCGGACCGGATATCCGTGACGCTTGTCTTGCTGTTGAGGATTTTCTGAACCGGGCCGCCCTTCCACATGAAAGTGATCATCAGCAGGAGCGCGATCAGCAGCAGGCTTGCGCCCGCTTCAACGCCTGAGAGCTGGCGCGGAAGGAAGATGTAAATATTGGCGAAATCCTGGATCAGCCAGACCGCCCAAAGATAGGCGGTCGTGACCCACTGGAATAAAATCCAAATAGGCTTTTGCGCCCGCTCCGGCGTTTTCAGAAAATGTCGCTCGATCGTCGGCGCAAGGAATACGTAAAGCCCGATGCCGAGTCCGAAAGAGACAATGTACGCATAGAGCGACTTCTCGATCATCGACTGCATGCCCGAGAGGGACGCAAAGATCGAAAGGATCATGAAGCTCGTCGATACCGGTATGCCAAAGCGCGTAATGATCAATAGCGCTGCGGCCGGCACGACATGGTACCATTCAACGTGAAAGACCGGATATTTCTTTTCGTTGGCGAGCCGCCCCCAGGACGGGTCGCCGTCGAACTGGATCCATCCGATAAGAAAGACCACGACAAGAACCGTCGTTGCAAAGAGGAACAGGGCCCACCAGGGCAGTTTCTGGTTCGAGCTGATGAACGTGCCGAGGGTCTGCAGGGCGTCATTGCCGACGACGGCGTAGGCGGCGAACATAAAGCCAAGGATCGCCCAGATATTGTAATCGAGTTCCATCGCGCCTTATCTCGCATCCCCGGCTCGCCCCATGCGGGCGGCCTCAATTTCGCGGCGGAACCTCGTTTTTTTCTGTATCGGTTTTGTGACTGTTATTTTTCATCTATGTGACAAGTCGCGCGCCGATCCGGCCCCTCGCCCACCCCGTAGAAATCGCCAATGAGTTCAATGACCTCTTCGCATCGTCCCGCCGATCATCCGCCTGCCAAATCTGGCGGCGTCGGCGTTTTGCTCGTCAATCTTGGAACGCCCGACGCGCCGACCGCGCACGCCGTGCGCAAGTATCTTGCGGAGTTTTTGTCAGACAAGCGCGTCGTCGACTATCCGCGCGCGCTTTGGCTGCCAATCCTTCACGGCGTCATTTTGAATGTCCGCCCTGCCCGGTCTGCGCGCGCGTATTCGAAAATATGGACGAGCGAAGGCTCGCCCCTGCGGCTCTATACGAAGAACGCCGCCGAGGCGCTGAGCGACAGATTGAGCGATATTGCACGCATCGACTGGGCGATGCGATACGGCTCGCCATCGATCGCTGAGCGGATCGCCGCACTGAAAGATGCAGGGTGCGACCGCATTCTGGTTATTCCGATGTATCCGCAATATTCGCAGTCGACATCAGCAAGCGTCGCCGATGCGGCCTTCCGCGCGCTTGGCGCGATGAAATGGCAACCCGCGCTGAGGGTCGCTGCGCCCTATCATGACCATGCCGCCTATATCGCCGCTCTGAAGACGGCTGCGAGCGCGCATCTCTCGTCGCTCAGCTGGGCGCCAGAGCGCGTCATCCTTTCTTTTCATGGAACGCCGACGCGGCACCTGACTGAGGGCGATCCCTATTTCTGTCACTGTTCGAAGACCGCGAGATTGATCCGCGATGCGATGGGCTGGAGCGAGGAATTCGCGCCGCTCGCCTTCCAGTCGAAGTTCGGGCGCGAGGAGTGGCTGACCCCGGCCGCCGACGCGATGATCCGCGATCTTGGCGCAAAAGGGATAAAACGCATCGCGGTGATGACGCCCGGCTTCGTCGCCGATTGTCTTGAAACGCTCGAGGAAATCGCGATCGGCGGCGCCGAGGCGTTTCATCAGGCGGGCGGCGAAAAATTCGCCGCCATTCCATGCCTCAACGATTCACCCGCCATGATCGATTTGCTAGAAGCGTTGACCCGGCGGGAGGCCGCCGGCTGGATTTGATCGTTCGTCACGCCTTCGCCCTGCGAAAGCTCCCCAGGATGAAGCCGCCGAATTTCCTCGCTCTTCGCCTCGTGGGGCGGAGCAAGGACTTACAGGAGATTGAAAGATGGAAGAGCTTTTTGCGTCGCCCGCATTTTGGGGAAGTCTTGTCACGCTGACCTTTCTCGAAATCGTGCTCGGCATCGACAATCTGCTTTTCGTTTCGATCGCTGTCGGAAATCTGAAAGGGAAGGCGCAAAAATCGGCGCAGCGCATCGGCGTTTGGGGCGCAATGATTTTGCGCATCGTCATGCTCGGCGGGATCTTCTGGATCATCGGCCTCGACAAGGAGCCTTTGTTCACTTTTCCAGAAGGGCTCTCGGCGATTTTCGGCGCGAACGATGCGCACGCGCGCGAGGCGTTCAGCGAAGTCACCGTCAAGGACTTGATCCTTCTCGCGGGCGGTCTTTTCCTTCTCTGGAAGGGCACGCAGGAAATTCACGCCGCTGTCGAAGGGGCGGACCATGAGGCGGCGAACGCCAAATCATCATTTGCCGGCGTCATCGTTCAATTGCTCGTCATCAACATTGTCTTCTCGCTCGACAGCGTCATCACCGCCGTCGGGATGACGACCATACTTCCCGTCATGTTTGCGGCGGTTATCCTGTCGACCATCGTGATGGCGTTCGCGGCGACGCCGCTTGCCTCCTTCATCGAGAAGCATCCGACGACGAAAATGCTGGCGCTCGCCTTCATCCTGCTTGTCGGCGTCGCGCTCGTCGCGGACGGCGCAGGCTTTCACATTCCGCGCGGCTATCTTTATTTCGCGATCGCCTTTTCGCTTTTTGTCGAGCTTCTCAACATCCGCGCACGGGGCAAGTCTACGCAGCCCGCAAGCGGTCATTAAAGGCGGGCGATCTAGCGGTTCGCCTTTCGCACATCGGCTAGAAAAGCGTCGACCTCCTCAGCGGTCGTCGCAAAAGAGCAGATGAGGCGCTGCATGGTTCCGTTTGCCGGATCGCCCGGCGTCACCCACGGGTAGAAGGCGGCGCCTTCGCCGCGCAGCCGCTCGGCAACCCCCGGCGCGAATGAAACGAACACCTCGTTCGCGTCGGTCGGATAGATGATTTTGCAGCCCTGTATCGCCGAAAGTCCTGCAGACAGGCGCTTCGCCATCGCGTTTGCGTGCGCCGCCATGCGCAGCCACAATCCGTCCCGAAGATACGCGTCGAACTGCGCGGAGATGAAACGCATCTTGGAGAAGAGCTGCGCGGCGCGCTTGCGGCGGAAAATGAAATCGCGGGCGTCGTCCGGATTGAAGAAGACGACCGCTTCCGCGATGAGGCAGCCGTTCTTCGTCCCGCCGAACGAGAGAACGTCGACGCCGGCTTTCCATGTGATCTCGGCGGGAGAACATGAAAGCGCCGCCGCCGCATTGGCGAAACGGGCGCCGTCCATATGGAGTTTCAGGCCCGCCCCGCGCGCAATCGCCGCGAGCGATTTCACTTCGTCCACGGAATAAACCGCGCCGCATTCCGTCACCTGCGTGATCGAAAGGGCTGAGGCGGGCATGCCGTGCGGCGGGCGTTCGGGAAAGCCCGCAAGCGCTTCCCTGACAGTTTCGGGAGAGAGTTTCGCTGCAAATCCCGCAAGCGGCAAAAGCTTCGCGCCGCCGGTGTAAAATTCCGGAGCGCCGCATTCGTCCATCTGGATGTGGCTTTCCTCATGGCAGAGGATCATGCCCCATGGCGGCGTTATCTGAGCGAGCGCAAGGCTGTTGGCGGCGCCGCCGGTCGCAACGAAAAAGACAGCGACATCGCGCTCGAATATTTCGGAGAATTTCAGCTCGGCGCGTTTCGTCAGCTCGTCGCCGCCATAGGACGGGACGGCGCCGTCATTGGCGCGCATCACCGCTTCAAGGATGTCAGGATGGGCGCCGGCCCAATTGTCGGATGCAAAGCTCATGGGCGCGATGATGCTGGCAATGCGCCGATTGCGTCAAGGAACGCGTCGTAGTCGTCGATAACGCGGTGCGCGCCCGCGTCTATGAGCCTTCCCCCGTAGCCGTCGAAACAATGCCCGCCGCCGGTGAAGCCCCAGACAGTCATGCCCGCCGCAAGTCCCGCCCGGACGCCGTTGACGCTGTCTTCAAGGACGAGGCAGCGCGCCGGCCTGACGCGGAGTTTTTCTGCTGCGTATAGAAAAATATCGGGCGCGGGTTTGCCGTGCGCAACGAGATCCGCAGAGTAGATATGCGGCGCGGCCAGATCGAATAGACCCATGCGCTTCAGCTTGCTGTCCAGAAAATGCGCGCGGGAGGATGAAGCGACAGCAAGGGCGCCGCGGGTGCGTGCAGCGCCAAGCGCGC
>JBGSLM010000142.1:0-2549 GCA_041740755.1 Parvularculaceae bacterium | reverse complement strand
CACCGCGCCGGACGGCGCGCCGATCAGCATGTATAGGCCGTCATCGCGCCATGCTGCGCGCTCGCGGACGACGCGGCGCAAAACGCCCGCGCCCTCGGCGGAGAATACTTCGGCGAGCACCTGAATTTCCTGATCGAGAATGGCGTCGGTCTGTTTCGACACCGCCCCGAAGGTCGACTGATAGAAAAGATAGCCGAGCAGCGCGACCGCAATCGCAAACACGATGACGTAGACGATCGTGAAGCGGAAGGTTGTCGTGCGCAGGAGGCGAAGCATGAATTGATTGCGGGGTTACCGGTTGCAGCGCGCAGGCCGCCGCCTGTCTGCGGACGGCGCCTGCGTATTGATCACCCTATAAAGGGTAACCCGCACGCTGTAACCTGCAAGGCTAGTCCGCATCTCCGATCGTATAGCCTGCGCCGCGGATGGTTTTCAGCAGCGGCTTGTCGAAGTCCTTGTCGATCTTCGACCGGAGGCGGGAGATATGAACGTCAATGACGTTCGTCTGCGGATCGAAATGATACTCCCAGACGTTTTCGAGCAGCATCGTCCGCGTCACGACCTGGCCGGCGTGGCGCATCAGATATTCAAGCAGGCGGAATTCGCGCGGCTGAAGGTCGATCTTCTTTCCCGCCCGGCGAACCGTGCGCGTGATGACGTCGATTTCAAGATCGCTCACCGAATAGCGGGTGGTGACCGCCGACGGCGCCTGATGGCGGCGGCGCCCCAGCGCTTCGACGCGTGCAAGAAGTTCTGGAAAAGCGTAAGGCTTGACGAGATAGTCGTCGCCGCCGGCCTTGAAACCCTTGACGCGATCATCGACCTCGCCAAGCGCCGAAAGGAATAGCGCAGGCGTTTCATCGCCGCCCGCGCGCCGTTTCGACAAAAGCGACACGCCGTCGAGTTTTGGCAGCATGCGGTCGATCACATAGGCGTCGTAATCGCCGGAGCCGGCCATGTTGAGGCCGACTTCGCCGTCCATCGCATGATCGACGACATGTCCGGCTTCGCGAAGACCCTTCGACACGTGCGCCGCCGCTTCATTATCGTCTTCAACAACGAGAATTCTCATGGGCTTTCCTTTTAAAGGACGGACCGCGCGAACCCGCGGCCCGCCGTCTTTGGCGCAGCAGACGCCGCATCATGCGGCGCCCGCCGATTGCGCTTTAACCGGCCTTCTTGCCGATCGTCAGCGCACTGAACTGTTTTGTCTCGCCAAGCTGTAGGCGGAGAAGCACCGCTTCCTTGCCCGCTTTTTTCGCATCGGCGAGTTTTGTTTTCAGCGCGGCTGAATTCGCCACCATGGCGCCGTCGACCTGCAAAATGACGACGCCGGGATTGAGGCCCGCCTTTTCAGCCGCGCTTCCGGGCTTGACCGCCGTCACAAGAACGCCGGAGACGTTTTCAGGAATGCGGAACTGCTGGCGCATTGGACCGGTGATGTCCGCAACGCGAAGGCCGACATCTTTCGAAAGCTGATCTTCCGATTGCGACGGCGCTTCTTCATTCGCCGCGACGTCGGTCTTGTCGCGCTGTCCGAGCGTGACGACGAGATCCTTTTGCGCGCCGCCGCGAAGCACGGTGACTTTCGCCTTTGCGCCCGGCTGCAGCGCGGAAATCGACCGCGTCAGATCGCGCGGCGACGCGATGTCTTTTCCATTGAGTTTCACGACAAGATCGCCGCTTTCAAAACCGGCCTTGAACGCGGGCGTTCCTTCGATCACTTCCGAGACGAGCGCGCCCATGGTTTCCTTGCGCCCGAGCGCTGCGGCGATTTCCGTCGTCACCGGCTGGATCGAAACGCCGAGCCAGCCGCGCGTCACCGAGCCGTTGGCGATCAGTTGCGCGACGGTTTCCTTTGCGACTTTCGCGGGGATCGCAAAGCCGATGCCGACGCTGCCGCCGTTCGGCGAATAGATCGCCGTGTTGACCCCGACGACGCGGCCCTTGAGATCGAATGTCGGGCCGCCGGAATTGCCGCGATTGATCGGGGCGTCGATCTGGATGAAGTCGAGAAACTGGCCTTCGCGATTTTGTCCGCCGATCGCAGAGACAATGCCGCTCGTCACCGAGCCGCCGAGCCCGAACGGATTGCCGACCGCGATCACCCAATCGCCGACGCGAAGGTTCACGCCTTCCGCAAACTGGACATACGCCTGACCTTTGGGCGGGTCGACTTTCAGGACCGCAAGATCAGTCAGCGGATCCGTGCCGACGAGCTTTGCCGAAATTTCTTTGCCGTCTGAAAGCCGCACTTTGATTTCATCGGCGTCTTCGACGACGTGATTGTTGGTGACGATGTGGCCCTGCGCATCGATGAAAAAGCCGGAGCCTTCAGCTTCGAGGCGCTGCGGCTGGCCGCCGTTGAAACCGTCGCCGCCTTCCTGGCCTTCGGGCGATCCAAAACGGAACTGGAAAAAATCCTGGAGCGCTTCGGGCACCTGCGGCTGGTCTACTTCCTTTTCGACGAGCACGCTGACGACGCTCGGCGCGACGCGCTCGACGAGATCGGCGAACGACAGCGATCCGTCTGCTGCGGCGGGCGGCGG
>JBGSLM010000141.1:0-59044 GCA_041740755.1 Parvularculaceae bacterium | reverse complement strand
GTCGCGTCGGATAAGGCTACATACCTCTCCGCCCTCCAGATCGTGCGCGGACATCTGCGCGCCGGAGTCGAAATTTACGCCGGCGGCGACCGCGAGCTTGGACCGCAGCATTTGCGTCATCCGCAGGCGGAAATCATGACGACGCTTGCGCCTGCTTTCGCGGCCTTCAACGCGACAAGCTTTGAACCGACGATCGACGCGCTTGCAGCCGCCGGAGAGGCCGGCGCTTCACCCGCCGAGATCGGGGATCTGCATGCGGCGGCGCTAAAAGCTATTGCGCAAGCAGGCGCGTCTGCTGACGCAACGCTTAAAGAGAAATTGCTCGCCGTAGCAAAAACGCTGACTGTTGCGGGCGACGAATATGCGATCGCCGTCAGGGACGGGCAAATCGTCAACCTTCACGAATATCACGACGCCTACGGATTTATCGCGACTGCAATCGGCGATATTGAAGCCATGACGGGCGATTCCGACGCCGAGCGCGCGGCGATCGCGGCTACGCTGGAACAAGCGAAAATTGCCGCGACAGCAGCGCCGTCAGTCGTTCCGTCCGCCGCAGAGATGAAGTCTGCTTCTGTCATTTACGGCGCTGCGGCGCGCATTGAACTCGCGGCGCGCGCGCTCTAGGCAGGCGGGCGCCCTGCTTCGCCTGCGCTGATTGCTCTGAACCTCGCCGCAACCGGGTGATGATCGGAAATCTGGAAGTCGAGGTCGCGCGTCTCGACCGAGAGCGCCTCGACATTCGGCGAGATGACGAAGCCGTCGATCACAGTCGTGAAATTTTCCCCGCGCTTGTAGGGCCTTTCATTCGTCCTGACGCTCGGAGTCGTCGGGTCGATCGCCGCGCGCCAACCCTCGCCAAGTTCGTTATATGGAAACGGGTGGACCCAGAACAGAAACTTTTCTTCCGTCGTCGTTAGCCGCGCTGGCCGCGCGAATTCAAGATTCCAATCGCCGCCGATGATGACATGGCGGCCCAATTCATATTCCTTACGAGCGTAATCAAGAACGGCGCGCAATTGCGCCTGGCGAATATTCGCCCCTTCGTCAAAAGCCGAAAGGTGGACGTTTATGATCGTCCATGCCCCAGATGAAACCGGCGTGCGGATTATGTGCATGTGATAGAGACGCCGCGAAAGCCCCATTATGTATCCGGGTTCAAGCGGAAGCCGCACCAATTCGCGGTCGGCGCCGCTGGCGTTGACCGATGAATAAAGGCCGTGCCGCGGCTGAAGGAATTTCGGCAGAAACCGAACCGAGAAATCCGCCGAAAAAGCGTTGTCGCGTCCGGAAAGGGCGGCGCTGACTGCGCCGACAACATCAGTGCCGCGCGTCAGAAGACTTGGCCGCGCAGTCTCCTGAAGGATAATTACGTCCTGCGCAGACGCTTTCAATACAGCCGAAATCCCGCTCACATTCTTGTCGACAACCCTGCGGCTGGGCGGCAAGAGGCTCTTTCCTCCGTCTGCGGAAAAGTCGGACTCGGCGCCAAGACCGCCGTAACCGAGATTCCAGGTCAGCACGGATATCTCGTCGCCGGTCAACGAAAGCGACGGCGCGCCGGTTTCAATTTGTTCGATCCGCACTTCGCCCCGCATCCTGTTGCTGACTATGACGACCGAAAGATATGCCGCAAGGGCAATCGCTGCGCCCGCGAACAGGCGCAACACGGCTTTTCCTATCGGGATGTTTCTATCCATGACCTGTATTCTGCGCTTCTGCGACGTCAAACGCGACGGTTGGGAGCGACCCCGCAATCTCCGGCTTTCTTGCAAGGCGGCTTGCCGCCGCCTGCACGACGCCGACGACGGCCGTCAGGCCCGCCCATTCATTGCTCATGTCGCTGACAAAGCCGACAAGGCTCTTCTTGGCTTCCATGACGAGGACAATGTCCGTGAATCGCCGCTGGAACATCGAATCGCCGGAAACCAGATCTCGCGGAATCGAGAGCAGGGCCTTCAGATAGTCCTGAATGAATGCATTATACGAAACGATGTAGACGACGGCGCCGGTCGCGCCGACGGCGGCGATCGCAAACAGCGTCGACACATTTGTCAGGAAGACGGCGTTGGTCTGATAAAGTCCGCGCAGGGGCGTGTAGAGTATTGCGATATTGATGCTGAAGATTGCGATCGCAAAGACGAAGACCGGCGTCATTTGATCCTTGGTCTGGGCGAGAAGAAGCATTGAGTCGATATAGGTGAATTCGACCGCTTTCTGCGCGGCGAGCGGCTCGCTGGCGGCTGCGGATCGAACGCTTGCGACGATCTTGTCGGCGCTAACGGCGAAGGCCTCCGTATCGGATATGAACTGCGCGACTATGCAATAGACCAAGATCATGCCGCCAGCGAACAGCATCGTACTGTACACGGCGTATATGGCGTAGGTCTGGCGCAGCCTCTTTCTGACGCTTCGCTCTGGGTGTTCGACAGCGTTTGCCGTGTAGGCCGCAACGACGCCCGAAACGAACAATAACGCCCCGACCGTTGACCAGGGATGGCGCGCCATGATGTCGATGAAATTCATTCCGGGCGTGATCGAATCGACGGCCCAGAGCAAAGCGGCGCACACGCCGAGAACGACCATCTCGCCGATGGCGCCAGAGCAGCGCCGTTCTTTCCCTGCAAGCGAAAACCGCAAGGAGTGGCGTTCGATCCAGATCGGCCCAGCACGCACATAACTTGCAATCAGGAACAGGCTGCCGATCAGCCAACCTGCTGCAAGCACAATCGCAGTAATTGATGAAACGCCCATCGCGCACTCATAACCGATAAGGCCTTAAAATACACGCCGGGCGAAGCGACGATCCGAATGCAGCCGATCCCCGATTGTGGAGGCCCACGGAATATATTATTTTGTGAGATTGTTTGAGTACGTGATAATATCACAGGGGATCATCCATGAAAGACATTCTAAAAAGGCAGGATGCTGAATACAAAAAATCGGCGAACGGGAACCAGACGGTATTCGCAGTCACGCCAGCGTCGGCGCCGAAATTCTGGTATCTGATCATTATCGGCGTGCTGGTTTTCCTCGGCGGATTTATGGGCCTTGGAATCTTCGGCTGGCTCATGGGCGGCGGCGCAATCGCTTACGGATTGCTGCGCGATCAGCGCCCGAAGGATCACAAGGCGCCGATGACGTTTACGGTGACGCCAGACACGATCATTTCCGGCGGCCGCACGTTCGGCAAGGACGACCTTCACAGGTTGAAGATCGCCAATCCATGGTTCGACCGGGCGGGCCTCGATGTCTACACAACGAACGCCAATCAGGCGGCAGGCATGGCGCACGGCATGAAGCTGGGCGAGCTTTGCTACGGCCTGACAGTGGAAAGCGGCGGCAAGGCGCACCTCCTTGCTGGCGGAATGGATCGCACTACCGCATTCGGCCTGCTGTCAGATACGTCCAAGATCCTCGGATTGCAGGTCAGTTAGACGCCGTCGCACGCCACGCAGTCACCGTGCCCGGCATCCAGTTCGGGACGATCACGACATCGCCAAAGGTCGTCAGGTCGTTCTGAAGGATGCCGGCGTCGCGTGTGTTGAGGATCGATGTCGTCGAGCCATCAGTTGCTACGTGCCAGATTTCGCCGGGCCAGGACGAGACGAGATAACCGCCGCCCGCGCTAGCCGGAACGACGCCGATGCCGTCGGAGTCAATCATGCCGGTCGCAATCTGGGTCCAGCCGCCGCTCGTGGTCGCTTCAAAGAGGCTGCCGGTCGTCATTGTGCTGATGAGCATGCGATCGCCGTCGCCGACGAGTCCGTTTACGCCGATCAATTCTTCTCCTTCACGCCACACCACCGGTCCTTCTGCGGAAAGGCGCCAGATGCGTCCGGTTCCGGAATCGGAAACGTAGACTTCGTTGCGCCAGACCGTCGCGTCGTTGAGGAAGGTTCCTCCGGGAATTGCGATCACCGCGCCAGCCGCGCCGCTCGCCGCATCGAATGTGCGAATTTGATCGATATCCGAGACATAAAGAAACCCGTCGAGAACGGCCATTCCTTTAGGCGCATCAAGACCGTCTACGAACTTCGCAGCAATGACCGTTCCGTCGGCGGCGACTTTTGAAATCCACCCGGCGCCGTCCTTCTGGACCGCGTCGCCGCTGACATTTGAAATGAAATAGGCGCCGTCCGGCGAAAGCGCGACGCCTTCCGGCGCATCAAAGCCCTCTGCGAGCCACAATACTTCAAGCGATGGGGACTTGGCGGCTGCGGGCTGAGCGGCCGCTTCGCTTTGCGGCGCGGGGTCGACCTCCGGTGCTTTTGCTTGCTCGTTCGAACAGGCGGCGGCGAACGTAGTGACTAACAATGGAATGAAACGCATCTTGGATCTCCCCGGAAAAAGTCGCGAACCCTAAGGCGTGTTCGGGCTGGGCGGCAATTCGGCTCGTCGTGTGAAAGCAACGCTTCGCAGACCTACCGGCGGCCCGGGCGGTCCATCAGGTCTTCGGCTGAGGGGCCGGGGGGTAATTGTTGTCTGATATCCTTCGGGTTCCATGGGCCGTAAGAAAAGCTGCGCGAGCCCGCATGCGGCTCATATCCAGTGAACGGCGTACGCTCGGTGAGCGGCGGCGTTCCACGCATTTCGGGCCGGATGCCGGAAGCCTTCGGCCGGAAAAGTCCAAAAAGACCGGCATTTGCGCCAATGAATTTAACGCTTGTGCGCGACAGGCGATCGGGGAAGAGCGACATCAACTCGGTGATTTCCGCCGGCATATTGGTCGAAACATTGAGGCCGATTTCGCGCGCTTCGCTCGCTTCGATCGGATAGTCATGCGTCCACCGACCGCTGGCGAGCTGGTCTGCGACGGCGATTGCGGCATTGTCGGAGACCGTGCCGCTCAACAAATCGCGGGCCGCGCGCTTCAATTGCTCGATCGCCATGTTGCCGACATCGGCAAGAACGAGCGTGTAATCGTCCGTAGCATCCGCCGACTTCTCTTGACGCAAACGCAACAGCGACGCCGCCGGAACGCCCCCGATCTGCGGATCGATCGGGCCGAGCACCGCATGCTGGTTCAACACGATCTCATCGGCTGCAAGCGCGATCAGCGTCCCGCCCGACATTGCGTAATGCGGGACGAAAACTGTAGTTCGCGCCGGGTGCGCTTTCAGCGCGCGCGCGATTTGCAACGCGGGCAGCACAAGGCCGCCAGGCGTGTGCAGCACAAGTTCGATCGGCGTATTCTTCGGCGTGGTGCGGATCGCCTCAAGCACATCCTCGGCGTCGTTGAGGTCGATATAGCGCAACACAGGAATGCCAAGGAGGCCCATCGGCTCTTGACGGTGGACGATGGCGATGACGCGCGATTTACGTTTGCGCTGTACTTTCGAGAACAATCGCTCCAGCTCCGCGCCGCGCTGTCTGCGGGTTAGCGCCGGAATGATAAAAAGAAAAATCATTATGAAGAGGAAAGGCAAGGCGCCGAAAAGATCGTCCATTCTAAGTATTCCTCAAACTTCCGGACCGTTCGTCGTCGGCGCGGCCCGGTTTTTCATGTCGATGTTCAGATAATTCACGCTGAACAGCACAGCGGCTGTCATCTCGGAAGTAAAATCGGATTGCGCATAGGTCGCGCGCGTCTTGACGTGCCAGCCATGCGTTTCCGCAAGCCAGATCGCGGTCTTGTACGGAACGCCGTTGATCTCGCCGACATCGAAGGCGCCGGAAAGGGCTGCTTTGAGCTTCTCGCCGGATGTCGCCGTGTCTTTGCTTTCAACTTCAATCGAAATGATCGGGAGCGTCCCCTTGATACCGAAATTTTGGCGCATCGCCGCAACAGCGCCTGCCGCGTGATCCTGCAAGGAGAGGTCCGGGTAGAATGAAGCATAAACCGTAATCGAGGCTTCGCCCTCAATCTGGTAATTGCAGGAAATGTCGCGCCCCCGCTGGTCGTAGGTCGTCACGCCGAGCAAAGCGAGTTCGCGGACTTGCTGGTCGTCGCCGAGATTGAATGAATTTGGACATTCAAGTCCGCTCTCGCGATGAATGAGTTTGGTTCCGTCGCGCCGCCAGCCTTCCGGGGCCGCTTCGTCTGCAACATTGATCGTCGCTTCCTGAACGCGGGTGTCGGCGATCTTGCCTCTGGCAAGAAAAGTCCTGCCGTTCCAAAGCGACGCTGCTTTTCCTTCCTGTGCGAGTTGCGCCTCAACAGGTTTGCCGTCTATGCGAAGAAGGTCTGGCGAAGGGTCGGAGATCGTTCGTACGGTAGTGAAAAGCGCGTCGGTAGCGGCCGCAGCTTCAATGAGCGGCGCATAGCGATCGATCTCATGCGTCGATTGCCCGAAAGCGCCGGTCGCGGCACATAGCGCCGCGGCGATCACGCCCGTACCCGACAACCGACTGTTCATGTCGCCCCACCCGATACCAATGCCTATTGCGCCCCCACAGCGCAGTCAGCCCTGAGGAGTCTGGCCGATCCAGCGGCCAAGTCCAGCCTTTTGGGCGAGCTACGCCTCGCCCGCCCGGCGCCAGTGGCTGAGGAGCAACGCTGCAAGCCGCTCGGGCGCATCGACTTGCATCCAATGGCTGGACCCGTCGATCCGTTCATAGGTCCAGGGCGCGTCGATATAGTCCACAGAACCGGTCATCTGCGCTTCGGTCAGGTATTTTTCGCCGCTGGACCACACGCCAAGCGTTGGAATTCGCACGGTCTCTTCGCCGAACTCGCCTTCTGCGGGTGGGAAGAGCATTCGCCGCAAGCTGATATTCGCGCGGTACCAATTGAGGCCGGCTGTCAGTCGCCCGGGACGGGAAAGCAACGCGATCGTATCGTCGATTGAGCGAATTTCCCGCCATTGCTTTCGGAGGAGCGCCCAATCATTACGACGATAGAGCCATTCGCAAACGCCTCGCAGCTGATGAACGAGGATATAAACGCTTCGCCGCTTCTGGTCGGCGCCGGCGTTGAGATAGGCGCGCGCATGACCAACAGATAACGCCGACAGCGACAGGAAGCGGTCCCACTTTTGCGCCGCAAGCGCCCATGCGACAGGCGCGCCGAAATCATGGCCGACAATGTGCGCCTTGGAAATTCTCAGGTGATCCATGATCGCAATGACGTCTACAGCGGCGCCTGACCGAATGTCGTAATCGGCTAGCCGCGCCGGAATGTCGGTTTCGCCAAACCCGCGCATGTCGGGCGCGATGACACGAAAGCCGCCTTCGACAAGGAGGGGCGTCACTGCAGTCCATACGGCGGAAGAATCCGGAAACCCGTGCAGAAGAATGGCGACCGGAGCGGTCTCGTCGCCGCTGTCCCGGACGAAATGATTGAGACCGTTGGCTGCGATACGGTGGGTCAGCTGACGCATGCGATTAAAGCGCCGAACGGGAGAGGGCGAAGTAGGTCACATGCCTTCGCGGCGCGCCAAAAACGCCAGTCGCTCAAACAGATGCACGTCCTGTTCGTTCTTCAATAATGCGCCGTGCAGCGGCGGGATCGCTTTCCTCGGGTCGCGCTCGCGCAAGACGTCCTCTGAGACATCCTCTGACATCAAAAGTTTCAGCCAGTCGAGAAGCTCCGAGGTTGAGGGTTTTTTCTTGAGGCCCGGCACTTCGCGGATCTCGTAAAAGAGTTTCAGCGCATCGCCGACCAGGCGTTGCTTGATGTTGGGGAAGTGGACATCGACGATTTCGGCCATCGTCTTCGCGTCCGGGAACTTGATGTAGTGAAAGAAACAGCGGCGCAAGAAGGCGTCCGGCAATTCTTTCTCGTTGTTTGAAGTGATGATGACCACCGGCCGTTTCACGGCCTTCACCGTCTCGCCGGTTTCGTAGACAAAGAATTCCATGCGATCGAGTTCCTGCAGGAGGTCGTTTGGGAACTCGATGTCCGCCTTGTCGATTTCGTCAATAAGAAGAACGGGGCGTTCCGGCGCCGTAAACGCGTCCCACAGCTTGCCGCGCTTGATATAATTTCGGACGTCGCGTGCGCGCTCTTCGCCTAGCTGACCGTCGCGGAGGCGGGCGACTGCGTCGTACTCGTAAAGGCCCTGATGCGCTTTCGTTGTTGACTTGATGTGCCATTCGAGAAGCGGCGCGCCCAGCGCTTTAGCGACCTCCTGCGCCAGCACCGTCTTTCCAGTACCGGGCTCTCCCTTGACGAGAAGAGGCCGTTCGAGCTTAACGGCCGCATTGACCGCAATCTTGAGGTCTTCGGTTGCGACATAATCCTTGGTGCCGACAAACTTCACTGACTGGGTCCCTTTTTACTGCACTAGCGAAAGGACTATAAGAAGCGCCAGAATGGCCGGCAACGGCGCAAGGCAGCAGGAGGCGGCCCATGACCACGGTTTACGAATTTTCAGCGAAACGTCTTGGCGGAAAGGAGGAAAACCTTTCAGCCTACAAAGGCAAGACGCTCCTGATCGTCAATGTCGCTTCGAAATGCGGCTTTACCCCTCAATATGAGGGACTTCAGAAACTGTACGAAACCTACAAGGACAAGGGCGTCGAGGTTCTCGGCTTTCCCTGCAACCAGTTTGGCGCGCAAGAGCCGGGGGATGAAAAGGAAATCGCGTCGTTCTGCTCGTTGAATTACGGCGTCAGCTTTCCATTATTCGCCAAGGTCGATGTTAACGGCGACAATGCGCACCCGCTATACAAGTTCCTGAAGAAAGAAAAGAAGGGGTTGGCCGGTTCCGAAGCGATCAAGTGGAATTTCACCAAATTCCTCGTTGACGGCGAAGGCGCCGTCGTCGCCCGCTTCGGTCCGCAGGACACGCCCGAGCTAATCGGCCGCAAGATCGAGAAAATGCTTTCGGCGCATTGATCCCGCGAAGCGATTCCGCCATCGTCGCGCCGCTTTAACTTGGAGAGCGGCGATGAAGCGCTTGGCCTTGGCGGCGATGATTGCGGCGGCGGCATGCTCCGTGGAGGACCGGACGATTTCCGCCGATGGCGACGATCCGAAAGTATTCGCCGAGAGAACAAAGTCGGCCGCCGCCTTTTTCAAGGTTGAGGCGGGAGACGACGGCGCAACGCTGATCACCCTTCCAAAACCTGACACCGAAGGTGTGTCGCTGCGCGTCATCCACTCAGCCGGCCTCACTGCTGGCCTTGGCTCCAACCCCGTCGGGCTGGATCGCGGTTACGCCGACGAGGGCAAAATCCTCGCATTTCGTCGCATCGGCAAGAAGCTGGTCATCGAAGAGGAAAACTGGATGTACCGCGCCAGCGCGGATAATGCGCTGGAGAAAGAAGCCGTCCGGCAATCCTTCGCAAGTTCGTTCCTCTGGGCCGGCGAAATTGCCGATGAAAGCCCGAACGGCTCGATCAAGGTCGATATTTCATCATTTCTAACTAGCGATGTTCTTGATCTGAAAGGCGTGCTCGACGGCGCCGGGCAGGGAGCCTATTCGATCGACAAGGACCGCAGCTTCGTCGATGCAAAATCTTTCCTCGCGTTTCCCGACAATGTCGAGATCGACGCATTTGTGACGCTCGCGGGAGAGAAGGCGGGCAATGAGGTCTCAGCGACCGCAGCTGACGGCCGCACGTTCACCTTGACGCAGCACCATTCCTTTGTCCGGTTGCCAGACGACGGTTTCAAACCGCGTCCGTTCGATCCGCGCGCAGGCGCAATCGATGTTCCATTCTACGATTTCAGCGCCAAACTCGGCGACCCTGTCGTCACGAGATATGCGCGCCGCTTCCGGCTCGAGCGCAAGGATCCTGCAGCGCGGTCGGGACCGGTGAAGAAGCCGATCATCTTTTACATAGATCCAGGCGCGCCCGAACCAGTGCGGCAGGCGTTGATCGAAGGCGCGCAATGGTGGGCGGACGCTTTTAAAGCGGCGGGATTTGAAGACGGCTACCGGGTCGAATTGCTGCCCGAGGGCGCGCATCCGATGGATGTTCGATACAATGTTGTTCAATGGGTACATCGACAGACGCGCGGCTGGTCCTATGGCAGCGGCGTCTATGATCCGCGCACCGGAGAAATGCTGAAAGCGCATGTCGTGCTAGGCAGTCAGCGCGTGCGGCAGGATCGCATGATCTTCGAAGGACTTGCCAGCGCCGCAAAAACAGGAACCGGCGCCGCTGACGATCCGGTGCAATTGTCGCTTGCGCGAATCCGGCAATTGTCGGCGCATGAAATCGGGCATACGCTCGGCTTCGCGCATAATTTCGCGGCAAGTTCCAACAATCGCGCATCGGTGATGGATTATCCGGCGCCGTATGTCCGACCGACTGCGGCGGGCGGACTGGATTTCAGCGGCGCGTATTCTGTCGGCGCAGGTGATTGGGACAAGGTCGCGGCGACATGGCTCTATTCCGAGTTCAGAAACGGCGCTGACGAGAAAGCGGCGCTCGACGCTATCATTCGGAACGCCTATGCGAGGGGCCTGCGTTTTGTCGATGATGCGCAGGCAAGGGGTGTTGAAAGCGCACACCCGTATGCGGCGGTATGGGACAACGGCGCCGACGCTGTAGACGCGCTTGGCGAGACCATGCGTGTACGTCAGATTGCGCTGTCGCGCTTCGGCGACAGGTCGATCAAGGCCGGTCGGCCGACATCCGATCTTTCCGCCGTTATCGTCCCGATCTATCTTTATCATCGCTATCAGATCGACGCCGCCGCCAAGCTCATCGGCGGCTATGATTTCCGCTACGCGTTGAAAGGCGACGGCGATTACGCAGCAAAACCTGTTGCGGGCGAACGCCAACGTGCGGCGCTATCGGCGCTTGTCGCAACGCTCGATCCGGCGACGCTCGACCTATCCGATGCGACGCTCGATATTTTGACGCCGGAGATTGAATCCTTTCTCGGCGGCTCGGGCGGCGCGGAATTATTTGCTGGGGCCACGGCGCCGATGTTCGATCTTCTAGCGGCGGCGGACGCCGCCGGATCGAAAACGCTCGGCGCAATCTTTCACCCGGCGCGTTCTGCGAGACTGATTGAATTGGAACGGCGAGGCGGCGACGCGCCAACCTATGCGGAGACGCTTGCCGCCGTCGAGGACCGGCTCTTCTGGGCGTCAGCGGCAGGACGTCAGGCGGAAATAGCAAGGCGCCTGCAAACACGATTTGTTTCCATGCTGATTGAGATCGCATCCGGTGGCGGCGCTGCCGGCGAAGCGCAGGCTTCAAGTAATTTCCTCAATTTCGGTCCGGGCGCGACGGCGTCGCCGGAAGTAAGGGTCAGAGCAAATGCTTACCTGAAGAGTCTCGGCGCAAAACTTGGCGCATCGCCAGTCGATGGTTTCGGCGCTGACCGGGTCCACCGCGATGCGCTCAGCGATATGATATCAGCTCATCTGTCGCGTCCTGCGCCGGCGATAGCGCCGGTCGCAAAGGTCACCAAAACCCCGCCCGGCAGCCCGATCGGATCGGCGGAAGAGTGCTGGTTCTGCGATCTGAATTGAAGGCCGTTGCGCCCGCATGATTGTCGAATGCGTCAGTTACGGCTGGGCGACACAGTGGGCGCCGAAGCTTTTTCAGTTCCAGATTTCCGGATCGATGCTGCTCGCCCTCTACCTCGCGGCAGGCGTCGCGACCGGGCGGCGTCTCGCGAAGGAAGCCGAAAAGCTCCATCCTGACAAGGCGACCGTTATATTCTGGGCGGTCATCACGGCGTTTATCGCGATACTTTTCATCAATCGCTTCTTCAATCTGCAGGCGCTGGCGACAATCGCAGCCCGTTGCGCGGCACAGGCCGAGGGGTGGTATGCGGGGCGCCGTCCCATGCAGTTCATCATCGTCGCCCTTTCGGTCGCTTATTCGGTGCAATTTTTCGTGTTTGCGTTCCTGCGCAGAAAGGCATGGGACGAACGCCTCGTCCTCACCGGAATGGTAGCGCTCGTCGCCTTCGTCGCCGCACGCTCTGTTTCGTTTCACTGGGTTGACGCCTATCTGGCGGCAAGGGTCTACGGATTGAGCTTCAACGGCCTTGCGGAAGGCGCGACCCTCGCGCCGGTCCTATTCAGAGCCGCCCTGGGCCCTCGGGCGCTATTGATCCCTCCGGCCCCTCGTGTAACACCCGCGCCGTCCGACAGGGATTCCCGAAAATGACCGCCATTACGCCCCAGATCGTCGCCGACCACGGCCTCAAACCAGACGAATATAGCCGCATCAAGGAGCAGCTTGGCCGCGAGCCGAACCTCCTCGAACTTGGCATATTCTCGGTCATGTGGTCGGAGCATTGTTCGTACAAATCCTCGCGCCGGCATCTGAAGAAGCTGCCGACTTCGGCGCCCTGGGTGATTTGCGGTCCGGGCGAGAACGCGGGCGTCATCGACATCGGCGCAGGTCCGGACGGAACAAAGCTCGCCGCCGTCTTCAAGATGGAGAGCCATAATCATCCATCGTTCATCGAGCCTTATCAGGGCGCGGCGACCGGCGTCGGTGGCATCATGCGCGACGTCTTCACCATGGGTGCGAGACCGATCGCCAATATGAACGCGCTGCGCTTCGGCTCGTGGGAAAATGCAAAGACGCGCCATCTCGTCGGCGGCGTCGTTGCAGGTATCGGCGGCTACGGGAATTGCATGGGCGTTCCAACCGTCGGCGGCGAAACGAATTTCGACGAAGGCTATAACAACAATATTCTCGTCAACGCGATGACCGTCGGCATCGCGGAGAAACATCGCATTTTCTATTCTGCGGCGCGCGGGTCCGGAAACCCTGTCGTCTATGTCGGCTCAAAGACGGGCCGCGACGGCATTCACGGCGCGACGATGGCGTCTGCGGAGTTCGACGAAGCGTCGGACGAAAAACGCCCGACCGTTCAGGTCGGCGATCCGTTCACGGAAAAGCTCCTGCTGGAAGCCTGCCTTGAACTGATGGCGTCGGACGCAATCATCGCCATTCAGGACATGGGCGCGGCCGGCCTTACGTCTTCCTCCTGCGAAATGGCGGCGAAGGGCGGCGGCGGGTTTGACCTTGACCTCGACAAGGTGCCGCAGCGCGAGGACGGCATGACCGCCTATGAGATGATGCTCTCCGAATCGCAGGAGCGCATGCTCATGGTTCTAAAGCCCGGACGCGAGGCGGCGGCCAAGGCTGTCTTCGACAAATGGGGCATCGATTTCGCCGTCATCGGCGTCACCACAAATTCCGGCCGCCTCGTGATCAGACACAAGGGCGTCGTTGAAGCAGACATTCCGGTTGCGCCGCTCGCTGATGCTGCGCCGAATTACGACCGCCCGGTTGCAATACTTGCCAAGCCCGCGCCGCTCGAAGACCGGACCGTTTCGATCCGCGAAGCGCTCGTGACGCTCAAAGCCGGCAAGAGCGATGAAGAGCTGAAAGCGATCGTCGACGCCCTGATCGACGATCGCGTATCTTCGATCGCCGGTGTCGATGCGATCGGCGTCACGATCGCCAAGGGCACGGCCAAGCTCTATGTGCGCCTGAAAGCGGATGAGACCGCTTCTTTTGCGCCGCTTGAAGAAGCAGCCAAAAATCTTAAGGAAACCAGCATTGTCGAGCAGGCGTCTTTTGAGACGCATGAAGAGGCGGTCGATATGGCTGACCGGCCAGGCGCGCAATCGACGCTGACCGCGCTCGCACAGATGATGCAATCGCCCGATCTTTGCTCGCGCCGCTGGATCTGGGAGCAATATGATCACACGGTCATGGGCGATACGATCATAGCGCCGGGCGGCGACGCTGCGCTCGTCCGCATCCACGGCACGAACCGCGCGATGGCAATCACAACGGACGTCACGCCGCGTTACGTCAAAGCCGATCCGCATGAGGGCGGCAAACAGGCGGTCGCGGAAACGTACCGGAACATTTGCGCCGTCGGCGCAGCGCCGCTCGCGATCACCAATTGCCTCAATTTCGGGAACCCCGAACGTCCGGAGATCATGGCGCAATTTGTCGGCGCCATCGAAGGCATGGCTGAAGCCTGTGAGGCGCTGCACTATCCCGTCATCTCCGGCAACGTCTCGCTTTATAACGAGACCAACGGAGTCGCCATTCCGCCGACGCCCGCTATTGGCGGCGTCGGCGTCATTGAGGATGCGACGAAGGCCGTTCGCGTCGGCGGTGCGCTTGCGGGCGATGAACTAATCGCCGTCGGCATCACGCGCGGCCATTTGGGACAGTCGATCTACATGCGCGATCTCTTCGGCGTTGCAACCGGCGCGCCGCCGCATGTCGATCTTGAAGCCGAGCGCCGCAATGGCGAGGCGATCCGCAAGCTGATCGCGGAAGGTCTCGTCACCGCATGTCATGACGTTTCGGACGGCGGCATTCTCGTCGCCGCAGCCGAAATGGCGCTCGCAGCGGGCGAGGGGCTCGATCTTAAAACGCCCGTCAAGGCGCGACGCGCCGCCTATTGGTTCGGCGAAGATCAGGGACGTTACCTGATCGCTTGCGCGCCCGGCGCCGCAGATACGCTGTTATTGAAGGCTGCGATGGCCGGCGTTCAGGCGTCGAAGATCGGCCGCTTCGGCGGCAACTTCATCCGCCTCGATGACGGCGATTCAATTGCTCTTCTCGATCTTGCAGATATGCACGATCGCGCGCTGCCCGATTACATGAATGCGCTAAAAGCCCCGGAGACTTCGCCGATGCCGATGAAATCTGACGACATCAAGAAAATGATCCTGGAAGCGATGCCCGACGCAACGGTCGAGATCGAAGACCTCGCGGGCGACGGCGATCACTATCGCGCCCGCATCATCTCGTCAGCCTTCAACGGCAAGAACCGCGTGCAACAGCACCAACTCGTCTATCGCGCGCTGAAAGGCAAAATGGGCGGCGAACTTCACGCGCTGGCGCTCGAAACGGAAAGCGTCGAATAAGGAGCCTCGTTTCGCCCCTTTCGCCGCCCACATCGTCGATAGCGTACTGAGGTGAGTGTAGCGGCGATCATCGTCAATTTGGCGCATGTTTTGGGCGGCGCAAACGGCGCCTTTTGCGCCCATAATTCGCATGAATCGTGGGAATAACGGCGGCGCGGCGCGGGCCTATTGCCTCAGGTCCGGCGGTGCGCCTGGCGCAAAAGGCGTCATCAACGACGCTTTCTCTTTTTGTGCGCCCCACAGGCATGCCGCGACGATGATGACAGCGCCGATCCATACTTGCAGCCGCGGCAATTCGTTGAAGAATACGATGCCTAGGATCGTCGCCCAGATGAGCGCTGTGAATTCGAGCGGCGCGAGCACCTGTGCTTCGGCGTTCGCATAGGCTCTTGCGAGGAGATACATCCCAACAGCAGCCAGCGCGCCAAGCGCAAGGAAATCGGGAAGATCGCCCGGCGGCGGCATTTCGCCGGTAAGCGCGGCAGGCAGCGCAATGAGGATCCCCGGTATGACGCTGGACAGAACGCCGATGACGACAGGACCGTCCTTGCCGGCGCGGCCGCGCAAAAGCGTGATTGAAAGCGCATAGGTCACTGCGGCAAGGAGGGCGCCGGCGACGCCGAGCATGCGCTGATTGTCCGCCGAAAAATCGCCTCCGCCCGATGCGGCGACGAGGACGCCCGCAAATCCCGCAAGTCCTGCGATCATCGAGCGCGGGCGTATCTTTTCGCCAAGAACGGCTTTCGCGACAAACGGAACGATCAGCGGGGCGATGAACGTGATGACAATCACTTCAGCGAGCGGCAGGACCGAGAGGCACCAGAAAAAGAGCGATGCGGAAATCGCGATGACGACGCCGCGCGCCGAATGCGCCTTCCACATTTCGCGCGTTACCGCCGGCCGTCCCGATCGCAGCCAGATGATGATTGCGAACCCTGCGCCGAAAATATAGCGCCCGAGCGTCACGACCAGCGCATCATTGGTTGCGACAAGGTGCTTGATGACGCCGTCCATGGCGCACAGAACCGCAATCCCGGCGACGCCGAAGGCGATGGCTTTGTAATGGTGATCGTCGGCTTGGCTCATCGCGCGGCTCTTAAGAGGCGCGCGCGCGAAGTCAAGCGGAGGCAGGTGTCATTGGACCGGGCAGACCATCACATGATCGTCAAATACCGACCCGACGATCAACGCATCATCAAAAACCGCCCCGACGGACGACGCGTTAATCGCGCCGTTGGTGTCGATCAGCATATCCTCGACCGCGCCGCTGTCCGGGTTGACGCGGATCACGTGCGACGGCGCGACGGCCGAGGGGTCTTCGACATGTTTAAGAAAATCGAAGACCTTGGAATGTCCTCCGATCCAGAGCGCGCCGTCGGAGGCGACTTCGATATTGTCGGGTCCGGTGTTCACCTTGATCGACTTCGTTCTCTTGAGCGCGCCGGTTTCTGCGTTGCGATCGTACACCGTCACCTTTCGCGCCAGGAATTCTGTAGCGTAAAGCGTCTTGCCGTCCGCAGACATGTTGACGCCGTTCGCATAGGTGAGGCCGCGCGCTGCGATCTTACCGTTTTGTCCGTCGAAATAGGCAAGGCTGGAAAGCGGCAAAGCAAGATAGGCTTCGACCTGCGACATGAAGCCGTCATTGATGCCTTTGTCGTTGGTCACGTAAAAACTCCGCGGCCCGACTCCCAGGACGTCATTGGGCGATGTCATCTCCGGAAACGAGACGGAGTCGACATGCATCAGCGCGCCGCCGAGGCCGATATCGAAAATCTCGACCTTGTCGCCGTCGCTGAGCGTATGGTTGATGACAAAGAGACGCTTGCGGCCGTCTTCTCCGCGCCAGAGGCTGAGGCCGTGCGGATGGAACTCCCCGAAACTGTCTGGCGATACTTTCATCACGCGGTCAGACCCGTCGAGGCGCAGCGCGTAAACGCCGCCTTGAACGGGAGCACCTGCAAATGTCGCACGGCGGTCGTCCGCCGAAACGAAGGCGACGCCAAGCTCGGGATCGATGGTCACATCCTCCGTACCCGGAAAGACGGCGACCGACCGGCATTTGTCGATAAGTTTCGGTTTGAGACCGGCGAACACCCCCGACGCCGGCACAATGTTCCAAAGCATCCAGCCGATGATCGCGAGCACGACCAACCCGGCCAGGTTAAAAAATCCACGCATTCAACAAAACTCCGCCCCGCCAACGGAGCGTGTCAAAATTGCGGCGAAAGCGCAACCCGCGTATGCTGCCCCCAGAATTCACCAATCGGGAGATTTAAATGCGCCTGTTGCTCGCAACGCTTGCAATTTGTTTTATGGTCGGCTGCTCGGGAAAAGTGCCTGCTGGCGAGACTGCAACGCCTGATGCGACAGAAAATGTTGCAGATGCGAACGATGGGTCGGAACCAGACAGCGGCGCATCCGGCGACTCATCTAAGGGTGAGAAAACCATCGAAGACATGCGCGCCGAATCGCTCGCGGCGATCGACCAAGCAGCATGCGGCGCCGCTGGCGGCGAAGTGCGTCAGGAAGGAATGCTCGGCATGTATCGCTGCGTGAAGCCTTATGCGGACGCAGGAAAATCGTGCCGCGGCAAGGCAGATTGCGAAGGGCAATGCCGTTTCGACGGCGACGCGCCTGCGGACGGCGCCGACGTCACTGGAACCTGTCAGGCGAACGACAGTCCGTTCGGCTGTTATAGCGAAGTCGAAGACGGCAAACTTACCGGCGGAATCTGCGTCGATTGATCCTTGCGCGCACCAGTCATTTTGACGGCTCAGTTCGACGAGGCGTCGGACGCCTTGTTTCAAGAACTCCGGCGGCGGCATTACCCGCCGGAGATAAATTTTGTCGCCGCGCATCTGACGCTGTTTCATAACCTGCCCGGCGACCATGAAGAAAAGATCATCGCTGAGGTCGCGCGCGTTGCAAAGGCAACAGCGCCATTTGTAGTTAAAGTGATTGGACCGATGAAACTCGGACGCGGAACGGCTTTGCGGATCGAAAGCGAAAAACTCAATTCTGTCAGACAAGGCCTAGCTGAGCGTTTTGACGCGTGGCTGATACGGCAGGACCGGGAGAAATTCCGCCCCCATGTCACCGTGCAAAACAAGGCGGCGCCGCATGTCGCACAGGCGCTTTACGATCATCTGGCGGCGACGCTTCCAGAATTTGAAGCAACGATCGAAGGCATCCAGCTGTGGCGTTACGATGACGGCCGCTGGTCGCCAATTGCAGCAGTTCCGTTTCAGGCTAGTGTGCGAAGCGACAGGCAATGATTAACGTTCCGCCAGTAAAGCTCGGCTTCGGTGCTTCCGGACCGCTCGGACAATTCTGGTTCGGCGAAAGCAAAACACGCGCGCTTATCGAGCAGGCGCTTGCGGGCGGCATCGCCCACTTCGATACGGCTCCATTTTATTTCGACGCCGAAAAGCGCCTCGGCGCTGCGCTGCAAATGGCGGGCGGCCCCGCGCCGTTTGTCAGCTCCAAGACAGGAACGCGGCGCAAAGGCAGGCGGCTGGTCAAAGACTTTTCCGAGCGTGCAATCCGTGACGATCTCGAACAGAGTTTGCGCCGCCTCGGACGAGACCGACTTGATCTCCTTTATCTCCATGGCCCGACAGCGCGGCAGATCGATGAAATGAAACCAGTGCTCGATGCGTTAAAGGCTGAGGGCAAGGTGGCCGCCTATGGCGTCTGCGGCGATGGCGACCCGCTCGCCCATGCGGCACGCAACGGCTTCGATGCGATCATGGGCGCTTATAATGTCTTGTACAGAAAGCATGAAGCGATCTTCGCCGAGGCAAAGAGCAAAGGCATTTTGACTGTCGCTGTCGCGCCGCTTGCGCAAGGCCTATTCGACCCGAAATTCCATCGTCCATCATCGATGGCCGACCTTTGGCGCCTCGCAAGGACTCAGTTCCGCGGCCGGTATGACGTTCGCCAGATTGAGGCGGCAAAACAGGCGCTCGGGCAGGGCGATCCGGCCGGCGCGGCGCTCGGCTTCGTCCTCGCCAATCCCGATATCGACATTGTGATGACAACAACCACAAAGGCCGGGCACCTTGCCTCTTCCTTGCGCGCAAGGCCGCTCCAGGGGCCCGCCTGCGCCGCTTTGAAGTCCCTTGCCCTTGACCATGAACCGGCGCGCTCCTAGCTAGGCGTCGTAATCCTTCGGATGACCATTATGAGCGACAATCCCGCCATCGCCGCCATCAAGTCGAAGATCGACGCCAATCCCGTCATGCTCTTCATGAAGGGGACGCCGCAATTTCCGCAATGCGGGTTCTCGGCGGCGGTCATCCAGATCCTTGATTACCTTGGCGTCGACTACGGCACGGAGAACGTGCTCGCCGATCCTTCGATCCGTCAGGGCATCAAGGATTTTTCCGACTGGCCGACGATCCCTCAGCTTTATGTCAAGGGCGAATTCGTCGGCGGTTGCGACATCGTACGCGAGATGTTCCAGAGCGGTGAGTTGAAGCAGTTCCTCGCCGACAAAGGCGTCGCCGTAGCGGCATAACGCTGAACTATAGAATTGAAATCGCCATTCCTGCTGCGAGCGCGCCAAGAACAACCGTGATTGCGTTCGCATGAAAGCGGATCAAGGCGAGGGCGGCGGCAATTGCGATAATCGCAGACGCAAAATCGAATGAGCTGGGGGACGCGATTGTCACCGCCGTTCCCCATGGCGTTGCGACTGTTGATGTCTCTCTGAACAGTACGTGGACGGCAAACCAGAACGCAAGATTGCCTATAACGCCAAGAACAGCCGCCGTGATTGCGCGCAGTGCGCCCGAAGCGTGGGCGCTCGTCCGTAAGCGTTCTGCATAGGGAGCGCCAGCAAAGATCCACAGGAACGACGGCGCAAAGGTGCACCAGCTCGCCATGGCGGCGGCGAGCGTCGCGATCAGAAATCCGCCGCCTTCGGCCTGATACCCGCCCATGAAACCAACGAATTGATTGACGAGAACGAGCGGTCCGGGCGTCGTCTCGGCAAGGCCCAGCCCGTCGATCATTTGCGCGGCGCTAAGCCATCCTTCATTCTCGACCGCCTGTTGTCGAAGGTAGGACAGCAATGCGTAGGCGCCGCCGAAGGTGACGAGTGCGAGCTTTGAAAAGAAGATGCCGATGCGCGTGACGACATGGTCGGGTCCTAACGCTGCAAGAGACAATATCAGCGGCGCCGCCCAGATGCAGCCCCAGGCCGCAACGGATGAGATCAAATTTCTTATTGTTTCAGCAGGTGCGCTCGAAGGCGGCGCAGGCTTTTTCTCGTCGCGCGCCCGCCATGCGCCAAGTAACGCGGCTGTGAGGATGATGACGGGAAAGGGAACCGAGAATAATGTCAGCGCTAAGAATGCCGCGATAGCCGTAAATAGATCGGTCTGTCCTTTCAACGCGCGCCGCGAAATGCGGATCAACGCTTCGACGACGAACGCAAGCACCGCCGCCCGGACGCCGAAGAATGCCGCCTCGACTAGCGGCGCCGAGCCGTGCGCCGCGTATAGCCACGACAGGGAGAAAACCACCAACGCTCCCGGCAGGACAAACAAGAGCCCTGCGACGATCCCGCCTTTGACGCCATGCAGGAGCCATCCGACATAAGTGGCAAGCTGCTGCGCCTCGGGACCTGGTAAAAGCATGCAATAGTTAAGCGCATGCAGATATCGCGCCTCGTCGATCCACTTCTTCTCGTCAACGAAGATGCGGTGCATCAGCGCGATCTGCGCGGCCGGCCCGCCGAACGAGAGCCACCCAATTTTCGCGGATGTGAGCGTCAGCTCATTCAAGGTAGGCTTTTGCGAATCGGTCATCAGGCGGCGAGACTAACATGCGCGCCGATTCCAGCCGACCGGGCGCGTTCGACAATCATCGCGGCGGCGGCGAGGTCCTGAAACGCAGCTCCCGTTGAATCGAAGATGATGATTTCGTCATCGCTCAGGCGGCCCGGTTTTGCGCCGGTCAGGATTTCGCCGAGTTCGGCGCGGATTGCGTCGCGCGTCATTGTCCCTGTTGCGATCGCCGCACGAAGATCGCCGAAGTCTGCGCATTGGTATGCCACATCGGCGACGACCGCCGCGCGCCGCATTAGTTCTGGCGCGATTTCGTTCTTTGTCTTGCTGTCGGCCCCGACCGCCGCGACAAACGCGCCGGCTCGAATTTTGGTCTCGTCCAGAATTGCCGAATTCGATGCGGTCGCAGTTACGATGACATCCGATTGCCGCGAAGCCTCGCCGATCTCCTTAACGATACCGATTTCACAGTTGACCAAGCCGGAATAGTCTTCAACCAGACTGCGAACCTTCGCGTCGTCCGTATCGAATACCAGAATGCTCCGGAATTGCCGCAATGGCGTGAACGCTTCAAGGTGCGCGCGCCCCTGCACGCCGCAACCGTATATCAACAAAGTTTCGGCGTTTTCGGCTGCAAGCGCGTCCATGGCGACTGCGCTCGCCGCAGCAGTCCTACGCCGCGTTACTTCGCCAGAATCGAGAATCGCAAGAAGCGCGCCCGTTTCCGCTTCGCATAGCAAAATCGCGCCCTGCACAGTCGGCAATCCAAATTGCTGAGGATTGAGAGGGAAATTGCCGTTGAGCTTAAGCGCTGCAAGCTGCCTGCCGGAATACGCCATTGAAGCGCCCTTGGCGTGGAAGGCGCCGTTCACGCCGGCGATTTCCATCGGCATCGGAGAGTGAATTCCTCCCGATGCATACTCACGAAAGGATGTTGCGACCGCGTCGAAATAATCGCCAACCGTCGCAAGCTGACGAATGTTGGAGCGCGTGAGAATGATAGCAGGTTCGCCGCCCATCATTGGGGCTTCCAGCTGTGCTTTTCGTCACGCGCCCTTATCGCCCAGGCATAAAGCGCGTCATAGACGACGAAGCCCTGCTCAAGCAGTGCATAATCATCGTCGTGCGTAATGCTGAGGCCGAGCGACAAGGCGTGAAGCCCGGCCGCCTCCGGCGCCAGATCATGGCGATCAGTGTCAGCGCCTCGAATAATCGGCGCCAGCGCCAGAACGCCGGGATCATCGATTCTGAACCGCTTGATGAAGTCGTCGAAACTGCAATTCTCGCCGGCATGAGAAAACGGAGCGCCCGGAATATCAAATGCGATCGCGCGCTCCCGCTTTGCAGTTTCAAATACTTCGCCGGCCGGAACGAAGATGAATGAAGCATCGGGATCGATGAAGCGGCGTATCAGCCACGGACAAGCGATGCGGTCAATCTTCGGCCGCTCGCGCGTAATCCAGCATGACGGCGTGGAACCGCCAGAGTTCTCCTCAAGAACGATGGCGAGTTCCTCCGGAAAGCGCTTGCGGTTCATTGGCCTTTTTTCCTTATTATCCCTCATCAATGCATAGAAAAACCGCTACAGATAAGCGAAAATATTGCTCATAACATGAGGCATATTCATGGGTAATGGTAGCGACGCTGGATGGGCGCCGTCGTCGATCAGCGCGCTTCGGGCCTTTGACGCGGCGGCGCGGCGGCTGAGCTTCACGGCAGCAGCGGAAGAGTTGGGTGTGACGCAAAGCGCCGTCAGTCATGCGATCCGCGAGGTCGAGACGCGGCTTTCGGCCACCCTTTTCCGGCGTATCGGGCGGCGCCTCGAACTGACCGAAGCAGGAAAGCGATATCAGCCCTACGTCCGCGAAGCGCTTTCGCACCTCAAAGCGGGCGACCTCGCTGTGACCGACCCTGCGCGCAGATCCCGAATCCTGACAGTCAGCGTTTCACCGAGCTTTGCAGCCAAATGGCTGGCCCCTCGTATTGGCGATTTTGCCGCCCGCCATCCAGATCTTGATCTAAGAATCAGCGCATCGGCGCAGCATGTCGATTTCACAGATCAGGACATCGACCTAGCAATACGCCACGGCGCCGGAGAATGGCCAGGGCTCGACGCCATTCGTTTGTGCACGGAAGCATGGCTGCCGGTGTGCAGTCCCGCTTTCAGCCGAAAGAATCTGAACGCAGCCGATATTCTTGCGCTGCCGCTGATCCATTATCGTGACGCGAAGGGATGGCGGCGGTGGTTTGATGCGGAAGGCATTGACGCGAGCGACACGACAGATCGCGGACTCACTTTCAGCGAAATGAGCCTCGCGATCGATGCAGCGGCGGCGGGGCAGGGCGTGGCGCTCGCACGAAGCGCACTCGCCGCGCGCGAGCTCATCGCTGGCCGTCTTGTCGCACTAACGACAAGCCGCCAGCCAGCCGATTTCGCCTATTGGATCGTGCGCCCAAAAAACCGGGCGCGCACCCGGAAACTCATTCGCTTCACCGACTGGTTGCGGCGAGAAGCTGCTGCCGAAGAGGCGGCGTTAGTTGACGTCCTTGCTGGCGAACGTCAGGACGACGCGATTAACGTCGCGCGATAAATCCTCGGATCGCCGCGCTGTTCGGCCGCCGTCAGTAGAAAACAGGGAATTAAACCGACCCACGCTGCTCGAACTGGCCGCAGATAGCATCGCCGCGCGCGCTCATCTGATCGACCGCAGCGGCGACCCGGTTAACATCTGTTTCAGTGAACCCGCGCTGGAAGAACGCGATAATCTCGGAGTCGATTGCATCCTGCGAAGCGCCATTCTCCGTCATCTGGCCGACGCGGAGGAGAATCGCGGCGACTTCATAATCGCGATCGCTCAGTGTGCCGCCCATATAGCCGGTGATACAGGCGCAGGCTGCGCGTACGTCGCCCATGCCTGAGCGCTGGCTCATCTGCGCGCACGCGGCGTATATGTTGCGAGCGCTCGCCGTAACAGCCGCGTTGCCATAGGTCTGCGCACCCGCAGGCGCCAACGAAGCTGAAGCAAAAGTCGCGGCGGCAGCCGCAAGTGCGATGATCCGCATAGAAACCCCTCAGTAGCGGCCGCCCCTCGCGGCGCAAACGGAAGGCTGCCCCAGATGCCCTCCGCACCGCAAGGACCGAATGGCGAAGTTTCAGAAAATCAGGCGACGCGCTTCCGCCCAACGGCTCCTGGACGCCGCTGACGACATACATTGAGGCGATAAGCCGACGTCATGACCTCTACTATGGCGTCAAGATCGCCCACCATCCAGTGTCGCCGCCGCTTGGAGCCGTTGATCCGCCGCCAGTCACAGGAAAATTGGGCGATGCGGTGACGCCGCCCAAAACGACCGCGCCATCAGATGCAACGTCCATTGCGCGGGAGATATCGGCGTCCGTCCCGCCAATATAGGAAAGATAGGGAGCGCCTTTGAGGTCATTCGTAAGTACGGCGAGAATCGCGTCGGTGACGCCGGAAAAATTTGTTCGAAACGCGTTCGACGTCGTCCTGAGGCTGGGCGATTTTGATCCGCCGGAGAGATAAAGCAGCCCGTCCGCCGCGAATTCCACGCCCTGGATGTCCTCGATACCGCTTCCGCCCAGATAGGTCGATGCGACGAGGCTCGTTCCGTCTGCTGAGAGAATAGAAACGACGCCATCATTGGAGCCGCCGCCATACTGCGATTGGTAGGCGCCTGTCGTCACAGGGTAATTTGAGGAAGAGGATATTGCCGCGATGGCGATGCGTCCGGCGGCGTCTACAGCGATGTTGTGCGTTTCGAGATCCTCGTCTGCCGATCCGCCAAGATAGGTCGCAAACGAAAGTTGATCAGTCGGCGTGAAGCGCGCGACCAGAAAATCAACGCCGCCCGCATTGGACTGTCGATAGGAGGCCGGCGTCGTCGGCGCGCCGCTTCCGCCTTCCTCGATCGCGAGATAGACATTCCGGTTCGCCGTGACCGTAATCGAGGGCGTTCCCGGCGTTTCGTTCGCCGGTTCGTTCCCCCCAATATAGGTTCCATATTCAACGGCGGTTCCCGTCGCATTTACGCGCGCATAAACTAGATCGTGCGAACCTTTTGGCGCCGCCTGAAGTGCGGTCGGCGTAATGTGCGCCAGACCGGCGAAAAACGCGCCAGCGACATAGACTTTGTTGCCTGTATCGACACCGACATCGCGCAGAAATCCGGGACCTGAATCGCCGAAATAGGTCGACCACAAAAGCGTCGATCCGTCAGCTGACAATTTGGCGATGAACCCGTCCTGCTTGCCGTAAGCGCCGCCGCCGACTGTGTCGCCGGCGAACGCCGGCTGAATAACGCCGGCAGTCGTTGGAAAGCCTTCCCCGGCGCGGCCAGCGACAATAATTCCGCCGTCTGCTGCAACTTCTAATCCGTATGCGCGATCGTGGTTCGGCCCGCCGATCAGCGTCGACCAAAGAAGCTGGCCAGCGCGCGTAAACTTCATGACAAAAACATCGGATGGGCCAACGCTTCCGGTGCTGGACCCGCCTGACGCAAATGTCCTGTCATAGGCGCCGGCGGTCGTTGGAAAGTTGGCGGAGAACGCGCCGCCAGCGATGTAAATGTTCCCGGCCGCGTCGAATTCGACGTCTCGCACCATCATGAAGCTGCGCGACGACGGATCGACGAGACTTGCCAGGTCCAGCGAGAGCATGTTCGTCGTCGTCACCGTCACCGTGGCGCTTGGAGCCGATAGGCCGGTCGCCAAATCTCCGCGCACGAAATACCGGTAGGGCGTCGAAGGCGTAAGGCCGGTGTCAGTGTAGGCGGTCGATGTCGTCGTTCCGATCTCGACATCGTTGCGGTACACATGGAAGCGGCTGAACAGGCTCGATCCAGTCCACGAAAGGGTGATGGTCGTGCCCGACGGCGCAGATCCGGTCAGGCTGCCAGGGACGTTGGATGGGGGTTGCTGCCCAGGCGAAGGACCGCCCGATCCGCCGGCTGAACAACCCAACAAAAAAGCCGCCGCAAGGGCGACGGCCACCTTCAAGGCCATTGAACTCATACCGTTACTCGTCACCTATCCCTGCAACCATACCGCGAATTCCGGCCGGTTTCGATTTAATTCCCGTCAATGTTTCGGGGACCGGATATCTGGAAAACCCCAACAGTTGACAGAGTGGGAGGCCAAGGCTATCCCCCGCGCTCCCAATTCCGAGCCAATTCAACCGTTCCAGGCTGTGTCATGAAAGTCAGAAGCTCCCTCAAGTCGCTGAAATCGCGCCACAAAGACTGCCGCGTCGTGCGACGCAAAGGCCGGGTTTACGTGATTAACAAGACCCAGAAGCGGTTCAAGGCCCGCCAGGGCTAGGGCTGTCCTGCCACGACTGGGCGGCGGGCCCCGCCTGTTCCAAGAAATTGTTGGTCCATATCTCGCACCCGGCATAGGATGACGTCGATGCGGGTTGGCTTTTTGTCTGTCGTTTTGGCGATATGCGTCCCAGCTGCGGCTGCGGCCGATCAGACCGATTCGCGCCTTGATCCCTTATTTGAGGAGCTGAGAACGGGAGACGCGCGCGACGCTGACGCAACGGTCGAACGCATCGAGGCGATTTGGGCGGACTCGCAAAGCGACACGGTGGACGTTCTTTTTGAACGGGCTCGGTCAGCCATGGACGCGGGTGAGAGCGATCTTGCCGGAGCGCTCATTGATCACGCGATCGGCCTTTCTCCGAGTTTTGCGGAAGCTTACGCAGTGCGCGGCGTCATTCGGCTTTTGGCGGACGATCAGGCGGGTTCGATTGCCGACTTTTCACGGGCCATTGAACTAGAACCGCGCCATTTCGAAGCGCGCATCGCTCTGGCTGAAATCATGCTCGCCAATGGCGATAAGCGCGGCGCTTACGAAATGCTGCAAAAAGCGTTGGAATGGAATCCGCACGAATTTCATGCTCGCGAACGCGCACGCAAATTGAGAGACGATCTCAACGGGCAAGAGATCTGAATTGTTTCCCTTTTCATCGGACATCGTGCGGCGATCGATCTCAATAATATGTTGTGCGGCGAGCCTGTTGGCGCTCGCGGCGATTGCGCCTTCCTTCGCTGCCTCTTCTGGGACGGTTGATGTCGCAAAACCGGATCCGCCGGTGATCCTTGTTCTCGGGTCGTCATCGGCGGCCGGCAAAAATATCTACAAGCTCTTCGACGGTTTGAAATCGGAGGAGCAACTTTATGCCTCGAAATTCAATTGGGTGACGCTCTACGGCGAGAAGCTGAAAGAACTAAATCCATCTGCGACGGTGTTGAATTTCGCGGCGAGCGGTCATTCGACATCTAAAGCGTTGAGCGCGCGCAAAGGCGGCGAATTTTATAAGCATTCGCTCGCCTACATCCTGAAGCATCATTCTGGCGCGGATGCGCTGATTGTGAACTTCCCGGCAATTCGCAGCGAGGAGGGCGAGGATGTCGGACTGGTGGTCCAAAACCTGAAGGAAATCGAAAGGCGCGCGGTTGACGCGGGCATCGACAAGGTCTGGATCGCGACCGCGCAGCCGTATGCGAACAAAGCCGCGTGCCTGAAGGCGAATTCAGGCGGGTGCGATCGTTCGCACACGATTTATCAAAGCCGTATCGATTTGACGGCCGCTATCATTGCGGCATTCCCGGATTCCTACATCGACTTCTATTCGCCCTTGGCGAAAGGACGGAACCGTCTTGGCGTCGCCGATCCGGCGCTATTAAATTTGAAAGACAAACTCCATCCTAACCTCGATGGGCATGCGGCGTTGCGCGATGCAGTCATGGCTGCAGGCGTCTATGAGGAGCCCGTCGTAGAATGAGAGGGCCGGCCGGTTTCGCCTTTTAGGCGAATTCCTGATGTAAAATACGTCTTTTAGGAGCGACGGAATTTGCCGGCTGCTCCGTTTAAAGCCTGAGTGCGGCGAAAGCCGGACTCACGGCTCTTTGACAAGTGAATAAATGGAATTTTCCACGCGGAAACTTTCCCCTGCCTGGGGAAATCAGGACGTGTGGAAAATACGGAAAACCCGCACAAGCCGGGCCGACTATGCATGTGGAAAATCTGTGGAAAGCCGGACTTACGCGTAGCGTTTAGCCCGATCTTTCCCCATGTGGACGAATTCGAATTGGAAGGACGCGCCGACGCAGGTTTAGCTTCCGCTTCCCGAAGGTTGGAGATGCGTGATGGCGGACGGAACAGCAAACATGTCGGCGGCGGCGCCGGGCGCGACTACCGTTGCGGCGGAACGCCTTCGCTCGTTCCTCGAACGCGTCGAGCGACTCGAAGAAGAAAAGACGACGATCGCCGGCGACATCAAGGAAGTCTTCGCCGAAGCGAAGGGCGAGGGGTACGACACCAAAACCCTGCGCAAGGTGATCCGCCTTCGGAAGATGGACAGGGCCAAGCGCGAAGAGGAAGAAGCGCTTCTCGAACTCTATCTGTCGGCCCTTGGAGAATAGCGTCGTCGCCTATCTCTTGAATAGGCGATGCGGCGTTGGCGCGGCTCGTGATTCGGGGCGCGTTAGCTTGCGCGCTTAACCTCAAGTCCGTGATCGCGGAGTTTTCGGTAAAGCGTCGAGCGGCCCATGCCAAGGCGGCGTGCGACTTCCGACATGCGGCCGTCATACGTGTCTATCGCCAGCTGGATCAGGTCGCGTTCAATCGATTCAAGCGTCCTCAAATGACCGTCGCGGTCGAACACTTCGACGTTTTCAATCGCCGTGGACGAGTTTCCTGCAAGTGCGCGCGCAGAGATTGCGGCCGGCGCGTCGATTTCGTCTTCGACAAATGCTTCCTCAAGCACCGGCGGTCCCATATCGACCCCGGCGGCTTCGAATTCCGTTGCAAGAAGCGGAAAATCGCGGGCTGAAAGATACGGCGTCTCAGCAAGAACGACGGCGCGGAAAATCGTATTTTCAAGCTGGCGAACATTGCCTGGCCATGCCTGCTTCATCAGGACTTCAAGGACTTCGTGCTGTACGCCCCGGACATCGCGCCGTTCTTCCGCGTTATAACGCTGAATGAAGTGTTCGACGAGCGCGGGGATGTCCTCCCTGCGGTCGCGCAAGGGCGGAATGTGCACAGGGAAAACGTTTAGTCGGTAATAAAGATCCTCGCGGAACCGGTTGGATTTCACTTCTTCGGCGAGATCGCGGTTCGTCGCGGAAATGACGCGAACGTCAACCTTGACCGGACGCTTCGACCCAACAGGATCGGCTTCACCTTCCTGCAACACGCGCAGCAATTTCACCTGCATGTCGGCGGGGAGTTCGCCGACCTCATCGAGAAAGATCGTGCCGCCGTCGGCTTCCTGAAACTTGCCGATGTGCTTTTGATGCGCGCCGGTAAAGGAGCCCTTTTCGTGACCAAAAAGTATGCTCTCGACGAGGTTTTCTGGAATGGCGCCGCAATTGACAGTGATAAAGGGACGTCCAGCGCGCTCGGACGATCCTTGGATGGCGCGCGCAATCATTTCCTTGCCGACGCCGGATTCGCCTGAGATCAAAATCGGAATGTTCGACGCTGCGGCGCGTTCGCCGATGCGCATCACATTCTTGAGCGCGTCCGAGTTTCCGACGAGGTCTTTGAACCCCATCGCCCCGTCGCGCTTGCGCTTCAGCCGCGAGACTTCGCCCTTTAGAGTCGTAAGGTTCAGGGCGTTATTGATCGAAACGACGACACGCTCGGGCGAGGCTGGCTTCACGAAGAAGTCGGTGGCGCCGTTTTGCATCGCCTCAACGACGGTATCGATGCCGCCCTGTGCGGTCAGCACGATGACGGGAAGCTCCTCGCGGTATGATTTGGCGCGCTTCAACGTCTCCATGCCGCCCTGGCCCGGCATCCTAAGATCGAGCATGATGAGGCTGACAGACTGGCCTTCCTCGCTCTGAAGCTTTGATATCGCTTCTTCGCCGGACTCCGCTTGAAGGACCGGAAAACCGGCCTTCTCGCAAACGGCTCGCATAAGGCGGCGCTGCGTCGGATCGTCATCGACAATTAGGATGGTCTTTGCTGCGGTCATGCCTGAAAATTCCCTCGCTTTATGCGGTTCGGCTTTGAAGGATCCCTACAGGCGGCGCCTGAATATCGCGTTAAAGCGTTTCAATACGGGTCAATCCGGCTGGTCGGTTAAGGTTTTGTTTACAGCGAGACCTAGCCGCCGGACGGTGTTTCGCCGGCCTCGCCAGTACGGTAAGAGCAGGCGCCAATCTGAAAAGCGCCCAGCATGACGAACGACAAAGACGATCACATCCGGCCAATCGAGCACTTGAACGGCCAAAAGCCGCAAGCGCCCGCTTGGTTTAACGAGGCGATCGCGGCGCCGTCCGAAGAGGGCGCGGTCGAGGTTGGCGGCGCAAAGATCAGGTATTCGGCATGGGGTGACCGCGGCAAGCGCGGCCTCGTATTCATCCACGGCGGACGCGCTCACAGAAACTGGTGGCGACCCTTTGCGCCGTTTTTCTCGGGCCAATATCGCGTTGTCGCCTATGACATGGCCGGTATGGGCGATAGCGATTGGCGGCCGAGCTATTCGGTGAACATGTCGATCGAGGACCTTTTCGCGGTCATTGACGCGTCAGGTGCAGGCGAGGGCGGCAGACCAATCGTCGTCGGGCATTCTTTCGGCGGCTGGGTGACGCTTGCAGCGGTCGAACGCCAGGGAGAGCGCATGCTCGGCGCCGTGGTCATCGACAGCCCGATCGGAAAACCAGACCCGGATGAAGGCTACACAATCCTCAAAAAACAGAATTCGTCCAATCCTGTCCGGGCGAACAAAGTCTATGCAACGATCGAGGAACCGGTCTCTCGCTTCCGCTTTCTGCCAAACCAGCCGACCGAGGAATTCTACCTCGTCGATTACATTGCGAGAGAGGGCATTCAAAAGGCGCCGCGCGTTGAGGGGGGAGCCGGATGGACATGGAAATTCGATCCGGCGCACGGTCGGAATTTCGAGATCCATTACGACCGGGATCTCTTTCTGGCGGCGCGCTGCCCGCTCGCCTTTATCTACGGGGAGCAGTCGGCCTTTGCGAGCGGCGACGGTTTTGAGCATCTTCGCGCCCAGACCAAGGGCCGGTCGCCCTTCATCGTTATGCCGACCGTCCACCACCACCTGATGATGGAAGAGCCTGTCGCCTTTGTTTCAACGTTGCGGGCCCTCCTTAACTGCTGGCCGGTAAGGGTGGGCAACTAGCCCGCCAGGCCGCTTCTCCACTTGCCCATGCCCATGAATTCGGCCAGAAAAAGCGCCTATTCTGAGTTTGGAGACGAATGGCTATGGCGACGATGGATGACGCGAAGCAAAGAACGGCAGACGCTGAAGAGCATCGCAAGATCTACAAGGGCATCATGAAAGCCTCGACCGAGGTCGGGGTGCCGCTCTGTATGGGCCTCGCCATGTTCTTCACGCAGCTCGTCATGGCCAACGGGCTCGGCGTCGCAGTCATCTCTTTTGCCGGCGTTTACATCTTCGCCTGGTGGGTCGTTCGAACCTTCTTTACGCACTAAGCGAGCCTTCGCGGGCGTCGCTTCGTTCCGCTGCGGCGTACTCCATTTCGCAGCGGCCTTTCCAATTAATCCGAGGCTTCGCCTCGCGAAGCAGGAGGAAGCATGAAGATCGCCGTCCTGAGGGAAACTAAGGCCGGAGAATCTCGCGTCGCGGTGTCGCCGGAGACTGTCAGGAAATTGACGGCTCTCGGCGCATCGGTCTTCGTTGAACGCGGCGCAGGCGACAGCGCGAATTTCTCAGACCACGCGTTTCATGACGCCGGTGCGACGATCTCCGGCACGCTCAACGAAGCGATCTACGGAGCCGATGTCGTACTGGGCGTGCGGGCGCCGGCGGCTGAAGATATGGGTCGCTTCCAGCGTGGGCAGAAGATTATGGCGATCGTATCGCCGCATTCCAACGCAGATGTTTTGACTGCGGCGGCAAATGCTGGCGTCGATCTCTTTGCGATGGATCTGATGCCCCGCATTACGCGTGCGCAGTCGATGGATGTCCTGTCGTCGCAGTCAAATCTCGCCGGATACAAGGCGGTTGTGGACGCTGCAGCCTATTATGGACGTGCGATCCCGATGATGATGACGGCGGCTGGAACCATTGCGCCTGCGAAGATCTTCATCATGGGCGCAGGCGTCGCCGGTCTTCAGGCGATTGCGACCGCGAGGCGCCTCGGCGGCGTTGTTTCGGCGACCGACGTACGGTGGGCTGCAAAAGAACAGGTTGAAAGCCTTGGCGCTTCGTTTGTGACTGTCGATGAAGAAGCGATGAAAGGCGCAGAAACCGCCGGCGGCTACGCCAAGGAGATGTCTGCCGATTTCCAGCGCCGTCAAGCCGAATTCGTAGGCAAGCACATCTCAAAACAGAACATTGTCGTGACGACAGCGCTTATTCCAGGCCGCCCCGCACCGCGACTTGTCACCGAGGAAATGGTGCGTTCGATGACGCCGGGTTCTATTATTGTAGACCTTGCAGTCGAGCAGGGGGGGAACGTCGCCCTCTCACGCCGGGGCGAAGTTATCGACGTCGGCGGCGTCATCATCGTCGGGTTTGAAAATGTGCCCGGTCGCCTCGCGACAGACGCATCGAGCCTTTACGCCAAGAACCTGTTCAATCTCATCTCCGCCTTCTTCGACAAGGAAAAGAAGGAATTCGTGGTCGATGAGAATGACGACATTATCAAAGGGATCGCGTTGACGCGCAGCGGATTGATAATCCATCCGAATTTTACGCAGGCGCCGTCAGCGGGGCAGGGAGCGTCCAATGGCTGAAGAAACGACCGAACAGGCAGCCGTCGAAGCCGCCAAGAATGTCGAACAGGCGGCAGAAACGCTGAAGCAGGCAGCCGAATCGGCGGACGCGTCAGCGCAGAACCTCGCTGCGGCGAGCGATAACGCCGCGTCGCTGATTGACCAGATTAATTCGATCGCCGCCGCCGTCGCAGGCGGACCTTCCGATTTCGTCTACCTCCTCGCAATCTTTATCCTTGCGATTTTCGTCGGCTATTACGTTGTGTGGTCGGTGACGCCGGCGCTCCATACGCCGCTCATGTCTGTAACCAATGCAATTTCATCCGTCGTCATAGTCGGCGCGCTAATCGCGATAGGCGCCGACCTTGCCTCGTCGGCGGCCGGAGGAATATCGAAGATTGCCGGATTTCTCGCCGTGGCGCTCGCGAGCGTCAACATTTTCGGGGGATTTCTCGTCACGCAGCGAATGCTCGCAATGTACAAAAAGAAGGGGGCGTAGGAGGCCATGGGGCACAATCTTCCGCCGCTTCTCTACATTGCGTCAGGCGTCCTTTTCATTCTTGCGCTGAGAGGTCTGTCGTCGCCGGAATCAGCGAGGCAAGGCAACCGGTTCGGCATGATCGGTATGCTGATCGCCGTCGTCACAACGCTCTTCCTGTTGCAGGACAAGGGTATCTTCACCTGGGTTTACATTCTCGGCGCCGTCGGAATCGGCGGGGGCGTCGGGGCGCTGTTCGCGCAGCGCGTAAAGATGACCGAAATGCCGGAACTTGTGGCATTCTTTCATAGTCTTGTCGGTCTCGCTGCGGTGTTTATCGCCTGGGCCGCGTTTTTGGCGCCGCAGGCGTTCGGCGTCGGCGAACCGGGTAAGATCCACCTGCAGTCTGCACTCGAAATGTCGCTCGGCGTCGCCATTGGCGCCATTACGTTTTCCGGATCAGTGATCGCCTACGCCAAGCTCGCCGGCAAAATGTCCGGCAAGCCGATACTTCTTCCGGCGCGTCATGTCATCAATCTCGGTCTTGCTGTTTTCATTGTGCTGGCGATCGGCATGCTGATGACTGGCACGCAGAGCTGGATGGTGTTTGCCGCACTGACCGTCGCGGCGTTCATTCTCGGGTTCCTTTTGATAGTTCCGATCGGCGGCGCCGACATGCCGGTCGTCGTTTCGATGCTTAACTCCTATTCGGGCTGGGCTGCCGCAGGGATCGGCTTCACGCTCGAAAACATGGCGCTGATCATCACTGGAGCCCTTGTCGGCTCATCAGGCGCTATTCTTTCCTACATCATGTGCAAGGGGATGGGGCGCTCTTTCATCTCTGTGATACTCGGCGGTTTTGGCGGCGAGGATGCAGCCGCAGGCGCGGCAGGTGAGGAAACGCGGCCTGTGAAGCAGGGATCGGCCGACGACGCCGCGTTCATTTTGAAGAACGCTGGCAAGGTTATTGTCGTCCCCGGATACGGCATGGCGGTTGCGCAGGCTCAACATGCTCTGAAGGAAATGGCTGACGCGCTGAAAGAGGCGGGCGTCGAGGTCAAATATGCGATTCACCCTGTCGCCGGTCGCATGCCCGGCCACATGAACGTACTCCTCGCAGAGGCGCAGGTTCCCTACGACGAAGTGTTCGAGCTTGAAGATATCAACGCGGAGTTCCGGACCGCCGACGTTGCGTTCGTCATCGGTGCAAACGATGTCACCAACCCGGCGGCAAAAACCGACAAGGCATCGCCGATCTATGGAATGCCTATCCTAGACGTTGAAAACGCGCGGACCGTGCTTTTCGTCAAGCGATCCATGGCCTCTGGCTACGCTGGCGTCCAGAACGAGCTCTTTTTTCGCGAGAACACGATGATGTTATTCGGCGATGCTAAGAAAGTGTGCGAATCGATCGTGAAGGCGCTGCACTAATAGCCTGAACCAGGGGCTGGAGCAGGTTCGATTAGCCACATGTCATTAACGAGAGGATTTTATGCTGAGATTTCTCTTCGCTCCCGCGACAGCGCTGGCGCTTTCCGCATGCGCGACCGCAGGCGACATGACGATTGCATCGCAGTTCGACAGCGCACGCATGGATGCTGCGCTCGCCGAACAGGCGCCCGAAGTGCAGGCCCGTTATCAATGGCGCCATCCGAAGGAAACGCTTGAGTTCTTCGGCGTCGCGCCAGGCATGACGGTCGTCGATGTTCTTCCCGGTAATGACGGTTATTATTCGAAGATCCTGATTTCCTACCTCGGCGCGAACGGGCGCGTCATCGGCGCGGACTATTCTCCAGAGATGTGGAAGCTGTTCGGCAGCTATGTGAATGAAGAATTTATCGCCAAGAAAGCGACCTGGGCGACTGACTGGACTGCGACGGCCGAGGACTGGCGAAAAAGCGATGACAGCGCTTCGGTCGGCGCGTTCGCGTATGGCTCCCTTCCAGAAGATATGCAGGGAACGGCGGACGTCGTGATGCTCGTGCGCGCGATGCACCACTTCAACAGATTCGAGGAAGAAGGCGGGTTTTTGACCGCCGCGCTCAAGGACACCTATGACGTGTTGAAGCCCGGCGGCATCGTCGGCGTCGTTCAGCACCGGGCACCGGAAGCCAATTCCGACGAATGGGCGGAAGGCGACAACGGCTATTTAAAACAGTCCCAGCAGATCGCGGCATTTGAGGCGGCTGGCTTCGAGTTCATCGCTTCCAGCGAAATCAACGCAAATCCGGCAGACAAGCCGACTGAAAGCGATCGCGTCTGGCGTCTGCCGCCGAGCCTCGGCACAAGCCGCGACAATCCTGAACTTAAAGCCCAGATGGAAGCGATCGGCGAATCAGACCGCATGACGTTGAAATTCAGGAAACCGCATTAAAGGCCCAGTACTGACGCGGCGCAAACGGCGCGCCGCTCGAAGGTCCGGGGGAGGTTGGAGAAACAAAAACTCACGCCTTCTGTGCGTGAGCTCAATTGCGCACAATTGGTATTGTCGCAAATTATCGATCAGCCTTTAAATTCTAGGGTGAGGCCGTCATAGGCCGGCTCGACGCCCTTTGGCAGCGATCCCAAAAGCGTCTGATAATCCATTGTGATATGAAGATTGGTCAGGATCGCGCGCTCAGGTTTAACAGCCTCGATCCACCGTAACGTCATTTCGAGATTTGCGTGCGTGCCGTGCGGGGCAATCTGCAACGCATCGACAATCCAGACTTTGACGCCAGCGAGGATGTCGAAACTGTCCGGCGGAAGCCCAATAACGTCGCTCGAATATGCAAGCTCCCCAATCCTGAAACCGAGCGAATTGACGGCCCCATGTTCCTGGAGGAACGGCGTCATCGGAATTGGCCCTGCGGGGCCCATTATCTCGAACGTCTTGCCGCAAGGTGGAATCGTTAATTCGTCAAGAATCGCCGGATACCAGCTCCCCGGTGCCTGCTCGAAACAATAGCGGAACCTTTCAGTGACCGCACCCGCTGTTGTCCGATCGAGCCAGACCGGGAGGCGCTTTCTCGCGCGTATCGCGAATGCCCGCATATCGTCCAAGCCATTCGTCTGATCTGCGTGGTCGTGCGTTAACGCGACGCCGTCGATATGCGCAACGCAGGCGTTGAGCATTTGAGCGCGAAAATCCGGCGACGTGTCGATAACCGCCGACGTCACGGCCGCCCTAGCATATGCCTCGGTCGAATGTGCGCGCTCAACCAATATGGAACAGCGAGTACGACGGTTTCGCGGTTCATTGGGATCGCAAGTCCCCCAATCGCCGCGCCCGTCAGCTCCGCCAAGGCGCGGTACGCCGCCCGACGATCCGCAACCAAGAATCGTCGCTCGAAACGGCCCCTCTCCGATTGATCCGTTCACGGAGCGACCTCTTCGAATTTCGCTTTTGAAAATAACCGGAAAAAGTTCTCTGTGGTAATGCGATCGATTTCAGCGCGCGAAACGCCAAATAAATCCGCGACCTTGTCGGCGACATGAACGACATGCGCCGGATCGCAACGACGCCCGCGAAATGGCGCCGGCGCGAGATAGGGACAATCCGTTTCCACTAATACTCTGCCCAGCGGCATTTTGAGAGCGACCGAGCGAACATCGTCTGCGTTCTTGAACGTGATGATTCCAGAAAACGAAATATATCCGCCCATATCCATCACTGCTTCGGCGAGCTTCAACCCGCTCGTATAGCAATGCAGCAAAGGAATGAATTTCCGCTTAGCGCTCGCGCGCTCAAGCATGGACAGCATCAAATCATCAGCGTTCCGCGTATGAATGATGAGCGGCAAGCCGGTCTCCTGCGACGCTTCGATATGCGCCGAAAATACTTGCACCTGCGCTTCCTGCGGCGAAAATCCATAGTGAAGATCAAGGCCGCATTCACCTATTCCTACGACATCATCGTCCCGTGCGAGATCGACAAGGGTCTTCATCGTCAGGTCAAGATGGTCCGCCGCGTAATGCGGATGCGCGCCGACAGATCGCCAGATGAAATCATAGCGCGCGGCGATCGCTTTGATCGCCTCCGTTGACTTGATCGTGTCGGAGATCGTCAGCATCGCGCGCACCCCTGCCTTTCGTGCGTCCGCGATCACGGCCTCAACTTCGCCGGAGAATTTTTCGTGATGGAGATTTACGTGGCTGTCAACGAGCATAGTACGATTCATTACGCGGGAGCGTATGAGGTTTTGAACGCCCTGCCCGCCGCCATCACCATTTGCGCACGATCGAGATTGACCGCATCGCCGCGCGTGAACAACGAGTAGATTCGCTCGCGAAGCTCGACGATAGCGCCAGCGGCTGAGCCTTCCGACAGAGCGTCCGACCTTGCTTCAACGGCAAGGCGCCCGATCAGCATCGAGCAAAACAGCGGCCAGACACCGTCCGCGCTTTTCGCCGACAACCTCTGCGCGATCGTCGAAACATCGCCGCCGCCTTTCGCCATAGCCAGGAATTCATCGACCGCTTCGATCGCCTCTCCGCCGTCGCCGAGCGCCAGCGACAAAGCAAAGCCCGCGCGGCCGCCTGCAGCCAGGGCGATGCGGTTCGCTTCTGCTTGCTCAGCGGCTCGCTCGCGGACCAGAAATTCCGAGACAACCCCATCATTGAGCGGGCGCAGCTTGATCCGCCTGCAGCGCGAGCGGATTGTTGCGAGCAGTCGTCCCGGAGATGCGCTAAGCACGAAAATCGCCGTCCTTGGCGGGGGCTCCTCAAGCGCTTTCAAAAGCGCGTTTGCAGAGTTGCGGTTTAACTCGTCCGCCGTATCGATGATGGCGACGCGCCAGCCACCCATCGACGCGGTGTGGTTGAGGAAATGCGTCAGCTCACGGATGACTTCGACTGATATTTCAGTAGCATATCGCTCTTTTTTTTCATCATATTGCCGCTCGGCGACGAACAGATCCGGGTGACCCCCGGATGCGACCAGAGAAAAGACGCGTTCTGACGTAGGGACTTCAAGGCTTGAAAGTATCGCCGGCCGGTCGCGCCATAACAAGGCACGGGCAAGGCGGAACGCGAGCGTCGCCTTCCCCGCCCCATCTCCGCCGCTAATGAGCCAGCCGTTGGCGAGCGCGCCAGCGTTCATCGTTTGAACGAGTTGCGATTCAAGACCTGGCGGTCCGACAAATTCGGCGCGGGCGCGCGGCGGCGTTATATTGGGCGCACCTGTCATGAGGGTGATTGAAGCGTCTTTTGGACAGCCGCCGCAACCGCCTTAAACAGGGTTTCTTCATCAGGCGTTGCGTCAACAACCACGCATCGACGGGGATTTTCACGCGCTATCTTGAGAAAAGCCGCACGCACTTTTTCCTGGTAAGCGACGCCCTTGCCCTCGAAGCGGGCCTCTGCGCCGGTGCGGCCATGTGTGCGAGAGAGTGCGATATCGGTCGGCACATCGAGAATAATCGTCACATCCGGATCATCGCCGCCAACGATCAGATTGTGGAGCGCGCGCACTTTTTCTTCGCCGAGCGCCCCTGCAATCCCTTGATACGCCATCGTCGAATCAGCGAACCGATCCGTGATGACAACCTCGTCCCGATCGAGCGCCGGTCGAATGACGCGCTCGAGATGGTCGGCGCGCGCGGCATACATCAACAGCGCCTCCGTCAATGGGCTCCAGCGCTCAGATGCGCCTTCGACAAGAATCCTCCGGATCGTCTCGGCGCCGTCTGATCCGCCCGGCTCGCGTGTCACGCACACGGTCTTGCCGCGCCGGCGAAGTTCATCGGCGAGCCGCCTGATCTGACTCGACTTGCCGGCGCCGTCTGCGCCCTCGAAGCTGATGAAAAGCCCGCGCCGTTTCGCGCTCATCTATTGCGCAGCGGAGGCGTCTCCGCCCTCCTGCGACGGCGATCCGCCCATCAACGCCTTGACGGCTATGCCGATGCGGCCGAGCGGTCCGACAGCCTTGACGCTTTTTCCAGCATAAAGCGGAAATTCGCGGGAGTCGCCGCTGTCTGTCGACATTCGCAAATAGCCAATCTGTTGACCTTCTGTAATCGGAGCCGCGACGGGTCCTTCGTAGACGACCTTGGCGGAGACCGTTTCTGCAGCCGAACGATGGAGGATCATTGATACGGCTTCGGTTGTCACCAGCGGGACGGTCGCTTCCCTGCCCGCGAAGACAGAAGCGTCGCCCGCGACGTCGCCCGCCTTATAGAGCGTGCGCTTCGCGAATTCATTGAACGCCGCGCGCATAAGACGCTCGCTCTCAACCGCACGTTCCTTCTCGGATCCAAGCCCATTGATGACGATTATTCTGCGTTCGCCATTGACGACAGCCGAGCCGACCAAGCCATAGCCGTTATCCGCAGTATGCCCCGTCTTAATGCCATCTGCGCCTTTGTAATTGAAGAGCAGCGGGTTACGGTTTGGTTGGCGGATTTTTTCCCAGGTAAATTCCTTCTCCGCGAACATCTTATAATATTCGGGATAATCACTGATCATCTTGCGCGCCAGCAGCGCGAGATCGCGCGTACTCATCATATGATGTTCGTCCGGTCGCCCCCATGAATTCGTGAATGTCGAATTTTTGAGGCCCCATTCGCGCGCCTTCTTTGTCATCAGATCGGCGAAGGCTTCCTCGGTGCCAGAGATGTTTTCGGCGACCACAATACAGGCGTCGTTTCCAGATACGACGATGATGCCGCGCAGAAGATCGATCAGCGGGATCTTCGTATCGACGCGCACCCACATTGACGAGCCTTCTTTTTCGCTCCACGCCTTTTCCGAAACCGAAAATTCATCGGTCAGTTTCAATTCGCCGTTCTTCAATTTTTCGAAAGCGATGGCGATCGTCATCAGCTTGCTCATCGATGAAGGGCCGACCGGCCTGTCGGCATCCTTCTCAAACAGGACTGCGCCGGTTTCGTAATCCATGATGACTGCGAAAGGAGCAGGCGTCGTCACCTCCGCTGATGCGGCGCCCAAACAGCTGAAAATGGCAAGAACCGCAGCCGCCAAGGTCTGGATTTTTAAAGTCATCATTACGCCAATCTCTACCTCTGGTGCTTCAGATTATATTCCGGCGCTACGCACAATGCGCGCACCGCCGAACCCCGCCGCTCGCGCTCTCGAGAGAGACGCAAGTGCAATTGCTTCGTCAAGGAACGGTCCGATCCGAAGCGACTGTTTCATCCGCCCATCGGCACGATCCGATTGAACTGAAACCGGCCCAAGCTCGGGCAGTTCGAGATCCATTCGCTCAAGCTCGTCAAGATCATCGACGCGTGCAATTTCAACCCACAACTCGTCGGTGATCGCTGAAGAATCCGGCGTCAATGACGCGCCGGCCGCGTTCGCGATCAGGGCGGCGATCGGGTCGCTGTCTACTGTCGCGGCGGCCAACACCTTCGTCGCGGGTTTATTTGCCGCGAGCCTCGCCGGCTTCGGCGCTTTTTCGCCCGGAAGCGCCGCCAGCTTGTTCACATCTGTCTCGCCGAAGTAGCGCACGCGAACCCGTGCGAGACCCGTCGCGGTAAATCCAAGTTCGTCCGCCGCCGCGTGGGAGAGATCAATCACGCGATCATCTACAAACGGCCCGCGATCGTTGACGCGTACGACCAGCTTGCGGCCGTTTTCTAGATTCTCAATCTCTACGAGTGTCGGCAGCGGCAGCGTCTTGTGCGCGGCTGAAATGCGCCGCTTGTCGAAAATCTCGCCATTCGCCGTTAACTTGTTGTGGAAGGCGTCGCCATACCAAGAGGCGAGTCCAACCTCATCATATTTGTCATCGATCTTCGGCACATACCACCGCCCGTCGATCTTGTAAGGCGCGCCGATCTTATAATGGGCGTTTGCCGTCGGGCCGATCGTTTTCGGCTCATCCGGCAGGTTCATTGTCGAACACGCCGAGAGCGTCGCGGACGCTAAAATCAAGGCTGCAAGCCGCATCTTGGCGGACAATCCGGGTTGGCAACACATCGTTTAGGCTATGCGATCTTTCGCCCGGTTTCGCAACCAAAACAAGGTTAACAAGCGCAACCTTCCGCCCGCCTCGCCCGGCTTGCCATTTGGACCGGCTTCACTATGGTCCGCCGCGCTCCGGATGGGTGGCCGAGTGGTTTAAGGCACCGGTCTTGAAAACCGGCGTGGGTGCAAGCCCACCGTGGGTTCGAATCCCACCCCATCCGCCAGCGGATACTTTTCGGGGAACTGATTTCTTCAAATCCAGACATCACAAGGGAAGGCGCGCATCTTTGCGGCGATGCGCCGAAGCCCGGCGCTTCATTTCTTTGCCGGAGGCAGCCTCATTTCGAGCAGATAGGGCGTAAAACCAAAATTCTCGTAGGCTCTGACCGCCGCCAGGTTTTCCGGATAGACCTCCAACCGCACCTCAAGGAGACTATTCGATTTGGCCCATTGCAGAAGTGCGCCGAGGATCAATTGGCTGACGCCCTTCCCCCGATATTCCGGCTGTACGTACATGAGCCCGACATAGGCGTGAAAAGGCGGGTCAGTGAATCCGCGTGACGGGGTCTTTCTCACCAGGCCGCAACCGATCGGCTCGCCATTTGCCTCCGCCAATGCGACGAAGGCGTCTTTCGACTCGATGAGCGCGGCAACGTCGTAGTAGCGGACGTCGCCCATTTTGATCGTCGGGTCGAAGGGACGCTCCACAGCTATGATGCCCTGTTCAAATCACTGAAGGGTGACGAGATCGGAGATTCCGGCACGGCGGACGCTGATGTTCGCGGCCGAGCCGGCGCCGGTCAAGTTACGCATGCGCGTCGATCCAGCGGATCATGCCCGCGATAACTTCTTCCTTGCCAGGATCGTTGAATATCTCGTGATAGAACCCGTCGTAGATTTTAAGCGTACTATCGCTGGATGAGACGCGCTCACTAAGGATTTTGGATCCTTCCGGCGAGGTAAGGCCGTCAGCCCCGCCATGCAGGAAAAGGATCGGCAGGCGGAGCTTCGGCGCCTCGTCCACTGCGCGTTTCATCGCGTCGATCATCTCAGCGCCGAGGCGAGCGCTGATTTTTCCCTTATAGACAAGCGGATCGGCGATATAGGTCTCGACTACGTTTGCGTCACGGCTGACAAGACTTGCGTCGAGCGAAATGAGCCCTGCCTTCGGCGCCAGCTTCGAAAGCACTCGACCGACAAAAAGGACCGCAGCAGGCGGTTCATCAACCGCCTTGACCGACGCACCGGAGAGGACCGCGCCGGCGAATTCTTCCTGTCGAATCGGCAGGTAATTTGCAGCGACTAACCCGCCCATCGAATGGCCGATAAGGAATTTCTTTTTGTCGGGATAAGCTGCTTTCGATTCTGCAAGGAGCGCGTCAAGACCATCAAGGAATACTGAAAACGCAGGAACAAATCCGGGAGCGCCGTCTGACTTGCCGTGCCCCCAATGGTCCAATGCGTAAACGGAATATCCGGCCGTGTTAAGAGCAGCGGCGACGTGCTCATAGCGCCCTAGATGTTCAGCATAGCCATGTGATATCAGCACAACGGCTTTAGGATCGGCAATCAGCCAATGCTTTGAACGCAGCGCGGCGCCTGCACCGGCGCCGGATTGGAGGGTGAGCGTTCCTTCGGCCTCATTCATCGCTTACATCACCGCCGCTGCGCTTCTGGTGACGCGGCGAGATTCCGTCAGGTCGCTTGTTTCTTCAAATAGCTCGGCGAGCTTATCGACCATCGCCCCTGCTAACTGCTCGACGTCGATAATCGTCACGGCGCGCTTATAATAGCGCGTCACATCGTGACCGATGCCGATGGCGATAAGTTCGACAGGCGAGCGCTGTTCGATATTGCCGATCACTTCGCGAAGGTGTCGCTCAAGAAAGGCGCCGCCATTCGCCGACGATGTCGTGTCGTCGACCGGCGCGCCGTCGGATATCACCATGAGGATGCGCCGTGCTTCTGCGCGTCCGACAAGACGCGAATGCGCCCATAGCAGAGCCTCGCCATCGATATTCTCCTTCAATAGTCCTTCCTTCATCATCAGCCCAAGCGACGAGCGCGCGCGACGCCAGGGCGTGTCCGCCGCCTTGTAAATGATGTGGCGCAGGTCGTTGAGCCGGCCCGGGTTTGCAGGGCGCCCGTCTGCAACCCATTTCTCGCGCGCCTGCCCGCCCTTCCACGCCCTTGTGGTAAAGCCTAGAATTTCCACTTTGACGCCGCAACGCTCCAGCGTCCGCGCAAGGATGTCCGCGCAAATCGCCGCGATCGAAATCGGACGCCCGCGCATTGAGCCTGAATTGTCGATCAGAAGCGTCACAACCGTGTCACGGAATTCCAGTTCGCGCTCGCGCTTGAACGACAGAGGTTGCATCGGATCTACAACGACGCGCGCAAGCCGCGCCGCATCGAGGACGCCCTCGTCCAGATCGAAGATCCAGCTTCGATTCTGTTGCGCCATCAACCGGCGCTGCAATTTGTTGGCTAGGCGGGACACAACGGAATGGAGATTTTCTAACTGGCGGTCGAGCGTTCGCCGTAGCCGCTGCAATTCCTCGTTGTCGCAAAGGGTTGATGCATCCGCCGTTTCGTCGAACTCGGTAGTGTAGGCTCGGTAGCGCATGCCGCTGTCGCGATCGAGCTTGGCGCGGATCGAGGACACGCGCGCATTTTCAACTGCGCCGTCGGCGTCATCATCCGCCTGTTCGAAATCCTGCTCGCTCATATCCGTATCGGAATCGGCGGCTTCGCTGTCGTCGCCAGACTGATCTTCGGAGGCGTCTGCAGCTCCGTCCTCTTCGTTGTCGGAAGCGTTGTTGTCTTCCGACTTCTCCTCGTCATCTCCTTGCGTCTTCTCATCGCCTTTCTCGTCGCCGCCATCATCGTCGAGATTGAGATCGCGGATGACATTGCGCGCGAGCCGCGCGAAAGCCGCTTGATCGTGGAGATCGTTTGTCGCTGCGAGTGCGTTCAATGACGATCCCGCGAGCATTTCGATCTCACCGCCATGGGCCGCAATCATCGCTTTCGCGGCTGACGGGTGTTCGCGACCCGTCAGGCGCTGACGCAGCAGCAATGACGCAATATCCGGCAATGGCGCCGTTTCCTTCACATCAAGGCGGTCGATCCGACGGTCCGAAAGCGACTTATCGAGCGCGGCAGCAAGATTGTCGCCGACGCCTTTTAGCGCGTTTGCGCCGATCGCTTCGATGCGCGCATCCTCAAGCGCGCGATAGACCGCCTGCGCCTCAGCGCCCTTTGGAAGGTGTTTAGAAAATTTCCGCGCGTCGTGATGGGCGAGCTTCAGCGCCGCAGCGTCCGCTTCGCCGCGCGCGATCATCGCTGCGTCACGATCAAGAACCCGGGCAGGAAGCGGTATCTTCGCATGCCTTCCTGAAACGCTCGAATGTTCGCCGCCGAAAGCGACTTCGACTTCAGGCAGCGAGGAAAGCGCGCGCGTCGTCTGGACGAGGGCGCGCTTGAAATCCTCGCGAGCTTTTTCCTTGGGCGTCATGCGCCGGATAATGCCGATTGCAGGGGGTTTGCCAAGGCCTGACGCCAGTTATTTCCAGCGCTGCGCCCGGTGCTTGCCATGGATCGACGGGGCGGGCGAAAAAGCCGCATGACACAGGCCAGAATGACCCCTTCAGAAATAGTCGCCCTGCTCCGCTCCGGCTTTCCTCGCTGGAACGATACAGGTGTTACAATTGAATTGGCCGAGCACCGCTCCTGCCGTCTGCGCATGAGAGTCGGGGACGACTCGATACGGCCCGGCGGCACTGTCTCCGGCCCGACCATGTTCATGCTGGCGGATACCGCGCTCTACATTGCCGTGCTAGCGAGCATTGGCCCCAAAGCGCTCGCCGTGACGACGAATATGTCCATCAACTTCCTGCGAAAGCCGGCGGTCAAGGATCTAATCGCGGACTGCAGGTTGTTGAAGCTCGGGACACGGCTCGCGGTCGGTGAGGTAGCAATCTATAGTGACGGCGAGACTGAGCCTGTCGCGCATGCGACGGGCACATACTCGATCCCGTCTCATTGAACGCCGGCGGGCTTTTTTCCGACGACCATAAGTCCGACAACATCGGCGCCGCCATCCTTCCGAAGATTTGTTTCGCAAATCGAGACCAGATCAAGTCCCGCATCTGCAAGGGCGCGTGCGACATAATCCGGCGAATGTGCAAATCGATATGACGGCTGTAGGAACCAGCCGGCGCCCGCGCCCTTCTCAACTGAAAACGCGAAGATGCCGCCATCGGCGAGCCGGCCCGCTACCGCCAAAAATGCTTTTCCGAGATCTCCGAAATAGGTCAGCACATCGGCAGCTAGAATGAGGTCGCAGCTTTCCTGCTGCGCCTGAAGCGCCGCAATCAGCTCAGCCGCTTCCAGTCTATCGTAAACGCCTTTCGATCGCGCGATTTCGATCATGGCCTGCGAAAGGTCGACACCTTCGAGCCAATCGACATCTGCGGCGATCGCCTCCCCCGCAAGACCTGTTCCGCATCCAAGATCGAGCGCCCGTCGAATTCGACTCTCACCCTTGTGCGCGTCTCGAATGGCGGCAGCGAGCTTTTGAGGCGTCGTATAGTCTAACCGCTCGACAAGCGCGTGATCGAAATCTTCCGCATAAGAGTCAAATAGCGCCTTCACATAGGCTGCGGGCGCGGCGTCTACGGTCGCGACGACACCGAGGTCAGCGAGGCCAAGCGATGCGCCTAGCATGTCTTCAGGATCGAGACGCAGACAATCGCGAAACGCCATTGCAGCGCCGGCGCGATCTCCCGCCTTCTGGCGCGCCTTGCCGAGCGACCAGTGCGCGCTTGGCCAATCGGGCGCGAGTTCGATTGTCTGTTCGAAGAGTTCAGCTGCGGCGGCATATTCGCAATCGCGAAACAGCGCCTGCCCATACTGATATCGCCTGTCGGCGATCAAATCTCCAGAAGACTGAAAAGTCTTGCGCATGGAATACTAAAATGCCGTGATTGAGCGGTTTGGCTATCGCGCTGCATCGCAGCACCGTCAAGACTATTCCTTATGGGAACTGACCGCATGATTTGCTGGCGCCTCCGATGACATATACCCTAGATCCGGAAAGCGGAGACCGTAATGGCCAGGCTGAAGAGCGACATTACCCGCCGGGATTTCATGAACGGCGTCGCACTCAGCGTCGCCGCCGGCGCACTTTCGCCTGCCGCTCTCGTAAGCGCACGGGCGCAGGATGCAGGCCCCTATCCGCCCAGTCTTTCCGGTCTTCGCGGCGTCCATGTGGGCGCTTTTGAGGCAGCCCACGCCATTGCGTGGGAAGGGCGGACATGGCAACGCCCGATCGCTCTCACTGATTCAATCTACGACCTTGTCGTCGTCGGCGCGGGTCTCTCTGGTCTCGCAGCTGCGCATCAATTCCGTGAGCTCGCCGGAAAATCTTCACGCGTGCTCATCATCGACAATCACGACGATTTCGGCGGTCACGCAAAGCGCAACGAATTCACCGTCGATGGAACGCAGCTGATCGGATATGGCGGCAGCCAATCCATCGATGGTCCTGGTCATTTTTCGAAAGGCGCAAAGCACATCCTCAAATCGCTCGGCGTCAAGACCAAGAAGTTTTACGATTACTTCGATCAGGACTATTATGAACGGCGCGGCATGCGCCAAGGCCTCCATCTCGATAAGGCGAATTTCGGCGCCGATACGCTCACCGACATGCCGTTTGGATATTGGTCCGAGCAACCGGACGCAGCGCAATTTGAAAGAACGCTCGCATTGCTGCCCATCGACGACGCCTCGAAGGTGTCGCTTAGGGATCTTGTGCTCGGGTCGAGCGATTACTTTGCGGGGAAATCCATTGGTGAAAAGATTGCCTTTCTTCGGTCAATAAGCTTCGAGGATTATTTGCGCAAACACGCGGGCGCGAGCGAGACGGTTATCCTCATTCTCAGAAAGTCGATCATTGGCCTGTGGGGCGCGGGTTGGGACGTTCTCTCGGCGCTTGAGGCGGCGCGTTGGGGCATGGCCGGAACGCTGGGGCTTGGCCTCTCGGAAGCGCTTGCGAACTCGCATGATTTCGAAGAGCCGTACATATTCCACTTTCCCGATGGCAACGCATCGCTAGCGCGCCTCTTGGTCCGCAACCTAATACCTGGCGCAGTTGGCGGCGATACGATGGAGGATATTGTGCTCGCGCGCGTTGACTATTCTGCGCTCGACCACGATCAGTCGCCGACCCGAATCCGGCTCAACTCAACTGCGGTCGATATTCGCCATACCGTCGATAGGAACGCCGTCGATGTGGTCTATGTCCGCGCAGGCGTGGCCCAGCGGGTGTGCGCGCGTCATGTTATTATGGCCGGTTATATGGCGATGGCGCCCTATATCATCGCCGAAATGGAAGAGGCGCAAAAGGAGGCAATTCGCTTCTTTACGAAAATCCCGCTCGTCTATGTCAATATTGCGCTCAGGAATTGGCGGGCGTTCGATCGTGCCGGTTACCATCGAATCTATGCGCCCTGCGCATTCTATGAATCGATGGCGCTCGATTTTCCAGTAAGCATCGGCGACTACAGGTTTTCATCGTCGCCGGACGAGCCGATCATCCTGCACATGCAGCAAATACCAATCGCGCCTGGGAAAGGGCTCAACGAAAAGGATCAGCATCGGGCCGGCCGGCAGAGCCTCTATGCGCTTTCCTACGATGATTATGAAATTGCAATTGTAAACCAGCTGACCGCAGCGCTCGGTTCGTACGGTTTCGATGCGGAACGCGATATCGCCGGCATTACGGTCAACCGCTGGCCGCACGGTTACGCCTACGAATACAACGAGCTGTTTGATCCGCCGGAATGGACGCCGGAGAACGGTCCCCACATAGCAGCGCGCAAACAGATCGGGCGCATCTCAATCGCGAACTCCGATTCCAGCGCCTACGCTTATGTTAACGGAGCTTTTGACGCAGCGATCCGGGCGGTGGACGAACAGCTTACGGGTTGACCCTTACTCGATGTCTTCCGCGTTCGGAGTTTCCGCTTGCTGTTTATGGCGCGGAATCTTCTGCTCCGAAAAATCAGAATTCTACAGACTTTACTAGCTGCTCTCCGCCAGAAAGGAGAGCTGTTCGATCATCGCGCTACGCTGCGCTTCATTTTGATCGGTAAGCCGCGTTGGGTAGTCGCCAGTGAAACAATGGTCGGTGAAGGCGGGCGCCGCATCGTCGCGCGGCCCCTTTCCGAACGCTTCGTAAAGTCCGTCAAGCGACAGGAACGCGAGGCTGTCTACGCCGATCTCGCGGCGGATTTCCTCGACCGACATCTTACTAGCGATGAGTTCGTCTTTCGACGGCGTGTCGATCCCGTAAAAATCAGGATAAAGGATCGGCGGACAAGCGATGCGCATATGCACTTCCTTCGCCCCCGCCTTGCACAGCATCTGTGTGATCTTACGCGATGTTGTTCCGCGCACGATCGAATCGTCGATGAGAACGATCCGCTGACCTTCGATGACGCCGCGATTTGGCGAATGTTTGCGTGCCACACCCGCTTCGCGAATACGCTGTTCCGGCTCGATGAAAGTGCGGCCTACAAAGTGGCTGCGGATGAGCGCCTGTTCGAATGGAAGGCCAGACGCTTGTGCATAGCCGATGGCGGCCGGAACGCCCGAATCGGGAATTGGCGCAACCATGTCGGCCTCGCATGGCGCTTCCTGTGCGAGGCGCTTTCCGAGCTTCTTGCGCAGCTGGTAGACGCTGTTGCCGTCGACAATCGAGTTCGGTCGCGCAAAATAGATAAGTTCGAAAATGCACGGTCGCGCCGGCGTTGACGGCGGGAATACCTGACGGCTCTCGACTTCGCCGCTGGCGCGGCAGACGACCACTTCGCCGGGCTTGATGTCGCGTACGAACTTCGCGCCGATCAGATCGAGCGCGCAGGTTTCCGATGCGAGAATCGGCTTGCCGTTGAGTTCGCCAAGAATGAGCGGACGAATGCCGATCGGATCACGCACGCCAATCAGCGCGTCTTTCGTCATAGCTACGAGCGCATAAGCGCCTTCAACCTGTTTCAGGCTGTCAATTAGCTTGTCGACCATCGAAAGCTGATGGGAACGCGCGGTCAGCTGCAGAAACAGTTCGGAGTCCGATGTCGACTGAAAGATGCAGCCGCGCTGTACGAGTTCGGCCTTGAGCTTTCTCGCATTAGTGAGATTACCGTTATGTGCGACAGCAAATCCGCCCTTGTCTAGATCGGCATAAAGCGGCTGCACATTGCGCAGGACTGTCGCGCCCTGTGTGGAATAGCGCGTATGCCCGATCGCAGCGACGCCTTTCAGGCGGTTCAGCGTTTCTGCATCCGAGAAATTGTCGGAGACGAGACCGAGATGACGTTCTGTGTGAAAATGCTCGCCGTCAAAGCTTGCGATTCCGGCGGCTTCCTGGCCGCGGTGCTGTAGGGCGTGGAGTCCAAGCGCGGTCAGTGCCGCGGCATCCGGCGTTCCGATAACGCCAAAGACGCCGCATTCTTCTTTCAATTTGGCGCCGCCGAGGATTGTATCAAGCGCGTGTGTTTTGCGGCGGTAACGTGCGCCAAGCCGTTTCAGGCGACGCGCGGTTTCGAAAGCGAAGTCAGCGTCATTGCGGTTGGTCATCGCTCGCCGTTTCCTCGTTGAGAATGTCCGCAATCGGATCACCCGAAGCGGCCTTCGCGTCATTGTCAGTTGTCGTTACGGTTGTCACGATTTCTTTCAAACTGGAGCGGTCACGCCCGTCATAACCTTCGGCGGCGGCGTTCTTCGATTCAGCCGCAGCGCTCAATTCTCGATTGGGCGGCGCAAACTGCTCGAAGAAACTGGCGCACGCCGAAGCGACCGGAAGCAACATCGCTTTTCGAACGGCGTCCGGCTGGTTTGCTTCGTCGAGATAATAGCCGTAGCCGAGAAATCCAAGACCGATCAGCGCCAGCGCTCGAAGGAGACCGAAAGCGCCGCCGCCGACCTTGTCGTAGCTTTTCATTTTTGCTGACGGCTTCCACCGGATCATCACCTTGTGCAGGAAGAAATATGCGCCGGCGAACGCGCCAAGACCGGAAATAGCCGCAATGCCGACGCTGAAGAAAAATGATTCGGTCCCAAACGCCGCCGCGATAGGCTTCGTCAGGATAAAAGCGGCCAGCGCCGCCGCGCCAAGCGCCGCGACCGTCGCCAATTCGCGCACCCCACCCCGGACGGCGGCGAAAAACACCGACACTCCAATGACTGCGATCAGGAGCGCGTCAAAGACCGTCATTCGTCACCCGTACTACCCACGCACTTGATAATCGCCCGAGTCTCGAAACCTGCTGCCTCAAGCGCGATCTCCATATCCGCGATCACCTTAGCGCTCAACTGCCGCTTCGTCTCACCCACAAGATCAGATCGGCGAGTGTTTCGGCGTTAACGATGTCGAGCGTGTGCGCCTTCGCACCGCCCGGCGCGAGGGCTCCCCGAAACCCCAGTTTCTGGGCTTCTTTAAGGCGAGCGTCCGTCTGGTTCACGGGCCGGACCGCCCCCGAAAGCGCTACCTCGCCAAAAACGACCGATGTCTTAGGGAGCGGCCTGTCAAAGAGGGAGGAGCAAAGAGCCGCCGCTGCCGCAAGATCCGCCGCCGGCTCGCCGATTCGTAGCCCGCCGGCGACATTGAGGAAGACGTCATGCCGCCCGAAATCGAGGCCGCAACGCGCATCGAGGACTGCGAGCAGCATCGAGAGCCGGGCCCCGTCCCAGCCGACCACGGCCCTTCGCGGGGCCGCCAGCGTCGATGGCGACACCAGCGCCTGTATCTCCACCAGTACCGGCCTCGTCCCCTCGATCCCCGCAAAGACCGCCGCCCCCGGCACTGGCTCGCCCGGCTCGGACAAAAAGAGCTCTGATGGGTTCGCCACCTCGCGGAGCCCGGCGCCCGTCATCTCGAAAACGCCGATTTCGTGGGCGGCGCCGAACCGGTTCTTGACCGCCCGGAGTATTCGGAACGACCGGCCCTGTTCGCTTTCGAAATACAGGACCGCGTCGACCATGTGCTCGACGACACGCGGCCCTGCGATCTGGCCGTCCTTGGTGACATGGCCGACCAAAAGGACGATGCAGCCTGAGGCCTTGGCGTGACGTATCAGCTCCTGCGCGCAGGATCGCACCTGTGTCACGGTGCCCGGAGCCGCCGGCAGCGCATCTGACCAAAGCGTCTGTATCGAGTCGATAATAACCGCGTCCGGCCGGTCCGCCTTCAAAGTCGCAAGAATGTCCCGGAGCGCCGTCGCTGACGCAAGCGCAACCGGGGCATCCGAAAGCTCAAGACGCTGGGCGCGAAGGCGGATCTGCGCGGTCGCTTCCTCGCCCGAGATATAAGCGACCTTCGCGCCGCCAATGGCGAGACCCGCCGCGATCTGCAAAAGCAGGGTCGATTTGCCGACCCCAGGGTCCCCGCCGATCAGCAATGCTGAACCCGGCACCAGGCCGCCGCCGCACGCACGGTCGAATTCGGCGTTGCCTGTCAACAGCCTCGGCTCGAACTCGCCTCCGCCTTTAAGGGTGGTGAACTCGACGACCTTGCCCTTGCCGGGCTTGGACGACGCCATCGAGCCCGGCGGCCCGGCCTCGACGGCCTCAGCCGCGATCGTGTTCCATTCGCCGCACGCATCACATCTCCCCTGCCATTTGCCGTAAACCGCCCCGCAGGACTGGCAGATGAAACTATCAGTTTGTCGGGCCAATCAGCTTCTCCGGAGGACGCAGCCTGCAATCGTGTAGACGAAGCCGTGGGAGCAGGAAAAGGCGTCTTCTGCCGATAAGTCTCGTAACGGCCGCGTGGTTTGATTACGCTGACGGCACATGTGTTCTTGCGCCGGCAGAATGGACTTTGAGCGAAGATGACTGACGCCCGTCTCAACGCCTTAAACCCTTACCTCAACGGGCTCTACGCGCCGATCCGGGAGGAAGTTTCTGCAACCGATCTGAAAGTGATCGGCGAGATTCCGAAAGACCTCTGCGGCGCTTATTTTCGTAACGGCCCCAATCCGATGTCGCCGCCTCCGGGGATGCACCACTGGTTTGACGGCGACGGCATGTTGCACGGCGTCTGGTTTGAAGACGGCCGTGCGCGTTATGCAAACCGCTACATTCGCACCGCCGACTTCGAAGCGGAGATCGAAGGCGCCGACGCGATGCCTGGGATTTTCTCGCCTTCACGCAAGATGGACGGACGCCGCACAGTCTACAAGGATACCGCCAACACTGACGTCGTCGTCCATAATGGGCGCCTATTGGCCCTGTGGTACATTTCCGGGCAACCGGTAGCTGTCGATCTCAAGACTCTCGAAACGCTCGGCGTCGAGGATTTCGGCGGCAGACTTCCCTGCAATGTTTCAGCCCATTCGAAAGTCGATCCGAAAACCGGCGAATTCGTTTTTTTCGACTACGCGCTCTACGAACCAAAAATGTCGTTTGGCACGGTCACAGCAGACAATCAACTTGTTCACTTTCAGGAAATCGACCTTCCCGGACCGCGGCTGCCGCACGATATGGGCCTGACGGAGAATTACGTCATTTTGCACGATCTTCCGGTCGTCTTTACCGAAAGCGCTATCCGAAATCGCATGTGGCAAATTCAAGTCGCGAACCAGCCGACTAGATTTGGCGTTGTTCCCCGCAAAGGCGGCGCTGTTAAATGGTTCGAATTTCCGACGTGCTACATCTACCACGTCATCAATTGCTGGGAGGAAGGCGACGACGTCGTCATGGCCGCCTGCAAGATGGTTCCAAACGGCTTTTCACCCGATTCCGCCGCCTACGGACCATACGCGCCGATGGTGACCGTGCTTGCGCTGAGGGCGCAGCCGTTTTTATGGCGTATGAACATGAAGACCGGAAAAGGGACGGAGACCCAGCTTGATGATGCGCTGAGCGAATTTCCCGTTGTCAATCTCGATCATTCAACACAAAAGACTAAGTGGTCGTATCATGTGGTGATGGACGATCATGTCCTCCAGCGGTTTTCAGCGCTTAGAAAGTACGATCTTTCGACCGGCCGCTACGAGCAGCATGATTTCGGCCCGGGCGTATTCGGCTCAGAACCCGCTTTTGCGCCTTCCAGTCAGCGCGAAGATGATGGTTGGCTGATTACGATTACGACTGACCTAAATGGAAACTCCGAAACCAGAATCATTGACCCTGCGAATTTTTCCGGCCCGCCGGTTGCGCGCATAAAATTGCCTCAACGCGTTCCCGCGGGCTTTCATGGAACGTGGGCGAAAGCGCGATAAGCGCCCTCGAAAAGCAAAAACCGGCGCAACACGGCGCCGGTTTTTAAATTTCACGCGGTAGACTTTCGTCTATTCTTCGTTGTCGTCCGAAATGACAGGACCTGAATCGAGACCCTTGGCGGCCTCGTCGCGATCAACAAACTCAATGACCGCCATCGGCGCGTTATCGCCGTGACGGAAACCAGCCTTCATGATGCGGATATATCCGCCATTCCGGTCGGCGTAACGCGGGCCGATCGTATCGAAGAGCTTTTTCGCCTGCGTTTCGTCGCGAAGGCGTGACGTTGCGAGGCGGCGCAGATGAAGCGCACGCTTCGGGTCTTTCTTCGCATTCTTCGCGAGCGTCACATATTTCTCGACGATCGGGCGAAGTTCTTTCGCTTTCGGCAGCGTCGTCGTGATCTGCTCGTGCTTGATCAGCGCCGCGGCCATGTTTGCGAACATCGCTTTGCGATGCTCGTGGGTGCGGTTCAGTTTCCTAAGCGCAAAACCGTGGCGCATTTTTCACTCTCCGTAAGTCCGGGGCGCTTTCCAGCGGCCGGATTCGATTTCTACTGTTCGTACTTCTTTGCGAGGTCCTCGATATTCTCAGGCGGCCAATCCGGCACATCCATGCCGAGATGGAGCCCAAGGGTCGCGAGGACTTCTTTGATTTCGTTCAGCGACTTCCGGCCGAAGTTCGGTGTACGGAGCATTTCCGCTTCCGTCTTCTTGATCAGGTCGCCGATATACACGATGTTGTCGTTCTTCAGGCAGTTCGCCGAGCGAACGGAAAGCTCAAGTTCATCGACTTTCTTGAGGAGCGCCGGGTTGAACGGAAGTTCTTCGCGCGCGCCGCCGGCGAGATCCTTTTTCGGCTCGTCGAAATTGACGAAGATCTGGAGCTGGTCCTGAAGAATTCGCGCTGCGTAGGCTGCGGCGTCTTCCGGCGATAGCGAACCATCGGTTTCGATGTCGAGGATCAGACGGTCATAATCAAGAACCTGGCCTTCGCGCGTGTTTTCGACGCGATAGGCGACGCGCTTCACCGGCGAATAAAGGCTGTCGACCGGGATGAGGCCGATCGGAGCGTCTTCCGGGCGATTACGATCGGCCGGAACATAGCCTTTGCCCGATTGAACCGTCAGCTCCATACGGAGCGACGCGCCTTCGTCGAGGTGGCAGATGACCTGACGCTTATCGAGAATATCAACCGCGGAATTCGGCTCGATATCGCCCGCAGTGACGGGACCCGGCGTCGACTTTTTGAGAACGAGGCGCTTGGGGCCGTCCGCATGGGTGCGAAGCGCAAGCTGTTTCACGTTGAGAACGATATCGGTCACGTCTTCGCGGACGCCCGGGATCGACGAGAATTCATGGACAACGCCGTCGATCTGGATCGACGTGATGGCAGCGCCCTGAAGCGAAGAAAGAAGAATGCGGCGAAGCGCATTGCCAAGCGTGAGGCCGAACCCGCGTTCGAGCGGCTGCGCGACCATCGTCACGCGGCGAGCCGGGTCAACGCCGTGGCTGACTTCCAGCTTGCTCGGACGGATTAGTTCCTGCCAATTCTTTTCTACGACCATTCGAAATGCTCCAGCGGCGAGGCGCCGTTAATTTGAAGAAAACCGCGCGACATCGATCGCGCAGCCGATAAACAAACAACCAATCAGACCCGGCGACGCTTGCGCGGGCGGCAACCATTGTGCGGGATCGGCGTAACATCGCGGATCATGTTGACGGTTAGACCAACAGACTGAAGCGCCCGAAGTGCGCTTTCGCGGCCAGTGCCAGGACCCATCACTTCGACGTTGACCGTTTTCAGGCCGTGTTCCATCGCCTTTTTTGCAGCGTCTTCAGCCGCAAGCTGCGCAGCGTAGGGGGTGGACTTTCTTGAGCCTTTGAAACCCATCGTTCCGGCGGACGACCAGGAAACCGTATTCCCCTGCTCGTCGGAAACGGTGATCATCGTATTGTTGAATGACGCGTTCACATGAACGACGCCAGTCGTGATATTCTTGCGTTCGCGACGACGGACGCGCTGTGCGCCGGCTGCGGTTGCGGGAGCTTTCGCCATTGAATTCGTTCCTCGTTATTTCTTCGCGGTCGCTTGTTTCTTGCCGGCGATTGCTTTTGCCGGGCCTTTGCGGGTGCGCGCATTGGTGTGCGTCCGCTGCCCGCGGACCGGAAGGCCGCGGCGGTGGCGAAGCCCGCGATAGCAGCCTTGATCCATCAGACGTTTGATGTTGACCGCGACTTCGCGGCGAAGGTCGCCTTCGACCGTGTAATCGGCGTCGATCGCTTCGCGGATCTGCAGGACTTCTGCGTCCGAAAGCTCGTTCACCCGGCGCTCCGCCGGAATGCCCACTTTCTCGCAAATTTCTTTCGCGAACGACGGCCCGATGCCATGAATATAGCGAAGGGCGATGACGACGCGCTTGTTCGTCGGAATGTTGACGCCTGCAATACGAGCCACGGCTCTACCTCTTCTCTTTCAATCCGCCAGCCGCCAAGAGGACGGTCCGGAACCTGCAAAACAAAGCCCGACCGACCTTGCCGGAGCCCCGGTAAGGTCGAACGAGCCAAACGCCTATCTGGCGGAGGCGCGTAGATATAGCCGCGCCGACCCCGCCGTCAACACCAAACCCACGGACTTTAGGCCCTAATCCGCGGCAAATTCATCCAAAATTGCGTCAATTGCCGAGGCAACCGCCGCAACCGTCCCCATACCATCGACTTTCCGCAGTTTTCCCTGTCCCTTGTAGTAAGGAATGAGCGGGGCGGTCTGATCGCGATAGACCGCCTGGCGCTTGCGAAAAGTCTCCTCATTGTCGTCAGCCCGAACGGGCTTGCCCGCCGCCCGGGTTTCTTCAACCCGCCGCTTGAGACGGTTGACCAGTTCTTCTTCGTCGACCACCAGCTCGATAACGACATCGAGCTCGCGCTTATGCTTCTTGAGGACTTTGTCGATCATTTTCGCCTGGCCGACAGTCCGCACGGCGCCGTCGAGGATGAACCCGCGATTGCAGTCCGGCGCCTTTATTCGGGCGGTGATGATCTCTTCAATGATCTGATCCGAAACGAGGTCGCCCCGGTCCATGATCCCCTTCACCTTCTTTCCAAGCGAGGAGCCCGAATCGATCGCCGCCCGAAGCATGTCGCCCGTCGATAGCTGAGGAATTCCCCATTTTTCGACGATGCGGTGCGCTTGCGTGCCTTTGCCTGCGCCAGGCGGCCCCAGCAAGATCAGGATCATTTCTTCCCGCCCCGGAGCTTCGACTTCTTGATCAGGCTTTCATACTGCTGCGCCAGCAAGTGTCCCTGAATTTGTCCAACCGTATCGAGCGTGACAGACACGACGATCAGCAGCGATGTGCCGCCAAGGTAGACCGGGATTGTCGGATACGCCGCGCGAAGGAATTCAGGCGTCAGGCAGACGAGCGTTAGATAAACGCCGCCTATGACCGTAAGGCGAGAAAGCACAAAATCGAGATATTCCGCCGTACGGGCGCCGGGGCGATAGCCCTGAATGAAACCGCCGTATTTTTTGAGATTGTCGGCGACATCCTGCGTGTTGAAAACAACGGAGGTGTAGACAAAAGTAAAGGCGAGAATGCCGGCCCCATAAAGCGCCATGTAAAGCGGGCGGCCCGGCGCAAACATGATCTGCAAATTTTGCAGCCATTCGGGCGAATCCTGACCGATCGCGCCTGCCGCCGTGGCCGGCAGCAAGAGCAAAGACGACGCGAAAATCGGCGGAATAACGCCCGCCGTGTTGAGCTTTAGCGGCAGGTGCGATTTCTCACCCTGCGTCATTCGCATGCCGACCTGCCGGCGCGGATACTGAACGACAATCCTGCGCTGCGATCGCTCCATAAACACGACGAACGTGATAAGCGCGAACGACATCAATATGACCAGCAGCACCACGCCGATCGGCAGAGATTGAGCGCCCGCCGTTCCGCGACCAAGAGCCAGCAAGCCGACGGCGGCTCTCGGGAGTTCTGCGACAATGCCTGCAAAGATGATCAGCGAAATGCCGTTGCCGATTCCGCGCGCTGTAATCTGCTCGCCGAGCCACAACAAAAACATGACGCCGCCGACGAGCGTGACAACCGCTGTAAGAGTGAAAAACGGCCCCGGTTCCGCGACGATTGGCACGCCGCCGGAACTGTTCTGCAAATTGACGGCGATAAAATAGCCCTGGAGCGTTGCGAGAAACACAGTCAGATAGCGTGTGTATTGGTTGATCTGACGGCGCCCTTGCTCGCCTTCCTTTTTCATTTTTTCAAGCGAAGGGACAATTGACGTCATAAGCTGAAGAATGATCGACGCCGAAATGTACGGCATGATGTTCAGCGCAAAAATCGCCATCCGCTCGACTGCGCCGCCAGCGAATATATTGAGCGTGCCGAGCAAGCCCCCGGTCTGCGACTGAAACTGTTGCGAAAATGCTTCCGGGTTGATTCCGGGCAGCGGGATGTAGGTTCCAAGGCGATAGACGATCAGCGCGCCAAGTGTGAACAGAAGGCGCTTCTTAAGCTCCTCCGCCTTGGCGAAAGACGAGAGATTTATATTCGACGCAAATTGTTCGGCTGCCGAGGTCATAATGAACCGATCCGCCCTGCCCGGGCGCCAGGCGCTGTCGCCGAGCGCGCACAATTGTCAAAACACAAAGGCGCGGGACGGAGAAACGGAACCGCCTCGCGCCGGAACTCAGGCGATATGGCGAGCTGCCCGCCCATTCGCAACCGCGCCCGCGCTATTATTTCTTGCCCTTTTTGGAAGGCTTTTCTTCCGTGCGGATCTCAGTCGCGGTCACGCTCCCGCCGGCCTTTTCAACCGCCTGACGGGCGCCCGATGACGCGTAGGCGACTTCGATCGTGATTTTCGACGTAAGATCGCCGACGCCGAGAAGACGGACGCCATCTTGCGCGCGGCGAAGGACGCCGGCTGCGATCAACGTTGCCGCGTCAATTTTCGACTGGGCGTCGAGCTTACCCGCGTCGATGGCGGTTTGAATGCGACCGACATTGATCTCGGCGTAACGCGCCCGGTTCGGCTTGTTGAAGCCGCGCTTCGGCATGCGCATGTAAAGCGGCATCTGGCCGCCTTCGAACTGGCGAATGCCGGTTACGCCCGAACGCGCCTTTTGGCCTTTTACGCCCCGGCCAGCCGTTTTGCCCTTGCCGGAGCCGATGCCGCGACCGACGCGCTTGAACTTGTACCGCGCGCCCTTGTTGTCGGAAATTTCGTTGAGTTTCATTTCTTCTCCTTCGGACTTGCGACGCCGTGGAACGCTCCCGTTCCGCGAGCGCCTCGCCCATTGACTGCCCTACTCGACCACTTTGACGAGATGGGCGACTTTCGAGATCATTCCGCGTACCGACGGCGTATCTTCCAATACGCTTTCACGGCCGATCTTGTTTAACTTCAAGCCGACAAGCGTTGCGCGCTGCTCTTTCGGGCGGCGCTGCGGGCTTGCTGTCTGACGGACCTTTACCGTCTTTGCTGCTTTCTTGGCCATCGTTCAGTTCCTTGTAAGCGCTTCGATGCGGCGGTTACGCCGCGTCGGAGTGGTCGCCGCCGGTGCGGCTTCCAAGAATTTCAGATACTTTTTTGCCGCGCTTGGCCGCGATCGTCCGCGGGCTTGCCTGCGCCTGCAACGCGTCAATCGTCGCGCGAACCATGTTGTATGGGTTCGAAGAACCAAGCGATTTCGCTACGACGTCCTGGACGCCTAACGTTTCGAAAACGGCGCGCATCGGGCCGCCCGCGATAATGCCGGTTCCCGGGGGAGCTGCACGAAGCACGACCTTGCCCGCGCCCCAACGCCCGGAAGCGTCGTGATGCAGAGTGCGGCCTTCACGGAGCGGAATGCGCACGAGGCTGCGCTTGGCTTCCTGCGAGGCTTTGCGGATCGCTTCCGGCACTTCGCGCGCCTTGCCTTTGCCGTAACCGACACGGCCCTTTTGATCGCCGACGACAACCAGGGCTGCAAAACCGAAGTTCTTGCCGCCCTTCACGACCTTCGCAACGCGGTTGATCGCAACAAGCTTATCGACAAACTCGTCACGCTCTTCGCGTTCGGCGGC
>JBGSLM010000140.1:0-13273 GCA_041740755.1 Parvularculaceae bacterium | reverse complement strand
GATGGCGTGCCGCTTACGCTGCCGCCCGGCGCGATCGCGCTCGTGCCGACGGGGATATCGATGGCGCTGCCGCAAGGCTGGGAGGCGCAGGTTCGACCGCGTTCAGGCCTTGCGGCGAAATTCGGCGTCACCGTCCTTAATTCGCCCGGCACAATCGACGCCGATTACAGGGGCGAAATCAAAGTCATTCTTGTCAATCATGGTACGGATGATTTCATAATCAATCGCGGCGAGCGCATCGCGCAGATGATTATCGCGCCGGTCTTTCAGGCGCGCTTCGAGGAAGTCCCGTCGCTCGATGAAACGGCGCGGGGCGAGGGAGGCTTCGGCTCGACAGGACGATGAATTTTGGAGACATGATGACCGCCGGGTTTCGCAATGCGTTTATTGTGATCGGCTTTGTCTGCATGTTCTCAGGGCTCATCGTGCGAGAGACGGGAGAGACCAGTCGCGGTCTCGGCATGGCCCTAGTCGTCGTCGGCGCCGCGATGATTGTAATTGCGACTGCGTTGCGGCTGCTCGGGTGGTGGTGAAGAGTTTCTATGCTCGATGCTGACGCGCGCGAGCGCTATCTGCGCCATATACTGTTGAAAGAAGTCGGCGCGCAGGGGCAGCAAAAGCTGCTTTCCGCGCGGGCGCTGGTCGTCGGCGCCGGCGGACTTGGCGCGCCGGTTATTCAATATCTTGCGGCCTCCGGCGTCGGATTGATCGGCATCGTTGACGATGACGTGATCTCGCTCTCCAATCTTCAGCGCCAGACGATCTATCGCGATGAAGACATCGGCGCGGCGAAGGTCGAGCGCGCCGCACAATTTGCGCGCGCGCTCAATCCGGAAGTCAAAATCGTCACGCATCGTGAGAAATTGACGGCTGCGAACGCCGTTGAGCGCATCGACGCCTACGACATTGTCATCGAAGGCGTCGATAGTTTCGAAGGCCGCTTTGCGATCAACGCGGCCTGCATTGAAACAAAAAAGGCGCTTGTGTCCGCCGCGATCGGCCGGTTTGAAGGGCAATTGTCCGTGTTCAAACCATGGTCGGGCGCCGCGCTTCCTTGCTATCGCTGCCTCGTGCCGCAAGCGCCGCCGCGCGACGCGCAGGTCAATTGCGCGGAGGAAGGCGTTCTTGGACCGCTTGCAGGCGTCGTCGGGTCGATGGCTGCGCTTGAGGCGTTGAAAGAAATCCTCGGCATAGGCGAAAGCCTCGCCGGGCGGCTCCTTATTTATGACGGCCTTTCTGCAACGGTCCGCACCGTCAGACTGCCGCGCGATCCCCGATGTCCCGGTTGCGGCGGAATCGACCGGGCCGGCTGAAGCGCCTGCTGCGAAGGATTCGGCTTATGAGACGCTACCGCCTTTCCTGCCTGTTCCTTTGCCTGTTGGCTGTCGCCGGCTGCGCATCGCTTGTCGCTCCGAAAGTTGCAAGCGAGCCCGCGGCGCTGAAAGCCGGCGCCTATTCCTTAGACCAAAAGCATGCGGCGATTACCTTCAAGGTCAACCACCTTGGCTATTCGCGCTATGTCGGCCGTTTCGAGAAATTCGATGCGACGCTCGATTTCGACGCGGCCGACGCCGGCGCGGCGCATGTCGAAGCGACGATCGCGATCGCCTCGCTCGATATCGCAAATGATGAATTCGCAACGACGCTGACCGGCCCTGGCTGGTTTGACGCTGCTGCTTTTCCGCAGGCCGTGTTCAAGTCGACGCTGATCGAAAAGACCGGCGAGACGACCGGCCGAATGACCGGCGATCTGACGCTGAAGGGTAAAACACGCGCCGTTACGCTCGATGTCGCTTTCAATGGCGGCGCGCACGATCTTCTGCGCGGCGGATATGTCGTCGGATTTTCCGCGACGGGAAGCTTCAGCCGAAAGATGTTCGGCGTCGATCGTTTCGACGGCATCGTCGGCGATGATGTCGCAATCGAAATCGAAGCTGAATTTGTGAAGAGCTAGTCTGTAAGGGTCAGGACCACGACTTCGCCCGGCGCGACGGCGACCTTGGTTTCGGCAAAGGTCGGCTTGCGCAGTTTAGGGCGAACGTCGTTCGAAAAAATGTATGGCTCTTTCGGCTTGCCGATGGCGTTGCGATTGAGCTTGCCGTCGCCGTTCTCGTCATAATAGGCGACAAAGGCGTAATCGCCCGCCTTCAAGTCGTCGAGCTTGAAAAGCGCAAGCCCGTCGCTATTGACGGTCGCTTCGTGCCTGGCGGCGGCGGTTTCAAGAAAGGCCGCCTCTCCGTCATAGACGGTGATGCGCACATGGCCGCCGACGGGGGCGAATTCCGACCTGATGGCGAGAACAACAGCGTTCGCCGTCGAGAATTTCGAGAAGGGGTTGGGCATCGGCGCGCTGTCGGCAAGCGCCGACCCAGCCCAGAGCGCCAGAACGCTCGCCGCCAATCCCGATAAAAACCTTTGCCCGCCCACGGACTATCCTTACCGAAAACTTACACAACACCCTGACGCCGCCCCGAACAGCGCCATTGCTCTAACTTTAGGAAAGAAAGGTTCAAATCAACTTAAAATCGCGTTCAGTCAGGTCACGCTGTCGCGATCTTGAGGGGGCGTTACGCGATTGCAACGCCCTGGTGCGTGTACCCGGCGAATTTGGGCGCGCCTTTGGCGTAGCGGCTTTCCGAACGGTCGATTTGGAACCCGGCCGACCTGATCAGGCCAAGCGGATCCCGGTTGAGGTTGCATCCGCCGCCGAGCCTTCCCCAGACAGGGTTAAGGCGGTCTTGCCAACGCCTGACAGCGGGATCTGGCGCGGCGCCGTGTTCGAGGAAGACGAGCTTGCCGCCGGGCTTGAGGACGCGCTTCATTCCGGCGAGCGCCCTTGCGACATCCGGGATCGTGCAAAGCGTATAGGTCACAAGAACCGTATCGACCGACTTTGAATCGAGCGGAATTTCCTCCGCCCTGAGATCCAGCCATTCAAGCGGAAACGAAAGACCTGCAATGCGCCGCCCCGCCCTTCGCCGCATAGCCGATGACGGCTCAAGAGCGTAAAGGCGCGTGATTTTCGCACTGTCATAGTACGCAGCGTTGTGTCCGGAGCCAAAGCCGACTTCGAGAACGATGCCGGACGCCTCGGGAACGATAGTCGCCCGTTCCCTTGCAATCGCCGGCAGGGAGCAGGCATAGGATACGAGGGCGGGTTCGATATGATCCGAATAAAATCCCATAGCTCCCTCTCTGTCCCGCTCTAAATCACAGGTTTTTGTTGCAGACTTTCGACGGTGCGCGCAAATCTCATGGGGATCAAGCAGGAGCAAACGATGCGCCGTCACGTCATCGCCGTCTCAGCATTAGCCGTCGCCGCATGCGCGCAATCATCGCCGCCGGCGGACCAGCTTTCGCCGCCGCGTCTTGATGGTCAATGGCGTGTCGAAGACATTGATCGCGCGGGCGTAATCGACGGCGCAGAGGTGACGATCGAATTCGGCTCCGATGGAAAACTTTCTGGACGCAGCGCGTGCAACAGATATGGCGGCGATTATTCCTACACGGACGGCGTACTGACGACCGGCTCGCTTTTTTCGACCAAAATGGCCTGCGCGCCGGCGCTGATGGATCTCGAAACGAAATTTCTCAAACGCCTCGAAGGCGCGCTCACCGTAGCGACGGAGAATGACGGCGCAGTATCCCTCAGCGACGATGAAGGGCGGCTATTGATCCGCCGCGATGATCGTTGATGTTCAGGTCATTCCTCTTTGTTCCGGGCGACCGGCCGGAACGCTTTGACAAAGCGGCGTCCTCCGGCGCTGACGCCGTATGCATTGACCTTGAAGATGCGGTGTCGCCTGCGAACAAGGAAGCTGCGCGCCGCGAGACGCTTGGCTATCTCAGCGCATCGTCCGCGCGCGCGGCGTCTGTCGGACTGCGGATCAATTCGCTTGAAACGGTGGATGGTTATCGTGATGTCGTTGCGCTCGCCGATAGCGGCGCAACGCCTGCCTTCATACTTACGCCCAAAGTCCGTGCAGGTTCGAATATTGATCAGCTGCGCGCCGCAATCGGCCGCATTGCACCGCTCTGGGCGTTGATGGAAACGCCTGAAGCGCTTCAGAATGCGGCGGCGCTGGCCGTCAGCATCGGCGCAGAGGGCGGGATTGTTTTCGGCGGCGCCGATCTTTCCGCGGCGCTTGGCTCCGACATGAGTTGGGAGTCGCTTTATTCCGCGCGCGCAGCGCTCATAGCCGCAGCGGCGCTGTCGGGCTGCCAGGCGCTTGACGTGCCTTATCTCGATGTGCGCGATACGAAAGGACTGATCGCGGAGACGCGGCGCGTCAAAGCGATGGGATTTACCGGGCGCAGCTGCATTCATCCAGATCAGGTCGGCCCGATCAACGACATCTACACGCCCTCGACCGAAGAAATCGCCAAAGCCGAAGCGATCATTGCAGCGTATGAGAACAACTCGGGCCGCGTGCTGCTGCACGAAGGGCGGCTTGTCGAAAAACCGGTTCTGGCGGCCGCCCGCCGAGTGCTTGCGCGCCGTCGCAGCAACTGACCGGCTGACACGCAGTATTTAGTCGATCTGTCGCGGATTTGAGTCGCTGCTGTCATTTTCTGCGCGTATCGCGCGCCGCGTCGGCGAAGCGCCGATGCAAATGTATGGTACTCAGCGATGCGCGCACGTTCAGTTCTTGTCTTGATCATGATGACGGCTTCACCCGCTCTTGCCGGGAACGAAGTCGCAATGGAGGAAGTGCCGCCCAACATCCGCGAAAGCGCAACAGGAATCGCGCCAGACCTAAAAATCGATCGCGTTGAAATCGAGGAAGAGGACGGCGCTCTCGTCTACGAGTTTCAGGGCAAGGGCCCTGAAGGATACCGGATCGAGATCGATATCGCGCCCGATGGCGCGCTGGAGGAGATCGAGATGGAAATGCCCGCGTCCGCTCTCCCGCCTGCGGTCCGCGAGCGGATTGAAAAACAGTTTCCGAATCTCAAAATCAGCTACGCAGAAACATCGGTCCGCCCCGACGGCGCATTTGTTTATGAAGTTGAGGGCGTCACCGAGGAAGGCGACGCGCTCGCGCTCGATATCGCAGAAGACGGCGAACTCCTCGGCGTCGAAGGCGCAGCCTCCAGCTGATGAAAATCGATTGCCGGCGGCTGCGGGCGGCGCGCCCTCGGCCGCCGGGCGCCGTTCATTCAAGTCCGAGAATGATCCGGTCAGGCGGCTTATGGCCGTCGGCGAACATCTTGACGTTGATGATCACGCGCTCGCCCATTTCGATACGGCTCTCGATCGTTGCTGACGCCATGTGCGGCAGGAGGACGACGTTCGGCGCAGCGAGGAGACGCGCGTTCGGCTTCGGCTCATTCTCGAACACATCGAGACCTGCGCCGGCAAGTTTGCCGCTGACAATCGCGTCGGCGAGCGCTTCCTCGTCGATGATCTCGCCGCGAGAGATGTTTACGACATAGGCGTGCGGCGGCATCAGCCCGAGGCGAGCCCGCGACAAAAGGTGAAAGGTTTGCGGCGTAGACGGACAATTGACCGAAACAATGTCCATGCGCGCCAGCATCTCGTCGAGATCGGGCCAGTAAGTGGCCTCCAATTCTTCTTCGATATGCGGGTTGATCGTTTTCCGGTTGTGATAGTGAATGGAGAGCCCGAAGGCGCGGGCGCGCCGAGCGATCGCTTCGCCGACCCGGCCAAGTCCGATGATGCCGAGTTTTTTTCCGCGAACGCGCCGCCCGAGCATCCATGTCGGCGACCAGCCCGTGAATGCGCCGTCTTCGAGCGCCTTTACGCCCTCAACAAGGCGGCGCGGGACCGCCAGTATAAGCGCCATCGCCATATCGGCGGCGTCTTCAGCGAGGACTGAGGGAGTATTAGTCACTGTAATTCCAAGCGCGTTCGCCGCAGCGACGTCGATGTGATCGACGCCCGCGCCGAAATTGGCGACGAGTTTCAGCCTATCTCCTGCGGCGGCGAAAAATTCGCCGTCCAGTTCGTCGCCCAAAGTCGGCGCCAGCACATCAACGCCCTGCGCAAGCTGCAACAGTTGCGCGCGCGAAAGCGGCGTGTTCGACGGATTGAGAACCGTATCGAACAGAGCGGAAAGCCGCGCCTCGACGGCGTCCGGCAATTTCCTCGTCACTCCAATTTTCAGGCGGCGATGCGGCATGGATCAGTAATCTCGCGAAGCGCAGGGCGGGTTAACCGGACATTAACAGGGCAGATCTTAGTTTAACGGTTTATTCACGCTGAGGGCAGCTGACCCCCTCCAGCCGACCGGTATAGATTTCATCATGCGATTGCGCGCCGCCGTCATATTCGCTGTTCTTTTCCATTTGAGCGTGGCGGCTCCCTCAGCGCAAGCCGATAGCGGCGTTCGCGTGGATACGCCGTCGGGATACCCGGTGCCGCGCTTTGTCAGTCTCAAGGACGAAGAGACGAATTGCCGGATCGGGCCAAGTTTTGATCACCCGGTTCGCTATGTCTTCAAACGCGCCGGAACGCCGGTGCTGATCGTCGCCGAATCCGTCGATCACTGGCGCAAGCTCCGCGATCCTGTGGGCGATGAATGCTGGGTGCACCAGACGACGCTGAAAGCGCAGACCCATATTCTCGTCAGGACGGCCGTCAGCCTGAAGCGCCGCCCGGAAGCGGACGCCGCCGTCAGTGCGCGCCTCGGCGAAGGCGTTTTGGCCCGGCTGGTTAAGCGGAAAGGCGACTGGGTGCTCGTTTCGGCGGAGAAAGCGAAAGGTTGGGTCGCGACGGATGAGGTCTGGGGCGGCGATCCTCTCGGGAACCTTGCCCAGCGCAATTGACCAGGATGCCTACGCCGACTACCTACGACCGGTAAGGCTAACGCCAGCTCCAGCGGTTGCATGATACAGAAAAACAGTTACTCCCGCGAAGAATTGCTGCACTGCGGCATGAATGGTTTTGCGGGCCCCGGAACGGCCCAGCTTCCTGTGCCGCCGATGCTGATGTTCGATCGCGTGACCAAGGTCAGCCGGGATGGCGGTCCGAACGGGAAGGGCGAAATCATCGCCGAACTCGATATCAATCCGGGTCTCTGGTTTTTCGAATGTCACTTTCCTGGCGATCCCGTGATGCCGGGGTGCCTCGGGCTCGACGCACTCTGGCAGATGGTCGGCTTTTTCCTCACCTGGACCGGACTTCCGGGAAAGGGGCGCGCGCTCGGCTGCGGCGAAGTGAAGTTCACAGGTCAAGTGACCCCCGCAGTGAAACTTGTGCGTTATGAGATAGACATCCGCCGCGTCATGAGCGGAAGATTGGTGCTCGGCATCGCCGACGGGCGGCTCATCGCTGACGGAAAGAAGATTTATGAAGCGCGCGACCTAAGGGTCGGGCTATTCTCAGCCGAGCAGTTGAACGCGCAGGCGGCGGCTTAGAGCCGCCCATTCTGATCGGAGATTTATGCGTCGCGTCGCCATTACCGGAATGGGAGTCGTTTCCTCAATCGGCGCCAATGTCGCTGAAGTGACGCGCGCGCTCAAAGAAGCCAGATCCGGCGTCACGTTTGCGCCGGAATTCGCCGAGCATGGCTTCAAGTGCCGGGTCTATGCGAAACCGTCGGTCAATGTCGAAGAGGCGCTCGACCGCCGCACCCGCCGTTTCATGGGCGAAGGCGCTGCGTGGAACTACATCGCAATGCAGGAAGCGATCAACGATTCGCGGCTTGCGCCTGATGAAATCTCGCATCCGATGACCGGCATCATCATGGGTTCCGGCGGGCCGTCAACCGCATCGATCGTCGAAGCGGCGGATATCACGCGTGAGACGAAAGCGACGAAGCGCATCGGCCCGACCATCGTTCCAAAGGCGATGTCATCGACGAATTCGGCGACGCTCGCCGTTCCCTTCAAGATACTCGGCGTCAATTATTCGATATCGTCCGCTTGCGCGACGTCGGTTCATTGCATCGGCGCCGCCGCAGAACAGATCATGTGGGGCAAGCAGGATGTTGTCTTCGCCGGCGGCGGCGAGGACCTCCACTGGACGATGGCGAATCTTTTCGACGCGATGGGCGCGATGGCGACCGCGTTCAATGAAACGCCGTCAACGGCGAGCCGCGCCTACGACAAGAACCGCGACGGCTTTGTCATCGCGGGCGGCGCCGGCGTCGTCGTACTTGAAGAGATGGAGCGCGCGAAAGCGCGCGGCGCGACGATCTACGGCGAGATTGTCGGCTATTATGCAAATTCCGACGGCTACGACATGGTGCAGCTCTCAGGCGAGGGCGCGGTGCGCTGCATGAAGGCGGCGCTCAAAACCGTGAGAATGCCGGTCGATTACGTCAACACGCACGGCACATCGACGCCGGTCGGGGATTCGAAGGAGACTGCGGCGCTGCGCGAAGTGTTCAGCGGCAAGGTGCCCCCCTTCTCGTCGACGAAATCCCTGACGGGCCACTCGCTTGGCGCCGTCGGCGCGCAAGAGACGATTTATTCCCTCATCATGATGCGCGACCGCTTCTTGTGCAAAAGCGCGCATATCGAAGAGATCGACCCGGAATTTGCAGATCTTCCGATCGTGCGCGAGCGCGTCGATAACGCGAAGATCGACTGCTTCTTGACCAACTCCTTCGGCTTTGGCGGCACCAATGGCTGCCTCGTCGTCGCCCGCGCCGAATAAATTTTCCCATCGCCGAAAGGTCACTCCATGAGCGAAGAAACCTCATTCCCATCCGGCTCTTTGATGAAGGGCAAGCGCGGCCTCATCATGGGCGTCGCCAACAAGAACTCGATCGCCTGGCACATCGCGCAGCAATTGCACGCCCAGGGAGCCGAACTCGCTTTCACGTATATCAATGAAGCGATGGAACGGCGCGTGCGACCGCTCGCAGAACAGGTCGGCGCGAAGCTCATTCTCGAATGCGACGTGCTCGACGATCTGCACATGGACCGCACTTTCGAGACGATAGCAAAGGAATGGGGTTCGCTGGATTTCCTCGTCCATTCGATCGCTTTCACCGACAAGGCGGCGCTCGAAGGCTCCTTCGTCGACAATACGACGCGCCGGAATTTCAAGGATACGATGGACGTATCGGCGTTCTCGTTCGTCGACGCCGCCGCCAGGTCGGCGCGGCTGATGACGAATGGCGGCGCGATGGTGACGCTCACCTATCTTGGTTCAGAGCGTACGATCCCGAACTACAACGTGATGGGCGTCGCCAAGGCCGCTCTTGAGGCGTCGATGCGCTATGTCGCGCGCGATCTCGGTCCCAAGGGAATTCGCGTCAACGCGATTTCGGCCGGGCCGATCAAGACGCTTGCGGCGGCGGGGATTTCATCCGGCCGCCACATGTTCTCGTTCAACCGGAAATCGTCGCCGCTGCGCGACGATACGGACCCGAAGGGCGTCGCCGGCGCGGCGCTTTATCTGCTCTCCGATATCGGCGCATCGTGCACCGGCGAGACGCTCCATGTCGACGCCGGGTTCCATATCGTCGGCATGCCTGACGAGGATGCGCTGAAAGACGGTTAGCGTTCTTCGGCGCACGGCGAGCGCTTTGTTGCGATTGCGCGACGAAAAAATACGCAAAATCGTCAGCTCACTGAAATAAGGCTGTCATGGACTCTCCTTAGCCCCGCACGCGTCAATACGGGGAAGCCAAAATGCGGCGAGCGGGCGCCTTCCAAAAGAATTTCATGATTTCGGCGGCGGCGGCCGTCTTCGTCATCGTCGGAACAGGGGTTGCGTCGACTGAGCTTTCCGAGCGCGCGGCGCGTGAATCGATGGCGCCGACGGGCGCGCCTGTGATCGCCGTCGGGCATCGCGGCACAATGCGGTTTGCGCCGGAAAACACAATCGCTGCTCATAATACAGCCATCTCGATGGGCGCGCGGGCGATCGAAATGGATGTCCGGATGACGGCCGACGGCGAGTTCGTGGTCATGCACGACGCAACTGTCGATAGGACGACGGACGGGACCGGGCGTGTCGCGCGCATGACGCTGGCGGAGATCAGGGCGCTCGATGCCGGCTCATGGTTTTCTCCCGATTTCACGGGAGAACCTGTCCCGACGCTGCGCGAGGCGCTGCGCAACATAAAGGGGCGCGCAGCGGTCGATATCGATTTCAAATCAGGCCCGGAAAATTCGGCCGAACTCCTTACCCGCATTCTCGACGAGGAGGGGTTCAACGACGGATCTCTCGTCACCGTATTCGTGCGCGCCTGGAATTACGGCAAGATGAAGCCGCTGCCTGAGCGTTACGCATTGAGACCGCACTTTCGGAACCCGCGTGAGACGGCGCTGGCGGCGAGTGAGGATGGGGTTGATATAATGGGCCTGCGCCGCCGCAATTTTTCATTCTCCGCGGCGCGCGCGATCGCGGACAACCGTCTCGCCCTCTTCTCAAACGTGATGGGCGCCGATGACAATGAGACCGGATACGGCGACAGCTTGCGCGCCGGCGCGCGGCTCATTCAGACCGACCACCTCGAATTGCTCGTTCCCTATCTGGAAGAACGCGGCATTCTCGCAGACTGCGTTCCAGCGCGCGACCTCGCCTGTCACGATAGCGCGCGTGATGAACCGGTCCGCATCGCGTCGGCCCGCGCTAATCAGCGGCCGGCGGCGAGATAGTGGACGGGATCGACGCGAACGAATCCCGGCGTCTGATCGGCAAGGTGCTCAAGCCAGAATTTGTGACCGGCGCCATACACGATGATGACGCGGTCGCCGGGCTTCGCAACGTCGATCAGCTTCGAGAAAATCTTCGCATTGCGCATATACCAGTAAGCGTTGAGTTCCGCACCCGGTTGAGTTTCGCCTGCGTCGAGCTTCAACAGCTCATAATAGAACGACGCCGATGCGAGCTCGCCCCTGTTCGCCTCAATCAGCGCTTCGCTCATCGTGAGCGATTTGAATCGTTCGGTTTGTTCGACAACCATTTTTTGGGCGCTGCCGATCAGCGCTTCGACCTCTCCCTGTTTTCCGGTCGCCGCAGCATTCGCCATCACCTTGTCAAAAGGGAAATAGTCGGGTTCGCCCTCGGATGGTTGTTCGTCAAGGCCGTAAACGCGCGAGACGCCCGCTTTCGCCGCCAGACGATAGCCGATCTGGACGCGCTCGTTTTCGATGGTTGAAAGATCGGCGGGGGTAAAGTTGGCGAATTTCGGATCGACATAATCGGGCGCCTCGGTCACCCGTTCCGTCACGACGACCGTCGGCTTGAAAGCGGCAAGGCGCCGCACCGCTTCATCGAGTTCGCTCTGGCGTTGCGGCGTCAACACGCTGTCGGTTTTTGCCGAGACAAGGTCGCTGTCAGAACCGGCAAAGTGCCATGTGCCGAGCACCATTACCTGAACGGCGCCGTCAGGCGCGGATGAGACTGGCGCAACGGGCGCACTCGCGCACCCTGCAAGCCCCAGCAGCGCAATCGAAATCAAGCGGATTCGCATTTTGTGTCCCTCCAATTTTTTTAGGGAGGATTATGCGCCCCGACCGATCGCTGCAAGCGCAATACGGCGGAGCGTTCGTGTCCTGAGACGCTTGCGCCGATTAAGCCTTTTTCTCGGCGATCCAGCTGGTGATGGTCGCTTCAAGCACCGGCAACGGAGAGTCGCCGATCGACAGCACCGTGTCGTGGAACTCACGGATATCGAATTTGGTTCCGAGTTCGTTTTCCGCTTTCGCGCGCAATTCCTGGATCTTCAGCATGCCGAGCTTGTAGGCGCAGGCCTGCCCGGGAACGACGGCGTAGCGCTCAATCTCGCGCGTCACCGACTGGCGCGTTTCGCCGGTGGCGTCCACCATGTAGTCGATCGCCTGTTCGCGCGTCCATTTCTTGTGATGAATGCCGGTGTCGACAACGAGGCGCGCCGCGCGGAAAAGCTCCGCCTGCAGACGGCCTAGATCGCCGGCCGGATCGCCCTCATACATCCCCATTTCTTTCGCCAGCGCTTCGGCGTAGAGGCCCCAGCCTTCGGCGTATTCCGAATAGCCGAGCATCGTGCGCATCAACGGCATATCCTTGATCGATCTTAGATAGGCTGTCTGGAAATGATGGCCCGGCGCCGCCTCATGATAGGTGAGCGTTTTCAGGGAATGCTTCGGGTTGTCGGCGGTGTTTTTCAGATTGATCCAGTAAACGCCGGGGCGCGAGCCGTCGAGCGAGGGTCCGGTGTAATAGCCGCCGGGCGAGGAATTCTCTTCGTGCACCGGAATGCGCCGGACTTCGACCTTTGTCGCAGGAAGGCGCCCGAACCAGTCGCCGGATTTCGCCATGACGGCGTCGACCTGATCGCGCAGTGACTGAAGCAGCGCGTCTCGTCCCTGATCCGTGTTCGGATAAAGATTGTCCGGCCGTTCAGCGAGTTGAACCATGCGCGCGGCGACGCTGCCCTGCGACAGACCGGCAGTCTTCAAAAGGCCGTCCATCTCTGTGGTGATGCGCGCGACTTCCGACAGCCCAAGATCATGAACGTCGTCGCCTGAGCGAACGCCGGCGCCGTAAGAGGTGAGGGCCAGTTGATAAAACGCCTCCCCCTCTTCGCCGAGGCGCCAGACGCCTGCGTCATCATTCGTTTCAGCGAGCGTTAGTTCGACTTGATCCGCAAGCCGCTCATAGGCCGGATAGACCGCTTCCCCGACAAGACGCGCGGCGCGCGCGGAAAAGGCGGTGCGTTCGGCGTCTGAAATTTCCGCAACCGGCTTCATTTTCTCCGTGAGCGTTGCGACGAGCGGATGCTCGGCCGCAGGCTTTGCGGTGAAATCGCGCAGCGACCGGAGAATTGCTTCCACCGCAAACCGCGGCGGCGCCATGCCAAGGCCAGCATCGGTCGACACAGTTTCAGCAGCTTCATCAAGCGCGCGGCTCATCTCGGCGAGGCGCGCGAGATAAGCCTCGATATGTTCGCGGGAATCGATCGGATGCTGGGTCATCAGCATGCGCGGCAAAGCAAGATGCGGCCCGGTGAGCTGCGTCAGGAAATATGGCGTCATCGCCCAGCTGTCGCCGGAATTTGGAAGCCCGGAGCCAAAGGGCGTCGCGCCGCCGAAGTCGAACTGGTTGCGGCGCGCGGCGGTGTCATAGGCGTTCTTCAATACGTCATAGGTGATTGCGGCCGTCCCGGTCAGGGCGGTGCGATCAAATCCGCGCAGTTCCTGCAAAAAATCTTCGTTCATTGTGCGCGCGGTCTGGTGCGCGCTGAAAGCGTATCCGCCAAGACGCGACAGATAGCCTTCGCCGGCGATGTCCTCGCCGACGCCAAGTTCGGTCGCAGCCTCGGGCGCGGTCGCAAGAAACGCGCGCGCGTGCCGGTCCGCCATGGCGAGG
>JBGSLM010000139.1:0-31338 GCA_041740755.1 Parvularculaceae bacterium | reverse complement strand
CCTTGTCGCGGAAGACAACGAGGTCAATCAGCTTGTCATCCGGCATATGCTGCCGCCGCGAGACTATGAGATCACCATTGCGCTAAACGGGCGTGAAGCGGTGGCTGCATATTCGAGCGGCCGCTTTGACATAATCCTGATGGACGTCTCAATGCCGGAGATGGACGGCTATGAAGCGACGCGCGCGATACGCGCGATCGAAGAGCGGGAGCGTCGCGAACGCACGCCGATCGTGTGCCTGACCGCGCATGTCATGGCGGCTGATGTCGAAAACAGCATGGCCGCCGGAATGGACGACTTCCTCTCGAAACCCATCAGCCAGGACAAACTCGAAAAAGTGATCGCTCGCTGTCTCAATGCAGAGAGCGGTGACAGGTTCGCGGTCGCCTGAAGTCTTTAGCCGGCGAGCCGCTCCATCTCGGCCTGAGATATTTCGTAATTTGCGAAGATGTTCTGTACGTCGTCGCAATCCTCGAGCGTGTCGAGCATTTTCATCAACGACGATGCCGAATCCCCAGTGACGTCGATGAGGTTTTGGGGTTTCCAGACAAGCTTCACGCTCGCAGCTTCGCCGAATTTGGATTCGAGCGCCGCAGCGACGCTCGCGAGTTCATCCGCAGCAGTATAGATACGGTGACTTTCCGCGCCTGACTCGACGTCGCTCGCGCCGGTGTCAATCGCTGCTTCCAGCATCGCCTCTTCGGCAGCCGCAGCAGCCGGAAATTCGATGGCGCCGACACGGTCGAACATGAAGGCGACCGACCCGGTCTCGCCGAGGTTTCCGCCGTTCTTGGAGAATGCGGCGCGGACTTCGCCTGCGGCGCGATTTCGATTGTCGGTCAACACTTCGACGATGACACCGATGCCGCCTGGGCCGAAACCTTCATAGCGGACGTCTTCAAACCCGGCGCCGTCGCCGCCCGTCGCTTTTTTTATAGCTCGTTCGATATTGTCTTTCGGCATCGACAGGGCCTTCGCGGCCTGGATGGCGAGTCTTAGGCGCGGGTTGAAGGACGGGTCCGGCGCGCCGAGCTTTGCTGCAACCGTGATCTCCTTCGAGAGTTTAGAGAACATTTTCGACCGCTTGGCGTCTTGCTTGCCCTTGCGGTGCATAATGTTCGCAAATTGCGAGTGTCCGGCCATCGGCGCCTCAACGCTTCTCTTGATCTGGTGGAGGCGGGGCCATACCAAGCCGCGAAGGGTCATTTCAAGAGGGCGAGGCCATCATGGCGAATCTAGAGGGTAAAACCGTCCTGGTCACGGGCGCCTCCCGAGGGATAGGCGCGGCGATCGCCGCGGGCGCCGCGAGTGCGGGCGCAAGGGTTCTTATTCATGCAACTGGCCCCGGAACAGCGATAAGCTCGGTCGCGACGGCGATCGGGGCGCCCGAAGCGGACGTCATTCATGAAGACCTTTCGGCTCCCGGCGCCGGTTTTCGCCTTTTCGCCAAGGCGCTCGGCCAAGCGTCGCGCATCGATGCGGTCGTAAACAACGCCGGGATTTTCATCGATTCCCCGCTGACGGCTCCCCGCGACGCGTGGGCGGAAAGCTGGGCGAAGACACAGGCGGTAAATGTGCAGGCGCCTGCAGATGCGTGTTTTGCGGCGATCGAACATTTCCGCGCAAATGGCGGCGGCATCGTCGTAAATATCGCGAGCCGAGCGGGGCATCGCGGCGATTCAATCGACGGCGCCGCCTATGCGGCCTCAAAGGGCGCGATGCTCGCCATGACGAAGACTTTTGCTCGCGCGCTCGCGGGCGAAAACATCCTCTTTTATGCAGTGGCGCCCGGCTGGGTCGAAACGCGCATGGCGCCAAAGGATATCGAAGCGCGCCGGAAAGCAGTCGCAGATATTCCGCTTGGGCGCGTCGCCGACCCTGAAGAGGTTGCCGCTTTGACGGTATTTCTTCTGACCGGAGCCTGCGCTTCTGCGACGGGTGCGACGTTTGACATCAACGGCGCAAGCTATGTGCGCTGACCGCGCCTCAAAGGTAGGATAGCCACCAGTCCTGCCGGCGCCGTTTGAGGCCCGCCCAATAAGAGCAGGCAGGGTAAAGCATCACGAGCACCGCGATCCATGCGGCATAGACCCAAGGCAGCGAGAAGCCGAGGCTCTGCATCTTTTCGGGAGCCAGAAATACATTCTGCAAATAATTGAACATGCCGCTTGCTTCTCGTCCTGCGGCCGCATTCGCGACAATTGCAAGGCCATGCGCAAGGTAGATGTGGAGAATGTAGAAAAAGAATGGGACCGCGCCGAATGTAAGCAGGACGCGCGCAGGGGCTCCTTTGATTCGCGCGAGCAGCGGAAGGGCGGCGAACATTATCCCCAGCGTTGCAAGCAGGAACATCAACGACGGCGGATATTTCTGCACATTCATGAACGCCATGAGCGCGGCGCCAAAGCTTTCCTGATCGCGCCAATCCGGGGCGGCTGCAAAGGGGCTCGCCGCCGGAGCGGCGCTCGGGTCGCCATAAATGTTGACGAAGCGAAGTAACAGAAAAAGCGCAATCATGCCGGCGCCAGCAAGAAGCAATTTGTGGTCGCGTGTGGCGGCGGGTTCGACGAACAGCGGTCCCGCGCCATAGCCAACCGCCATAACGCCAATCCATGGAAGGATCGGGTACGCAAACAGTCCAACGATTGTCCCGTTCACAAAAATCGGCCCGCCTTCATGCAGCGCCGTCCAGAGTAACGCTGCACCGCCGAATTGCTGCGTCGTGACCGGATCGAGAAGATTGTGGCCGACGATGATCGCCGCGCCGATGACGAGCGATGCAATGCGCGGAAGCAGAACAAGACCCGCCAGCGCAATCATTGACCAGCCGATCGCCCAGATCACCTGAAGGAAAAGCGGATAGGGAAACCCGAACGACCAGCCAAATCCGAGCACCGTCGCTTCAAGAAAAATGAGCCATAGCCCGCGCTTGAGGAGAAACGCCGCGAGCGTGCCGCCGGTCCTGCCTTTCGTCGTCTGAATAAAAACCGAAACGCCAGCCAGAAAAACGAAGGTCGGCGCGCACAGGTGCGTGATCCAGCGCGTTGCGTAGAGAAGCGGCGTCGTCTGCGCGGGATCGAGCGGATCGAACCTGAAAGCGCCCGCGTGGAAATAATCGCGTACGTGATCGAGCGCCATCAGGATAATGACTAGCCCGCGTATCATGTCGATTTCGGAAATTCGAGGCCGCACGCCATCGGACATGGGCGGTCCGCCTGGGGCGTTATTGACCTGATCGAGCAATATCATGCCGGCCAATCCTTTATTGCGGCGGTCGTCAGTTCGTCCTTGGATACGAGGCGGCGGTCGCCTGTCTCAGACACCCGCCAAGCCGTAGGGGCTCGATAGAGATCGCCCGGCCTGCGGCGTCGGTTTCAACGATGACAGCGCAGAGCGTCGCTTCGCCTGCGGCAGGCTGAAAGCGCTGCGAGGGCATCTTGGTAAGGAACCGATTGAGCGGCTCTGATTTTTCCATGCCGATGACGCTATCATAGTCGCCGCACATGCCGATATCGCTGATATAGGCTGTTCCGCCCGCGAGAACGCGTTCATCCGCAGTCGGCGTATGCGTGTGCGTGCCGACGACGGCGGAAACCCGCCCGTCGAGAAAGTGCCCCATCGCCTGCTTTTCGCTGGTCGCCTCCGCATGAAAGTCGAGGATGATCGCGTCTGCGTCCCGTCCAAGTTTTGCGTCGCCGATTGCGGCGTCCACAGCGGCGAAGGGATCGTCGCAGGGGTGCATCTCAATTTGTCCGTGAGCGTGCAGCACAAGAACGGAGCGGCCGTCTTTCGTCTCATACAGCCCGGCGCCGCGACCCGGGTTGGAACGCGGAAAGTTCAATGGGCGAAGAAGGCGCGGCTCGGTTCTGAAGACTTCAATTTCATCGCGTTGGTCGAATGCGTGATTGCCCGTCGTCACGACATCGGCGCCGGCCTCTATTATTTCTTCGACAATGCGCGCTGTGATGCCGAAACCTGCGGCCGCGTTCTCTCCATTGACGACGACGAAATCGAGCGCAAAACGGCGTTTGAGGCGCGGCAATTCATCTAGCAGCGCCCTGCGGCCTGACCGGCCGACAATATCGCCGAACATCGCAATTCTCATGACCAGACTTTCTTCCAGCCGCGCGCATTGATCGCTTCGCGCTCGGTGACGATCCAGTCAAGGCGCTGATCTGACTTGCTCATGGGGAGTTTTTCGACTTCCTGCGCGGCGAATGCGAAGCCGACCGCCAGAATATCCGCTTCGGCGCGAAGCGCTGCGAGCGTGCGATCATAATAGCCTCCGCCATAGCCAAGACGTCCTCCGTCGCGAGTAAAGGCGAGCAGCGGCGTTACGATGAGCATCGGCCTTACCTCCGGCGCGTCTTCGAGCGGCGTCATTACGCCATAACGATCCGAACGAAGAGGATCGCCGTCCCGGAAGGCGCGAAAGGTGAGAGGGCCGCGCTTTTTGGGCGTGACGGGCAGGGCGATCTGATACCCTCGTTCGAGCAACGCCTCCGCCAGCGGTCTCGTATCAAGTTCGTCTTTCATCGGATGATAGAGGGAGACGACAGCGTTCTCCGGGATCGGCGCATGATCCATAAAGACGCGTGCGGCGTGTTTTCCGGCGTCCGGCCGAGCCTTGGCGGCGGCGCGCCTTTCGGCGGTCATCCGCAGGCGGAGGATTTCCTTTGAAGCAAATCCAGGCGCAAGCGGCGAGAGAGGCGGCAGAACCAAGGCGGGTCTTTCTCTAATAGCAAATAAAGCGCCGCCCTGGCCGTTGGACTGTTGTTCGCCCTGGACCCTAAGGTTCAGGTGGGCGCCGCATGATGGAGACCACGGTCTCCGCCAGAGGCAGCTCCCGTTCTGTGAGATACGGCCCCGGGGAATGTCGTCCTGACGCGCCGGGCAGCCACCATCAGATAGGGGCGGATCAAGGCGAGGTAAAGGGCCGCTGAGCCCGCTGCTCAGGGCCGGGCTGGCGGAGCGGTAGTCAAAACAGCCGTCAGCCTGTCTATTCCCTCCAGGAATTCGCCAAGGCGGATGTTTTCGTTCGGGCTATGCTGATTGTTATCGATGTTAACCGTCGGCACCACGGCCGCAGGAATGCCGAGCGTATCGATCAGCGGCGCGATAGGAATGGACCCGCCAAAGCTGCGGATCAGTATCGGCTCCTCGCCGTAGAGTTGCTTGAGGGCGCCGCGGGCGACGAGACCTGCTTCGGAATCGAAATCGGAACGGAAGGCGCCGTAACTGGTCTCGTGAACAAAGGTCGCGATGCGCGGATGCGACAATCTTTCTTCGTCCGTTGGCGCCTGGTCGATCACGAAATAACCCTGGCCCGCGATATGACGGCGAACGAGCTCGATAAGCCGGGCGGGATCGCTTTCTTTCACTGTTCGAATGTCGATCTCTGCGGTCGCGCTATCCGGAATGATCGTGCGCGCGCCGCTCCCTATCCATCCAGCCGCCATCCCGCGAATGTTCAACGAAGGAAACTGAATCGCTTCCTGCAGGCTGGCGGCGACCTTGTCGCGGCGCGCCAGCCCCATATCAGAGAGAATCTTGTCTTCATCATCTGGAACCGCCGCGAGCACCTCCTTCACATCCTTTGAAAGATTGATGCCGGAGTAGAACCCCTTGATCTCAACGCGCCCGTCGTCGTCCTTCATCGACGACAGAAGTTGCGCCAGCGCGAGCGCTGGGTTGGGGACGAAATTACCGTAATGGCCGCTGTGTTGAGGCGTCTTCGGTCCATAGGTTGTAAGGGTAATAGTCGAGATGCCGCGCGCGCCGAATGTCACTGTCGGCCGGTTCGATGCATGCGGTGGTCCATCGAAGATCAAAAGGAAATCCGCCGCGAACAATTCCTTATTTTCCGCAACGGCCTGTGCAAGGTGGGGCGACCCTAGTTCTTCTTCCGTGTCGATGATCACCTTGAGATTGTAGGCAGGTTCGCGGCCTTCGTCGCGCAGGCGGTCTAGCGCTCTCATGAACTGCGTCATCGGGCCCTTTGAATCGGAAGCGGAGCGCGCGAAAATTCGCAAATCCGGACTGACAGACTCGTTTGCAAGGGGCCACTCAATCGCGTTCCAGGCGCCTTCATCGTCCAGCCGCTTTAGCGTCGCTTGCCAGGGCGAAGGCTGATTCCATTTCGTAGGATCGACCGGTTGGCCGTCCGCCTGCAGATAGATGAGCGCGGTGCGCGATGCGCCCGGAACGGCTCTCTCCGCCAATACGACCGGCGCGCCAGGCGTTTCTATGCGCCGTGTCGAGAACCCGCGCGCGGAAAGGTGCGGTTCCAGCCACTCGATCAGCCTCACTATATCTTCACGGTTTTGGGCATCGTTCGGCAGACTGAGGAAATCGCGAAAGAGGGAAATCGACGCCAGATCCCTTTCATCAATCTTGCGGCCATTTGCGTCTTCGGCGCCAGCGCCGGACGGCACGAATAAAATCGCCGCAATCGCCACAATCAGATTTCTCATAAGCCCATCCTCAGTTTCATCGTTAGACGACCAGAGTACTTTGAGGTGAAGGCGTCGATTGCGGCGAATGCCCCAACGTGCGCGCCAAATCGTATTCAAAGAACGGTTGAAAGCGACTATGAAGGACCTAAAAGGAATTCGGAAGGGGCGACATGAATAGACTTTTCCTTATCGCTGCGGTCGTCGTAGGCGGCGCGCTGCAACCCGTTTTGGCTGAACCGAGCGCTGCGGTCGCCGGACCTCAAATTTATTCCATGTCAATTAGCGAAGGCGCGCTTTCAGGTCCCGGCGCCGATCTGCTCGCCGCCCGGTTACCGACAGCGCAGTTCATTCTGATCGGCGAGGATCACGGGTTTGCAGATTCGCCGGAAATTGCGTTGGCGCTCGCGAAGGCTGCGCGCCAGTATGGTGTCAATTATCATGTAGTGGAAGATGGCCCACTGATCGAAGAATGGGCTGAAGAAAAGCTGCGGTTAGGCGGCGTCGACGCGCTTGGTGAAGCGCTCAGAGGACGGCCCCTGTCGCTCGCGTTTTTGTCGCGGCGGGAAGACGCAGCCCTTGCAGAGTATTTTATCGATAATGCGCCGCGCGGCCGTGACGTTCTTTGGGGCGTCGATCAGGAATTCATCGGCTCCCCGCTTGTGCATTTCGAGAGCCTGATATCGCTTGCGAGAACGCCAGCGGCGAAGCAAATTGCAGAGGATGCGCTCGCTGCTGAAAAGGCCGCCTTCGCCGCAGTGAACTTGGGGGCGGTATTCCTTTCGACAGCGACGCCAGAACGGATTGCGGAATTTCGGACGGCGTTCGCCGGTGTGAAGCCGGCGCTTGAAATCATCGACGGGCTGGAAGCGAGCGCTTCCATTTACGGCGCCTATTTTGTGGGCCGGAATTTTGCGAGCAACACCGACCGGATCGCCTTGATGCGTAAGCATTTTCTGGTGGAATACCGAAAGGCTGGCGGCAAGGCGCCGCGCGCGCTGTTCAAGTTCGGCACCACTCATCTTGGCAAGGGGACCACTTTTCTCAATACATTCGATCTCGGTTCGCTGACGGAGGGCATTGCAGCGGCGAACGGACTTGACGCCCTTAGAATATTGTTTGCGCCGCTCGAAGGCGCGCAGCTTCAAACCGCGCCGTCCCCGGAAGGGTTTACGAAAACGCAAACATTCAAATCGGATGATGTCGCATTACTGCTCGATGCAATAGGCGTTAAGGAGGTTGACGTTCCCTTGAGCGGCTATGCGGTCATCGCATTTGAGCCTGTAAGGCGCGCGCTTGAGGAACGAGGTCTCAAAAAGCTGACCGCTGAACAGCGCTTCTTCATCCTCGGATACGATTACCTCGTGACGACACGCGGCGCGCGCCCCGCGACCATGCTCGCCCAGTAATTTCAGTTCTTGGCCGCTCCGTAAGCGATCGCCTTGACGGTCTCGCGCGCTTTCGAGGGCGGCATGTATGGGGTCGGCTGTGTTTGTGCGAGCAAGACAGCGGCGACGCCGTCGGCCGGATTGACGATAAACCAAGTGTCCCAATGGCCGGACCATCCCCATTCGCCCGCGACTGCAACGTCCGTTGCGCGGCTCGGCTCTACGACAACGGTTCCGCCAAATCCGAAGGTCGAACTTGCGCGCTCCCATAAGCGACCATTTGCGCCCGGCCGGAGCTGATCCGACATCATCATTCGCGCCGATGCCGGCGAAAGAACGCGAACGCCGTCAAGTTCGCCTTCGCGCAGCATCATCAGGCAAAATCGCAGGTAGTCAGGCGCGGACGAGACCAGCCCCGCGCCGCCGGATATGACGCCGAACCCATCCTTATTGAGATCGCCCGATACGCCGTCGTCCTTAGCGCGTTTTATGTGACCGCCAGCCGCGAACCGGTAGACAGTTGCAAGGCGCTCAAAGTCGGTTTTGTCGAGGAAGAACTCTGTGTCGCTCATTTTGAGCGGCTCGAAAAGATTGCGTTTGAGATAGGCTTCGAGGGGCTCGCCCGTTGCTACTTCGATCAGAAGGGCGGCGACATCGATCGAGTAGCTATAGCGCCATTCTTCACCCGGATCATTGTAGAGCGGAAGCTTGGCGATCCGCTCGATCCGCTCCGCTAGCGTTCCTTTGGCGCCGAAGAGATTCGCTTGCACATACAGCCTGTCGAGAGTCGACTGGTTATCGAATACGTAACCGATGCCGGCTGTATGCGTCAGGAGGTCATGAATAGTGATCGGCCGCGCCGGCGCGCGTGTTGGAATGACCCCGCTTCCGTCTGGCTCCTCGGCAGTCGCGACGCGAGCGTCGGCATAGGCTGGAACATAGCGCGAAACGGGATCCGAAAGGGCTATGACGCCGCGATCGACGAGTTGCATGATCGCTGCCGTGATAATTGGCTTTGTCATGGACGCGATACGGAACCGAGTGTTTGGCGCCATTGGGACAGCGTCCTTCCGATCCGCCAACCCGGCGACCGTCACGAAGGTTTCGCCGCTCCTCGACGCAACGCCGGCTACAAAACCCGCCCTGACGCCATGCGCCACTTCCGCCTCCAGCGCAGGCCTGATGGCGTCCAGCCTTTCATGGTCGAGATGGACCGCCTCGCGCGCCGCATCTGAACTGCTTTCTGACGCGAGAGCTAAAGGCGGCGCTAAGATCAGCGTCATCACAGCAAAAAGCGCGGGCCGAACAATCGCTCGTAAACTCATTCCAGATTTACCCTCGCTCGCATCGACGTGCAGCGCGCGCCGGTCAACTGAGGCCGTCGATCTCGCCAGCCGCGTTGATGGTGATCTTTTCCGCTGAAGGCGCTTTCGGCAGGCCAGGCATCGTCATGATCTCCCCGCAGATAGCGACGATAAAGCCGGCGCCGGCAGCCAGACGCGCTTCGCGAACATGGAGCGTGTGCCCCTCTGGCGCGCCGAGCTTTGCCGGATCATCCGAAAAGCTATATTGCGTCTTCGCCATGCATACCGGGAGATGCGCGTACCCAAGATCTTCAAATCGCTGAAGCGCCTTGGCGGCGGCGGCCTCGTAAACAACCGACTGCGCGCGGTAAATCCGGCTGGCGATTGAAGCGATCTTCGTCTTGAGGGGAAGATCGTCCGGATAAAGCGGGCGAAAATCCGCCTCGCCATCTTCGACCATTTTGACAACCGCGTGCGCCAATTCCTCCGCGCCGCGCGAACCTTGCGCCCAGTGGCGGCAAAGGATCGCGCGCGCGCCGGCCCTTTCTGCAGCCGCCTTCACAGCGGCGAATTCCGCGTCGGTATCCGAATTGAATGCATTGATCGCAACGATCGCCGGCACGCCGAAGGAGCGCACATTCTCGATATGCCGCTGAAGATTTACCGCACCGTTGCGCACCGCTTCGACATTTTCCGCTTCGAGATCCTTCTTCGAAACGCCGCCATTCATTTTCAGTGCGCGGATCGTCGCCACGATAACGGCCGCTTTCGGCGAAAGGCCGGCCTTTCTGCATTTGATGTCAAAGAATTTCTCTGCGCCAAGATCGGCGCCGAAGCCCGCTTCAGTCACGACATAGTCCGCGAAAGCAAGGCCCGTCCGCGTTGCAATCACCGAATTGCAGCCATGTGCGATGTTGGCGAAAGGTCCGCCATGAAGAATTGCCGGATTGTTCTCTATCGTCTGAACGAGATTTGGATTGATCGCGTCCTTTAATAGCGCCGTCATCGCGCCTTCGGCTTTCAGATCGCCTGCGGTTACGGGAGAACCGTCGCGCTTGCGCCCTATGATGATTGCGCCGAGCCGGCGCTTTAGGTCGTCAAGGCTTTCGGCGAGACAAAAGATCGCCATCACCTCGCTTGCGACGGTGATGTAGAAGCCCGTCTGGCGCACGACGCCATTGTTCTCGCCAAGACCGACGACGATATCGCGAAGGGCGCGATCGTTCATATCCATGACGCGGCGCCACGTGATCTTGCGGGGATCGATATCGAGCGCGTTTCCCCAATTGAGGTGATTGTCGATCAACGCAGAAAGAAGATTGTGCGCCGACGTGATCGCGTGAAAGTCGCCGGTGAAATGCAGGTTGACGTCGTCCATTGGAATGACTTGAGACTGCCCGCCGCCTGTGGCGCCGCCTTTGGCGCCGAACGAGGGTCCAAGCGACGGCTCGCGTAGTACGACGGCCGCCTTCTTCCCGATCCTGTTGAGCGCGTCGCCAAGGCCGATCGTCGTCGTTGTCTTGCCTTCGCCAGCCGGAGTTGGATTAATTGCCGTGACAAGAATCAGCGCGCCCTTTGCACGCGCTTTCAGGTCGCCCAGTGTTGATAAGTCGATTTTCGCCTTGCCTCGCCCGTAAGGAATAATGGCGTCCTGCGGTATCCCAAGCGTTTCGCCGACGTCTTCGATTGGAGCCGGATGCGCCTTTCGTGCAATTTCGATGTCGCTTGTCACGCGTCGCCCCGCTTGTTTGTGTTTAATGCGGACCCTACTGGCGTCACGAGGCGCGGATCAAGCGCCGAAACGGTAGAAGCCGATTTGTGCGGCGCCGTAATCGCGGCGATCAAGCTCCAGATAGCCTGGAACAGCGACAGGGATTTCACCCTTGCCCTGTTCCGCCACGACGAGAGCGCCGTCGGCAAGCCAGCCGCCAGTCTTCAACGTCTCCAGCGCCGGTACGGACAGGTCTTTCGCATACGGAGGATCGAGAAAGGCGAGCGTGAAAGCTGGGCCGACGCCGGCGGGCTTTGGTCCCAATGCGGTCGCCGACCGCCGGTGAATACGGGTATTCCCGAACAGGCCGAGCGCTTCGATGTTGTCCCGGATCGCGCCGCGCGCTTCAGCGTCCATCTCAACGAAGAGGCAGAACTCAGCACCGCGCGATACAGCCTCGAAGCCGAGGGCGCCCGAGCCTGCGAAAAGGTCGATGACGCGGGCGCCTTCTATGGCGAAATCTTCCCTGTGAACAAGAATATTGAAGAGCGATTCACGCGTCCGGTCGGCTGTCGGGCGCGTGTCGCGTCCTTTGGGCGCGATCAGCGGACGCCCGGAATATTTCCCGCCGATGATGCGCATCATTCATCTTCTTTCCGGCGATGATCGTCTAGACGCCGGTCGCGCAGCGCGTGCGCTTTTTCGTCATGCTGCCTGTCAGCCTTTGTCCGTCCGAATTTCGCGCGGTTTTGTTCCGCCGTTTTTGCTTTTTCGGCGGCGCGCTTTTTCTTTCGGGCGCGATTGAGGTTGACGACATCCGCCATGGTTTAGATTCCAAGAGCCTCGCAGGTCTTCTTACCGAGTTGCTCTTTCAGCTGCTTTGAGGGGATCTCGTCGATCGCGCCTTCTTCAAGTCCGCCGAGCTGGAACGGGCCGAACGCAGTGCGGATGAGCCGATTCACCTTAAGATCGAAATGCTCCATCACTTTGCGAATTTCCCGATTCTTGCCTTCGGTAATCGACGCCGTGATCCAGACATTGCCGCCTTTCGTCTGATCGAGCGTCGCTTTGATCGGCTTGTAATCGACGCCGTCAATCGTCACTCCGGCGGCAAGAGTATCAAGGGCTTTTTGCTCGACTTTACCGTAGGCGCGGATGCGGTAGCGCCGGACCCATGCGTTCGCCGGCAGTTCAAGTTGGCGGGCAAGGGCGCCGTCATTGGTGAGGAGCAGCAACCCTTCAGTCGTCAGATCCAGTCTTCCGACCGAGATGACGCGCGGCAACCGCTCTCCAATGGCGTCGAATACGGTCGGGCGTCCTTGCGGGTCTTTGTGCGTCGTCACGAGGCCGGACGGTTTGTGATAGCGCCAGAGCCTCGGCGGCTCCTTCGTTTTGACTCTCGTTCCGTCGACGCGAACGTCCATGCCCGGCGTCACTTTGAACGCAGGCGTCGTAAGCACTTTGCCGTCGACGGTGACGATTCCCTGTTCGATCAGCTTTTCGGCTTCCCGGCGGGAGGCGATTCCGGCGCGCGCAAGGAATTTCGCGATTCGCTCGCCATCCTTGTTCAGACCTTCTTTTTCCGCCGGTTTTGCGGCCATGGTTAATTCGTCCTTAAGGGCGTGTGCGTCTTATGCTCGCCAAGTCGATGATTTGTCGAGGGCGGCATGGATCTGAAAGAAGAGAAGGCGATTGGGGGCGACCCTGCGTCCCATTGGTATTACATCTCAAAAGGCAAAGCGATCAGCTCGCTTGTCGGGGCGGGACCCTATTCCGCGATCCTCGACGTCGGCGCGGGCTCGGGCGTCTTTTCGCGGATGCTGACGGAACAGGGGATCGCCGAACGCGCTGTCTGCGTTGACCCAAATTATTCCGATGAATGGCTCGCGGCGCATCAAGACGGCGCCGTACGATACACGCGCTCAATTTCGCAAAGCGACGCGCCGTTGGTTCTCATGATCGATGTAATCGAGCATGTCGATGATGACGTAGCGCTCATCGCCGATTATGCGCGCGTTTCGAAGCCGGGCGCGAAATTCCTGATATCGGTTCCCGCATTCAATTTTCTGTGGTCGTCGCATGACGATTTTCTCGAACATCGGCGCCGCTATACGCTTGAAACGCTCGAGCGATCTGTCCGCGCCGCAGGGCTCGAACCGGTAACGCTCCGTTATTTTTTCGGCATGTTGTTCCCGGCGGTCGCCGCCATGCGCATCGCGGATCGGGCGTTAAAAGGGGATAGACCCGCCAAAGAAAGCGCGCTGAAGCCAGCGTCAGAATGGCTGACCAAGGCGCTTGTCGCAGTTCACGATATCGAACGTGCGACGCTTTTTCCTTTGAACAGGCTGGCGGGGGTGACGGCGTTTTGCCTTGCTGAAAGACCGCACGCACTGGCGAAAGCCGCTGACGCCGCCTAAAAGGCGGACATGATCGCAAACCCCGATAGCGCTATGATGCAGCGCGCGCTTGCAGAAGCGCGCGACGCCGCAGCTCGCGGCGAAGCGCCTATCGGCGCTGTGCTCGTCGGCGCTGACGGCGAAATATTGGCCTCCGCCGGCAATGCGCCGATCAGCACGAATGATCCGACGGCCCATGCGGAAATTCGCGCCATCCGTGAAGCTGCGCGCATCCTCGGCAATTACCGGCTGATGGGCGCGACGCTATATGTGACGCTTGAGCCCTGCGCAATGTGCGCAGGCGCCATATCCCATTCGCGAATTGCCCGGCTGGTTTTCGCCGCCGAAGATCCAAAGGGCGGCGCCGTATTGCATGGGCCCAGGTACTTTGATCAGCCTACATGCCATTGGCGTCCCGAAATCGTGCGCGGACCGTATTCGGAAGACTCTGCGACTATGCTCCGCGATTTTTTTCGCGCGCGACGTTGATAGAATCCGGAACCGAGATTGACAGGCGGCAGTGCTGTGGCGCGCACCTGCTTTCGCCTGAAAACAGTCAGTCGAGCGCTAAAATGCTGCGGACGAGAACGAGGTCTTCAGGCTTGTCGACGTCGATCGCCGCTTCCGGCGTTTGAAGCGGGATGAGCCGAGCTTCAACTCTCGTCTTTCGGCGGATTGTTTTTTCAAGTCGGTCCCTTGTCATCTGGCCGGTTAGGTAGGAAAGCGCGGTGAAAAGGCCGATCTCGCGCGCCATGGCTGCGGGATTTTTGCGCTTCGCCTCAAGTCGGCGCCAGAAATCCGCAAGGCCCTTCGCCCGTGCGCCGGCGAACCAGAAGAGATTGGCTCCGGAGAAGTGAATATCTTTCAGGCGAATGAAGGTGCGGCGTGAATTGGGGAAGCGCGCCTCATAAACCTGGCGGTCCACACACCCTGCCGCAGCGTCGCTTTTCACCGCTTCCGAAAGGAAAGCGCGCACCATGTCGCCGGTCAGCAGGGCGTGATCGCAGGTTGTCACAAGCAAAGCGCGTTCGCCGGTCATCCTTTCAATTGAAGAAAGGACTGTGCTCGCGGGTGAGATTTCCGCATCAGAAAACTCCCAGTCGCCAAGCCCGTTTAGCGCAGCGGAAATCACGTCGCGCACATCGTCCGGCACTGCAATATGAATTTTTGCAATGCGTCTCGACATCTTCAGCGCTTCAACCACGCGACGGATAAGCGGCTTGCCGCCTGCGACCAGGAGAGCTTTGTGAGGAACATTGTCGATCGATGCGAGCGGATCTATCTCTCCGCTCCGCCGGCCGGCGAGAATGAGCGCATCAATCGGAACGCTGTCCACTGCGACGGATGGTTTGGAGAGAGTCATTTGTGCGGAGACAAAAGGTTGCGACGTTCGGCTGTTTTCACGTCGCCGCTCGCCGGGTCAAGCTCTCTTACATCAACGTCGATGCGCCAACCGTTCGCTGCGTCTCCGTCAATCGTAAAGAGATTGTAGCGCGCGGGTCTATATTTGCGGCGCCCTTCCGGATGCGAGGCTGAACCGCCGCCGACGACAGGGCGCACGCCATCTTTTGTTTCGATCGACGCCCATGCCGGATGATGGGTGTGTCCGTGCAGGATGAGTTCGACGCCCGCATCATAAAGCGCCGAACGGAGCGCCTTGCGGTCGTTTAGGGCCTTGCGGCCTGGTGTCGCGCCCTCAGTGACAGGGTGGTGCAGGACGAGGATGCGGCAATGCCCCATTTCGCCAAGGCGATTTAGCTCCTCGCGGATACGCTCAATCTGCGAGCCGCCAAGCTTGCCGGTAGCGAGAAAGGGAAGTGTCGGAGGCGACGAATTGGCGAAAATCAGTCCAATCCGACCGACCCGGCGGACAAATGGAAAGTCGTCTGGTCCCTCTGGAGGCTTGAGCGCCTCATCCCCGCATCTGGTGCCGACCATAAACCGGTCGAACAACCCGAGCCCCGCACCCCATGGAACCCGCACATAAGCGTCGTGATTGCCCGGGCAGTAAGCTGTCGTTTCAGACTCAAAATGATCTCCAAGCCATTGTTTTGCAGCGAAAAATTCATCGGGCGTTGAAATATTAACTAGATCGCCCGAAATCGCCGTGAAATCAGGGGCTGCGCGGCGACAATCGTCGGCGATCCGTTCCAGCGCTTCGATTCGATGCCGAAACCGCCGGTTGCGTGACCATGAAAGATAGCCAAGCACCCGTTTTCCTAACAGGCTGCGAACGGTCGGCGCAGCCGGAATTGGCAAGTGCAGGTCTGTCAGGTGGGCGATGAGCATTGCGCCCTTTGTCACAGATTGACCGCCTGCTGCAAGAAATCGCGAATCGGCGACCCGATTACACCCAAAAGCATGACAATTTTATTCAGGTTTGGTATCAGTTTTTTGACTAGGCAGGGCTGACCGTGGATCCGATCGTGAGGATGCGCGGGTGCTTCGCGTGTTTTAATGGGGCTATTTCGGATGTCCTCTGTAGGGCTAATCATCAACGAACGCAGCAGCCGGGTTCAATCGATCCTCGACGACCTGCTGCATGTCGCAAGGCAGTTTCCGAATGTTCGCACCTGTGTCCTCGACGGCATCGAGGGGCTGGATCGCGCCCTTGCGGAGATGAACAAGGCGCATGTCGATACTGTCATGATGGCGGGCGGCGATGGAACGATTCAGGCTGCGTTCACCGACGCCATCAATATGCGCCGTTTCGAACATACGCCTCACTACGTGGCCGTCCCGTGCGGCATGACGAATGTTATCGCTGCGGATTGCGGCCTCAAGGGATCGCCGGTCGATGCGGTCGATCAGTTTCTGTGGCGCCGGAACAAGGGCGATGTAAAACGTCAAAAGCGCGCATTGATGGGCGTTTCCATCGGCGCCTCCAACGCTCCCGTATACGGATTTTTCCTCGGCGCCGGGGCGTTCACGACCGCCGTTAAATATTCACGCACCGAAATTCAGGCGAAGGGCGCAAAACGATCGCTCGCCATGGGGCTTACGATCGGCGGCGCCGTTCTCAATGCGGCGTTCGGCGAAAAGCCGGCTGATCCGCCGCTCATCGCAAACCTTCAATCGATGCACTCGCCGCTCAGTGGTCCTCAGCCGATGACGATGGCGCTGATGACTACGCTTCGCCGTCTGGTATTGGGCGTCAATCCTTTTTGGGGCGAAGGGTCTGGCGCGCTTGCCGTCACAACCATTGGATATCCCGCGCAGCGAATGATCGCTGCCGCGCCGTCAGTTTTGCGCGGCAGGCCCGAGCCGTGGTTCGACGCTGCCGGATATCAAAGCTGGCGCACCACTGCGCTCGAGGCGGAATTCGAGGGGACGATTGTGTTCGACGGTGAGTTTTTCAACGTCGGCAAAGGCGACCGCGTTACGATCGAGACGACGCACGATGCCGAATTCCTGAATTAGGCGGGAACGCGACAATTACTCCCGAGCATTACCTTGATAGCGTCCTTGGCGCCGCTGCGCCGGACGCCGCGAGAAAAATTGCGGATGCGCTTTCTGAGCGGTATCCAGGCTCGGCGGTATTTCTGTACGGCTCCGGCATTAGCGTCAGCGCTACAGAGAAGCCGACAGACATATTGTTCGATTACTATGTGATCACGCCGGACTATCGCGGCGCGATTGCAAATCCGTTCGAACGAATTGCGGCGCGCGCGCTTCCGCCCAACGTCTATTATTTCGAGCTTGAATCGGCGGAAGGGACGCTCCGATCGAAATTTGCGCTTCTTTCAGTCGAAGCGTTCGAACGACTGGCCGGCCCAAAGACATTTCATTCTTATTTTTGGGCGCGCTTCGCGCAACCATGTCGCCTTGTCAGCGTCCCGGAGAAGTTGCGGCCGCAAATGATCGCGGCCGTTCGCCGGTCGATAGAGACCTTTCTTCGGCAATCGCAGGGGCTAGCGGCGGATCCGCTCGACTGGCGTGAAGTCTGGCTTGCAGGGCTCAATGCGTCCTATCGCGCGGAGCTGCGCGCCGAGACTTCCGACCGTGCGGCGAAACTTATCGAAAACTACGGCGAGTGGCCGCAGCGAGTGGCGTCGTTCGCCCTTGACCCAAAAGCGGAACGCTCTTTCGGCGCTAATCTTAAATGGCGCCTGCGCGCACCTGTAGGCGCTGTACTTTCGATCGCGCGCCTCCTCAAAGCGACCGGGACCTTCAAAGGGGGCATCGACTATATCGCATGGAAGGTGAAACGGCATGCGGGCGTTGATGTCTGCGTGAAGCCGTGGGAGCGGCGTCATCCATTCGTCGCCGCACCGATCGTGGCGATGCGATATTACAGGCTACGCGCCGAGGCGCGAAAATCAGCCGGCGGCTGACGGCGCTATCCTCAAAGCCCTATTTCTTCGTCGAAAGGCCAAGCCGTCCGCCTGCGCGCAATTTTTCCCACCAGTCCCGATTATCGAGATACCATCTGACGCTTTGGCGCATGCCCTCTTCGACAGTGACTGACGGGGTCCAGCCGAGATCGCGTGATATTTTGCTCGCGTCGATTGCGTAGCGCAAATCATGTCCGGGGCGGTCCGCGACGAACGCGATCAAATCCTCATGCGGATGATTCTTGGGCGCCATTTCGTCCATCAGACGGCAAATCAGGCGAACAATGTCGATATTCCGCCGTTCGTTATGTCCGCCGATATTATAGGTTTCAGCGAGCTCGCCCTTTTGCAGGACTGTCAACAATGCATCGGCGTGATCTTCAACATAAAGCCAATCACGAATGTTCTCGCCTTTGCCGTAAACAGGAATTGGGCGTCCTTCGAGCGCCGCAATGACGGCGACTGGGATAAGCTTTTCCGGAAACTGGAATGGGCCGTAGTTATTCGAGCAATTGCTGGTGACAACAGGAAGTCCGAATGTCTCATGCCAGGCCCGCACCAGAAAATCTGACGATGCTTTTGACGCGGAATAGGGTGAATTCGGCTTGTACGGCGTTTCTTCGGTGAATAAGCCCTTGGCGCCGAGCGTGCCGTAAACTTCGTCCGTCGATACATGATGAAAGCGGAAGCGGCCTTTTGCTTCGTCCGAAAGCTGGTCGAAAAAGCGGCGCGCCTCCTGAAGCAGGGTAAACGTGCCGAGAATGTTCGTTTCAATGAAAGCCCCTGGTCCATCAATCGAGCGATCGACATGGCTCTCGGCGGCGAGGTGCATGATCGCGTCGGGGCGGTGCGTTTCGAGGGCGTTCCGGACGGCGGCGGAATCGCAAATGTCGCCTTTGACGAACGCGTAACCCTTGCGTGTGTCGTAACCGGAGAGATTTTCCAGATTGGCGGCGTAGGTGAGCTTGTCGAAATTTACGATCTCAAATCCCTTATTGATCGCACGGCGAATGACGGCCGATCCGATGAAGCCCGCTCCGCCTGTCACCATCAATTTCATAAATTCCTCTCGACCCCAACCTTCTCGATGAGCTTTCAGAGCTTACGGCCTCTGCATATAGCGGCGCGCTCCCCTGCGCCACAGGCGGAAAGCAAGAAATATTGACCCATGCGGCGATGGTTAGAGCAGGTTTCCGGCGCTTGGCGCTTCTAGCTGGCGCCCGCCTTTCGCGCATATCCCCAAGCCATTTCGGCGAGCGGCGCAACCGACTCGCCCAATTTTACGCCCTCGGGCGACGACGCGTTTCCCTGCAGCGCACGCGCATAAACGCCCTGAGCGATCGAGGCGAGGCGAAACATGTTATAGGCGAGACAGAAGTTGAAATCCGCGACGGTTTTGCGTCCGGTCCTTTCGCAATATCGCGCCACCGCTTCGTCGAGCGACGGGATGCCAAGCGCATTAAGGTCGAGTCCCGCCAATCCGCCCCGGATTGTCGGCGGAAAATGCCATACCATCAGAAAGTATGTGAAATCAGCAAGCGGATGGCCAAGCGTTGAAAGCTCCCAGTCGAGAACCGCGCGAACAATCGGTTCTTTAGCGTCGATGATCACGTTGTCGAAACGAAAGTCGCCATGAACTATTGAAACGGCGTCGTCCGCCGGAATGGCATGCGGCAACCAGTCGATCAACCGGTTCATTGCATCGATGTTTGAGGTCTCGGCGGCCTTGTACTGTCTCGACCAGCGATCGATCTGCCGCTCGAAATAATTGCCTGGCTTGCCGAACTCGCCAAGTCCGGCCGCTTTGAAGTCGATGCGGTGGAGTTGCGCAATCACATCGACGAGTTCAAAAAAGAGAGCGCGTCGCTCGCTAGGCGCCGCCTCGGGCAGGCTCGCATCCCAGAAAATGCGACCTTCGACAAAATCCATGATGAAGAATGCTGTCCCGATGACGGCGTCGTCTTCGCAAAGCGCATATGTTTTCGGAACGGGAAATTTCTGTCCGCCGAGAGCCTTTATGACTCGATATTCGCGGTCTACTGCGTGCGCAGACGGCAATAGTTTGCCGGGCGGCTTTCGGCGCAGGACGTACTTCTTTTTCGGCGTCGTGAGCAGATAGGTCGGATTGGATTGCCCGCCTTTGAACTTCTGGACGGTAAGCGGGCCTTTGAATCCTTCAACATTCGCCTTCATAAAGGCGGCCAGCGACGCCTCGTCGAACTTCAATCGCTCTGGCGTATCTGTCACACCGGAAAAATCGGGAGCCTCAGTCATGCGATCATTTCCCTCGTTCGATTTTGGTCGGCAGACTGACACTGCTTGCAGAGCCGGCTGAGCAGTTTGAAACACCATACGTGCGAACGCCCCTCATGCGGGGAGTGTCCGCCTTTGGCGGTGAAATTCAAGCACAGCCTGAATGACGGCCTTGGGATCTTCCGTTTGAGGGTAGTGCCCTAAATTTTCAAACAGCACGGCGTCAGCGTTCGGCACCAGGTCCTTATAGTGGTAATAGAGGTGCGCCCCGGAGACTGGGTCCGCGCCGCCGTCGATAAGCCGCAGCGCAATCGACGCACGTTGCAAGGCGCCGACCCAGCGTTCGCGATTCGTGCGGCGTTCCGGAATATAGTTGAGCAGTCTGTGCAGGATGCGCGCGCCGCCGTCGTTCGAGATCATCTCCCAATGCGCGTCGATTTCCTGATCTGAAGCCTTTGTGTCTGGCCCGAAAATCTCGTCGAATGCGTCCCTAAGGCGCGCACGCGACATCAACAGTCCAAGAATGAAGCCGATTGGCGTCAAGCCAAGTTTCTGAATCGGCCTCGCGCGATGCTGCTCTGGAAACAACCCGCCATTCAGGAAAATGATCGATTTGATCGAAAAGCTGAGCGCACCTTCGTTGTGCCGAGCGAGAAGTTCCTGCGCGACTGTGTCGCCGTAATCATGCGCAAGAATATGCGCTTCGCTGACGCCGAGGTGCTCGAGCAACGCTTCCTGAAAATCCGCCTGTGTAAAAATCGAATAGACGTGCCCGCGCGGCTTTTCGGAAAGCCCGAAGCCAAGCATGTCCATTGCGGCAAGACGGAAATGCGCGGCCAGGTCCGCCCAGACAAAATTCCAATCCCACGAAGACGTCGGATATCCGTGAATGAGCAACAGCCAGGGCTTTGATTCATCCGCCTCATTTGCCGTCCAAAAGGCGAGACGGCGGCCGCCCGCGCTCAATGTCTTCGCTCGCTGCTTCCAGGAAGCGACCGAAATCATAAGAGTTCTTTCAACGCGCGCCACGCGATGTCGCGCCGGTAAAATCCTTCAGGCCATTCGATCTTTTCAACGCCGTCATAGGCGCGCTCTACTGCATCGCGGATCGTATGACCGCAGGCGGCGACGTTCAGGACGCGCCCGCCGTCGGCGACGAGTACGCCGTCGCGCAACGTTGTTCCTGCATGAAAGACAACAACGCCTTCGCAGGCTTCAGCGCGCTCGATCCCGAGGATTTTAGAGCCCTTAGCATAGGCGCCGGGATATCCGCGCGTCGCTATAACGACAAGCGCGCAACTCTCCTGCGACCATTCCAGTTTGTGCGATTTCAAGGTTCCGGTCGCCGCCGCATGGAGTACGGGAAGAATGTCGCTCTTCATGAGCCGCATCATGACCTGACATTCAGGGTCGCCGAAACGCGCATTGAATTCGATCAGCTTCGGCCCTTCAGCGCCGATCATCAGGCCGGCAAAGAGAACGCCTTTGAACGGCCGGCCGCGCCGGGACATTTCTGCAATCACCGGCTCGATGATGCGCGTCATCGTTTGGTCACGCACCGCATCCGTAAAGACGGGCGCTGGAGAATAAGCGCCCATGCCGCCGGTGTTGGGACCCTTATCCCCGTCAAACGCGCGCTTGTGGTCTTGAACAGCAATGAGCGGGAGCGCGGAGTTGCCGTCGGTGACGACGAAGAAACTCGCCTCCTCGCCATCGAGAAAGTCCTCGATGACAATCGTTCTTCCTGCCTCGCCAAGCGCTCCGCCGAGCAGATCATCGACTGCGAATTCGGCTTCGGACAGCGTTGCGGCGATGATGACGCCCTTGCCTGCGGCAAGGCCGTCAGCCTTGACGACAAACGGCGCGTGCCGGGTTTTTAGATAAGCTTTCGCGGCGTTCGGCTCAGCAAAGCGCGCGAAGGCGGCGGTCGGCGCTCCGACCGCCGTCGCTATATCCTTCATGAAGCCTTTTGAAGATTCGAGTTCGGCCGCCGCCGCGCTGGGGCCAAAGCAGGGAATGGCGCATTCGGCGAGCCGGTCCGCAAGACCTGCCGCCAGGGCCGCCTCCGGTCCCACAACAACCAGATCGACGCTTCTTGATTGGGCGGCGTCCACAATTCCGTCGATATCCTCAGCACTGACGCCGATCGGCTCGCCAAGAGCGTTGAGGCCGGGGTTGCCTGGCGCTAGATAGAGATGAGTGAGGAGCGGGCTTTGAGCGATTTTCCATCCGAGCGAATGTTCGCGTCCGCCGCCGCCAACCAGCAGAACTTTCACCTTAAGCTTCTCCCTTCAGTCAAAAGCGTTTAGGCGTCACGCCGGACCGGATCAATGCCGACAGACACCGAGACCGACGCGATAGAACCTGCGCCCGAAACGTCGAATTCCGCGACTGAGAAATCTGTCGCGGCGGCGCGCAGCGAGCGGCTGCCTTTCCCGCCGCGCGCGCGCAGGTTCCGGATTAAGGTGTCGAAGCCGCTCAGAAAGCTGGCGAGATCAGCCGACCGGAAGCATGCGCGCCTGATTGAACGGCTTGCCGCCACGCCGGTCCGCAGGCGCCGAACGGCGACAGTCGCCGCCGTGATTCTCAATATCGCGATGCTCTCCGTTCTGGCTGTTTATGGTCGCGTTCAGATTTTTGTTCCCAATAAACCGGCGGATTCGATTTCGGTCGTATTTGTGGACATTCAGGTAAACACGCCTGTGATCGATTTGAGGGATCCGGAAATCGCGCCGGAACCAAAACCGGTAGAAGAGCCGGAGCTAACGCCCGAACCCGAACCCGAGCCGGCCCCGGAACCGAAACCCCCTGCCGAGACGAAGCCAGAGCCTGAACCCGAACCGGAGCCAGAACCTGAACCGGTGATGGACCTAACGCCCGAGCCGGCATTCGCGCGTCCGTCGGAAATTGAAGAGGCCCCATTCATTCCAGACCTTGCGCCGCAACCCTCGCAACCATCGCTTCAAGATCCGCTTCCGGGCGATATTCTGGTTGAAGGCGAACAGGCCCCGGCGGACGAGGCGCAGCCGCTTGTTTCTGTCGCGCCGGAAACGCGTCAGGCGGAAGCCCCTTCGGATGCGGGCGATGACGAGGACGAAGACGAAGAATTAGGGGCAGGGGAAATCGCTGCTGGCGACGAAGCCAAGCGTGAACAGGCGCCGATCGCCGAGGCGCGTCCGACGCAGGCGACAAAGCCTGTCGCCGGCGACGACATGTTCGATGAGGAACCGGTGTTCAACGGCCGCCGGCTTGCCCTGCCGCCTGTTCAATTGCCGAAAGGCGATTCAACCGTTGTTCCGGGCACGTCGGGAGTTGTCGCGATTTATTGCCCGGACGAATTCAAGGATAAGGAGAAGATCGCCGAGTGCGCCGGGCGGCCTGAAATCCGGTCGGGTTGGCGCCCCGGATCGTCGGGGGAAGACTTTTCGAAAGCTGCGGCGGTCCTCAAAGACAGAAATAGGCATGGCGACTTTTCAGGGGACGCAGTCACATTCGGACCAGAGATTGCGCGTCAGATAGAACAGCGGCGTAAAATCGAAGACCTCGAAGACTTCCGGAAAACGCAGGATGCGGGAAGCGTCGGCGTCGCCAATGATCCAGCCGCCGGAACGCGCCCGGACCTTGCGCCGGCAATGCCGAGCCCGTCGTGGACGCGTCGTGAAGATGCGCTCGTCGACCAAAAGGATGTCGAGAAACTCCGCAAGGAACTCGAAGAGGCGGAAAAGAAGAAGTCGCCGCAATGAAAAAGGGCCGGGGATAGCCCCGGCCCTTTTAAATTCGTGTGCTGATTGCCGTCTATTCTTCAGCGGCGACCATAACGAATTGACGGCCTTTCGCCTTGACCGCGAACTGGACGCGGCCGCCTGACAATGCGTAAAGCGTGTGGTCCCGGCCCATCCCGACGCCTGCGCCGGCGTGATATTTCGTGCCGCGCTGGCGGACGATGATGTTGCCCGGAACGACAATCTCGCCGCCGAACTTCTTCACGCCCAAGCGCTTCGATTCTGAATCGCGGCCGTTCTTCGACGAACCGCCTGCCTTTTTATGCGCCATGATCCGTCTCCTTTATTCCTGCGCCGCTGCTTGTTCATCCGCCTTCGGAGCGGCCTTCTTCTTGGCGGCCGGCTTTTTCGCAGCGGCTTTCTTCGCTGAAGGTTTCGCGCCGTCAGTAAGAATGTCGGTGATCTTTACAATCGTCAGCAGTTGACGATGGCCTTTCTTGCGCCGGTAATTCTGGCGGCGGCGCTTCTTGAAGATGATGATCTTCGGGCCGCGCGCCTGTTCGACGATTTCGGCGGCGACTGATGCGCCTGCAATGAGCGGGGCGCCAACCGTGACAGCCGCGCCATTGCCGATCATCAGAACTTCTTCGAGGGTGATAATGTCGCCTTCGTCGCCGGGAAGGCGTTCGATTTTGAGGACATCGTCCTTGGCGACGCGGTATTGCTTACCGCCAGTCTTGACGACTGCGTACATACTTCCGACTCCTGAGCGCCGTTCGGCGCAAGCGTCCTTTTTAGCCCCGGTTTCTATCGCCCGGTTTTTATGGGAGGCGGCTGACTAGCCCGCAGGCAAGGCAAGGTCAAGCGCCCGATTTCCTTGGCTGGCGGTCTCGCGTAAGGGCAGGGGATATGAATTACCGTCACGCATTTCACGCCGCCAACCACTGCGACGTCCTCAAGCACGCCGTTTTAGCGCTGATTCTGGCCCGGCTTACGGCAAAGGATAAGCCGCTGATGGTCCTCGACACCCATGCGGGGCGGGGGCTTTATGACCTCGAAAGCGAGGCGGCCGGCCGATCGGGCGAACATTCGGGCGGGATCGTAAAGGTGTTTGACGATCCGGCGGCGCCGTCGGCGCTGACGCCATATTTCGAGGCCGTTCGAAGGCAAAATCCCTTTGGCGGCCTCCGCTGGTACCCGGGTTCGCCATCAATCGCGCGCGACGCGCTCCGCCGGGGCGACAGCATGAAGCTTTGCGAGTTGCACCCGGAAGAGCGGGCAGCGCTTGCCGGGGCGATGGAAAATGATCCGGCGGTCAGAATATACGACTGCGATGGGTACCAAGCGGTCAGGGCGTTCCTGCCGCCGATTGAGCGGCGCGGCCTCGTTCTGATTGACCCGCCCTTCGAGAAGCCGGGAGAATATGACCGCCTTGCCGACGCGCTCGCGGACGGGATCCGGCGCTGGGCGACCGGGGTGTTTATGTTCTGGCGTCCGATCAAAGATGAAGACGGATACCGGGCGTTTGAAAGGAAAGCCGAAGCGCTCGGCCTTGAAAAAATTCTGGTCGCGGAGCTTTCCGTTGCGCCGCGCGCCGATTCCAAGCTGACCGGCAGCGGCCTGTTCATCGTCAATCCGCCATTCGGACTTGCCGACGCGCTTGAACAAATACTGCCCTATCTCGCGGCGCGCTTGGCGGTTGCGCCGGGGGCGGGGTGGTCTCTTGCGGAAACCGAAAAGGGCGCAAAACTTCGCGATATCCGCAAGACGGCCTAAGCCCCCGCCGAGACTTGCCCAATCCATCCGCCGCCGATAGAAGCGCCCAATTCCGGAGAGGTGCCAGAGTGGCCGAATGGGCCGGTCTCGAAAACCGGAGTACGGGCAACCGTACCGTGGGTTCGAATCCCACCCTCTCCGCCATTTCACATGCCAATTGATCGGACTGCTTTGGCTGCCTCGATGACGGCGCGCAACGTGCGGCCGTTAAAACCAGAGCGCCAATACAATCACGATCGGCGCCAGATAACGGATCGCGAACCGCCATGAATTGTGTGCGAGAACCGAGGTGCGCAATTCGTCTTTTGTCGCCGCCGATGAAAGCGCCCATCCTGCGAATAATGCGATCAGCAATCCGTTCAGGGGCAAGAAGATCGTCGAAATCGAAAAGTCGAGAATGTCGAAAATCGACTTGTCCGAAAAGGACGGCAGCCAGCTTAACAGGCGAACGTCAGACCAAAGATTGAATGAGAAAGCGGCGGCCAGTCCGACGACCCATGCGCCGGCGGCCGCCGCAACCGTTGCGGAAATTCGGTTCAAGCCCTTTGCCGAAAGCCACGCGACGACCGGTTCGATTGTTGCGACGCCAGTCGTGAACGCCGCGATAAAGAGCAGCACGAAAAAAGCTGATCCGACGAAATAGCCGCCCGGCATTTCGGCGAACGCCGCCGGCATCGAGACGAATACAAGGCCAGGCCCCGCCGCCGGATCTATACCAAGCGCGAAGGTGATCGGGAAAATGGAAAGTCCCGCAATAAGCGATATCGATGTATCGGCGATTGCGACGGCGGATGCGACGCGGATTATTGAAACGCCTTTGGGAAGGTAGGCGCCGAAAGTCATCAACGCTCCAAGCCCGATGCCGAGCGAGAAAAACGCCTGGCCTGCCGCCGCCCCCACGCCTTCAGCAGTGAGCTTTGAGAAATCCGGCTTGAATAGAAACGCCGCCGCTTTGGCGAAATCGCCGGTGATCGACGCATAGGCGGCAAGGCCGATCATCAGAAGAAAAAGCGCGGGCATGAGAAGTTTGGCCATTTTCTCAAGGCCTTCTGTGACGCCCCGCGCAACGACGATTGCAACGAGGGTCATGAAGACGAGATGTCCGGCGACGACACGAATAGGCGATGCGAGCATTGAATCAAACCGCGCCTGATGGCTGGCGGCGTCGCCCGCCGGAAATCCGCCTGAGGCGATGAAATCAAATGAATAGTCGACGACCCAGCCGGCGACGACGCTGTAATAGGCGATGCCGATAAATGGGATGAATATGCTGAGCCAGCCTATCACCGCCCAAAGGCGCCGCATGCCATTGTCCGGGCCGAGTTTTCGCACGGCGTCGCCCGGCGTTCCGCCGCCGCGCCGACCTATGACCAGTTCCGCAATGATGATGGGAAGTCCAAAGACCAGGACGGCGGCGATGTACGTCAGAACGAAAGCGCCGCCGCCATATTGTCCGGCTAGAAACGGAAACCGCCAGAGATTGCCAAGGCCGATCGCCAGTCCTGCGGCGACAAACACGAACGAGGCGCCTGAAGTCCAGTGCGTCGCGATTGGTTCCGGCTTTGCCATTGGAGTTCCTAATAGTTGATCGCTGGACTTCCTGCAGGAAAGAACGATCCCGCAAGGAGCATTCCGCCTGGAGAAACGCATTCAAGCGAATGAAGCTGCTTGCGCGGGAGGTACACGATGTCGCCGGGCTTGACCGCCGCGCGCCGGGTCTCAGTCCACATGAAACCCTCGCCCGAAATCACATAGAGCGTTTCTTCATAAAGATGCCGGTGCGCGGCAGCGCGGGATTTCGGAATCATGCCGATAAACTGCGTAACCTTATGCGAACCGCGCTCTGCAGCCGTCAGCACCTGAAAAAAGCGATCGCCCATCTCTTCTCGGGCGGACGGGTCGGTTTCTCCCGTGCGGCGCGAATATCGTTCATCAAAGGGCTCTCCCGCAGAGCTTAGCTCGGGCCCAACCGGCGGGCACACGGTCGCAACGATGGACGCGCCCGCGCCGCCCGCGCAAACTGCAAAGCTCTCTCCGGGCCTTATCGCGACCGCCGAAAATTTCGGCGCCGCAATTCTCTTTCCTGAGATATCAATTTCGACATCGCCGTTGGATACGAACAGGACAATCTCGGACCTGCCGAATTTCAGCGGATCAGTCTTGTCGCCGGCGGGCGCCAACAGCCATTGAGACAGGCGGTCAGCGCCGTCCGACGGAGCGATTGTCGAGGCGATGCGCCAGCCGCCCGCGAGCGCACTCAGCCGATCTTGCGGCGTCAGGACAAAGCACGCGCCGTCAAGGCGCGCATATCCGAAAGCGCCATGCGACCGCGGCGCAAGCTCTGCATTCACCCAATCGATCGAACCGCTCGCATCATCCGCGCCGTAACCGGCGCCCAGCGAATTATGGGAGCCGTCGCAATAGGGCGGCGATTTCGTTCGCTTGCACAGGCAAAGAAGCGCTTCCTCATTGTCGGATTTCGCCGCGACGCGAACGGGCGTTAAGCCGGTCCCTTTGTGCGACCCGTCGCAATAGGGTTGCCGGGCGCTTCGCCCGCAAGCGCACCACAGAATCGTATCGCCTTGCTTTTCAAATTTGACAAGCCGCGGCTTCGTTCCGGCGATCACGGGCGAATTCATTGCATGATCGATCCAGCGAGATTGAGCGCCGCACGGTCGATGATTTTCCCATTCTTGATGACCATTGAAATCGCTTTGGCGTTATTGATGTCGCTCGCGGGGTCGGCATCGAGCAAAACGAGGTCCGCAAGCAGACCTTCCTCGACGAGGCCGAATTCCTTTTCCTTGCCAAGGAACGCAGCCGCGTTGTGGGTCGCAATTTTGATGACGGCGATCGGCGCTATGCCGGCCGCCGCAAGGAGCTCCATTTCGCGGTGGACCGCAGGTCCGGTCGTCTGGTCAGTTCCAAGCGCGATTACGCCGCCCGCTTCATGGATTTTCCGAAGATTGTCCTGCGCGATCGGCGTCATGATCTTCATCCACCACGTCCAGCTTCGGTCCTGAAATTCTTTCCTCGTTTCGGTCTTAAGCCTGTCGATTTCAGCCGCCGAGAACGAAGCCCGGTAAAGCGGTTGGTCGAGATATTCCGGATGCTCGGCGAGGCGGCTGTAATTTTCTCCGATTGTCAGGGTCGATGATATCGGAATTTTCTTTGCGCCCATAAGCCGGGCGAAGTCGTCTGTTATCGGGCCCTGAATGACCGGGTGGGCGAGCGTGTCGACGCCGGCGAAAATCGCCTCGCGCGCCCGCAGCTCGCTTGATGTGTGGACGGTCGTCCGGACGCCCTTGTCGTTATAGAACTCGACCAGATGCTGAAGGAGATCTTCTGACAATTTCGGTATGAGCGGCCGCGCACCCCAGCCGCGTTCCTCATAGGTGAATTTGACTACGTCCGGCTCCAGCGCCGCGTGTGCGGCGATGAGCGGTATCGCTTCAGGCCAATCATCGACGAGCGTTGCGTGTGGGCTCGCTCCATGGCTGCCGGGATAGGTGACAATGCCGCCGGTCGCGAAAATTCTAGGGCTCGCGATGTCGCCGCTTCTTTCATCATCGCGCAGTGCGAAAATATAGTCAGGATCGTTTCCGGCATCGTAGATCGACGTAACGCCCGAATAGAGGAAACTCGCCAGCGCCGTCTCGCCAGCGCGGCGGTCCGCCTTCTTTTTCGATTTCGCCAGCGGGTCTGCGCCGCCGCGCAAGTGTACATGCGTATCGATAAGGCCGGGGATCAGGTATTTGCCCGTTCCATCGATTTTTTTGGAACCTGCGGACGCTTCGATCGCGTGATCGGCGATCGCCTCGATCCTTTCGTCTTTGATCCGGATAAACATGCCGCGCATTGGGGCGGCGCCAGAACCGTCAATTACGGTTACGTTTTCGATCAGAATATCGTCTGCGAAGGCCGGCGCAGCAGCGACGGCCGCTGCAAAAGCGACAACAAATCCGCGTTTCATTGGTTCTCACGCCCCGTGTGAATGAGGGTGAAGAGTGGCGTCTTTTGGTAGCCGCAGCAAGCGTTGCGGGCGCCACGCCTGCCTGCGGATCGCCGCCTTGATCGGGCTCGCCATCTTGGGGAGGCGTGAATTATGGTTCGTCCAGAAGAATGGAGAAACCAATGGGCCGCAGACCGATTATCCTTGCGATTGACCAAGGCACGACGTCCAGCAGGGCGCTCGCGTTCGACGATCAAGCGGCGATTGTTTCGACCGCCCAGGCGGAATTTCCGCAGATTTATCCGCAGCCCGGCTGGGTCGAGCACGACCCGGAGGCGATCTGGGCGACGACACTGAAAACAGCGCGCGACGCGATCGCATCGGCTGAGGCCGCAGGCGGCGATGTCGTTGCGATCGGCATCACCAACCAGCGGGAAACGACGGTCGTCTGGGACCGCAAGACGCTGGCGCCGATCCACAATGCGATCGTCTGGCAGGACCGGCGCACATCCGGCGCCTGCGTACAGCTGAAGGCCGCCGGACATGAGGACATCGTCCAACGAACGACAGGTCTCTTTCTCGATCCCTACTTCTCGGCGACGAAAATCGCCCACGTGATGGACAAGGTCGACGGCGCTCGCGCTCGCGCCGAGCGGGCTGATCTTGCTTTCGGGACGATCGACAGTTTTCTCCTCGCGCGGCTGACCGGCGGCGCACACCTGACCGATGCGACGAACGCCAGCCGCACGAGCCTGTTCAACATTCGCGAAAACGCGTGGGACCAGCGCCTGCTCGATCTCTTTCGCGTCCCGAAAAATGTTCTGCCGGAAGTGCGGGACAACATGAGCGAGTTTGGCGTCACAAAACCTGAATGGTTCGGCCGGCAAATCCCGATATTCGCAATGATTGGCGACCAGCAATCGGCGGCGATCGGACAGGCGTGCCTTGAGCCTGGCGATATCAAGAGCACCTATGGCACGGGATGCTTCGTCCTTGCGCCGACAGAAAAATCTGTCCTCTCGCGGAACCGGCTTTTGACGACAATCGCGCGTCGGGTTGGCGGCGAAACGCGCTATGCGCTCGAAGGATCGATTTTCATCGCCGGCGCCGCAGTTCAGTGGCTTCGCGACTCGCTCGGCGTCATCAAGTCGTCTGCGGAGACGGAGGCGCTGGCGCGGTCTATTTCTTCCAATAACGGCGTCTATCTCGTCCCTGCCTTTGCGGGGCTCGGCGCGCCGCATTGGGCGGCGGAGGCGAGGGGGCTAATTTGCGGACTAACGCGCGGTTCCGGCAAGGCCGAACTTGCGCGCGCGGCGCTTGAGTGCGTCGCTTATCAGACCGCCGATCTGATGGACGCCATGGCGGCGGACGGCGCGCCCTGCAGAACGCTGAAAGTCGATGGCGGCATGGTCGCCAATGACAGGCTGATGCAGTTTCTCGCCGACATACAGGGCGCGCCAGTCGATCGGCCCGTCATCATGGAAACGACGGCGCTTGGCGCCGCCGTTCTCGCGGGCGTCAAAGCGGGCGTCTTTAGCTCGCTCCCGGAAATTTTGCGCCTTCGCAGGACGCAGGCGACCTTCTCGCCAGCCATATCTGCCGCCGAGCGCGGAAAGTTGCGCAAGGAATGGAAAATTGCGCTTGATCGCGCGCTTCTCGGGTGCGAGTGAGACGCACCGCCCGGAGAAGCATTGAATGAATGAACGAGACCGCATGCGGCCTGAACCGCTACGCGTCTGGTGCCGGGAGCGTCTCGCCGGGCACCAGCAATCAGCGTTGCGCGATCCTTTGGCGAGCGGCGCGCGCATGCTGACAATCGATCTGTGGGATCGACTCGTCCGCCGTGAAATTGATCACGCCGATCTTTCGACCCTCGCCAAATCGATCAGCGACGACGCGCTTGGCGGTCGGGCGCTGCGCCTGAGGGAAAAGGCGCGGCCCGGAACATGGGCGCAGGCGGTGGAAGAAGCTTTCGCTCCGCTCGCCGGACGGCCGTTTGAAGAAGTGGCCGCGGCGCTCGGCGAGACACGGGCGGGCGTTGTCTTCACGG
>JBGSLM010000138.1:0-12623 GCA_041740755.1 Parvularculaceae bacterium | reverse complement strand
CGAATGAAATCGCCCGCCCGAAAGAGACGCGCGCCGCGAACGGCAAAGCGCGCGACGATGAGCGGCTGCGCAAGGACGGCGTTTCCTGGCGCGAAATTTTGACCGCGACCGATGAGGCGGAACCGCTCGATCTCGGCGCTGAAACGCGGCGCGTCGATGATGAACGCGCCGCCGCAAACGCCGCGATGAAGATCATCGGCAATCTTCAGGCGTTCACGCTCGGTCTTGAAGCGCGGCTTTATGGCGAGCCGCCGCCGGCGCTCCTTGAACGGTTTGAGCGCGGCGACCGCAATGTCTTTGCAAACCGGCTGCTTCGCCTCAACGAAGCGGACGTCAAGCGGCGCATTCGCGGCGAGTCGGCGCGCGACAAGAATTTTGAAAAAGGCATTCACGACTTCCTGCAGGGATTTGAACGCCTGCTCGAAGACGCAACAACCTCGGCGACGGCGGATGAGGAACTTGAAGAATATCTGTCGTCGCCCTTGGGCCGCGTTTATCTGCTCGTCGGCGCGACGGTCGGCTATTTCGCCTGATTTACGCTTGAACCGGCGCTATTTCGCGCGGTCAGCTTCCGCGATCGTCCACTCGACGAGCTCGCGCTGTATTTTTTCAAGACCCGCATTGAGCGCGGTCGCGGCGGCGCCGGCGTTGTCGGTTTCGACCGGACCTGACGCCGTGAACAGTCTGGACGCGATGACGGTGCTGCGGCCGTTGGTGAGGCGCGCGAAGATTTCGACATCCGCCGACAGGTCTCCGCCCCGATGCGTGATCGTCAGCTTGCGGACGTCTGTCTGAAGCGCGTAGGTCGATATTGGAAGCGTCACCCGGCTTCCAACGCCCCTGATCGCGCCGGTATTTTCAAAGCTGCGGACGAGCGCCGCCCCCAAAAGTCGCGGCGCGCGGTCGACCCATTCGCCGCCCGCATAATATTCGATGCGCGCCGGCTCGCGCGAGAGCGCGATTTTCGCCGTGTTGAAGGCGAGCGTCGCTTCCGGCTCTTCAACGCCAAGGGTCCATTTGACGGCGGCGCGATCTGCGCCGACGGGCGTCACATCCGTCACCTGATACCGCGCGGAGGCAGGCGTCGCCTCCGGCAATACCGAGACGCAGGCGGAAAGCGCGAGGGCGGCGGAAGCGAGGATGATCGTTCTCATTTCTGGCCCTCATAAAGCGGCGTCGATTCGCCGAGGAGATAGCCGCGCGGATCGCGGTCGATTTCGCGCAGCACCTGATCGAGCGTCCTGAACATTTGACGCGCTTCAGCGACGGCTGGTCCGACCTGCGCCAGTCCCTGATCGGTGAAGATGCGGATCGATTCGCGGTTTTCCGCGACCGCGCCGCGCATTTCGGCGACGAGCGCTTTCGTCTCAGCGAGCGTTTCGCGCGCTTCTGCGATTGTCTGCGGACCTTCATCAGCCATCAGTTTGTCGAAATTGTCGGCGGCGCTCGACAGTTTTTCTGAAGCCGCGGCGAGATTATTGAGCGTCGCTGAAATATTCTCATCCTGTTTGGCGAGCGTTCCGGTCAGCGTATCGACGCTTGCAAGAATCCGGGTGAACGCTTCAGTATTTTCTGGCGACAGGATCCGGTTCGCCGAGGCGACGATCTCGTTGCCGCCTGCGAGGATCTGCGCGATGCCGCCCGCATCGGCTTCAATGCGGGGAATGCCGCGCGTCACTTCCTTCAAAAGCGCTTCCTCGGCGCTGCCGCCGACGAGCTGAATGATCGCAAGACCGGTAAAGCCGACAAGTTCGAGCTCGGCTTTCGTATCCGTCTTGACCGGCGTGTCGCTGTCGACCCGCACGCGCGCGATGACGATCGAGGGATTGTCCGGCGCAATCGTCAGATCGCGCACTTCGCCCTTCTGGATGCCGTTGAAGCTGACCGCCGCGCCGACGGAGAGACCCGAAACGCGCTCGCGGAAAATGATGTCGTACTCATCATAATCCTGCTTCGTCTGCGTCAGGAACAAGATGGCGAGAAACGCCGCCGCAATGCCGATGAGCACGACGGCGCCGACCATCACATAACTGCCGCGCGTCTCCATTCCTCAATCCTTCTTTGCCGCAGGATCGGCGTAGATCCCTTTGGCCGAAAGCGCCGCCCGGCCGCGCGGACCGGAAAAATATTCCTGTATCCAGGGATGGTCTGACCGGCGCACGTCGTCGAGCGTTCCGATGGCGATCACCCTTTTCTCCGCCAGCACCGCCACCCGGTCGCAGGTCGCGTGCAGCGTATCGAGATCATGGGTCACCATAAACACTGTTAACCCTAAAGAATTCTTGAGGGTGACGATAAGCCGGTCGAAGTTTTCAGCGCCGATCGGGTCAAGGCCCGCTGTCGGCTCGTCGAGAAAGACGATTTCCGGGTCGAGGGCGAGCGCCCTTGCCAGCCCCGCGCGCTTGTTCATGCCGCCTGAAAGCTCTGACGGGTATTTGGCGCCGGCGTCAGGGGGAAGCCCCGACATCGAGATTTTCATCGCCGCAATGTCGGCGGCAAGCTCATCGGGGAGCTTTAGATGCTCGCGGATCGGCGCCATCACGTTTTGCGCGACGGTGAGCGAAGAAAACAGCGCGCCGCCCTGAAACATGACGCCCCAGCGCCGTTCGGTTTCAATCTGCTCTTGCGTCGTCTTTTCATAGAAATTCTCGCCGAAGATTTTAACTGTCCCGGCTGACGGCGTTTTAAGACCGATGATCGCGCGCATCAGCACCGACTTGCCGGTGCCGGAGCCGCCGACAACGCCGAGGATTTCATTGCGGCGAACCTCAAGTTCGAGATTGTCATGGATGATGTTGTCGCCGAACTGCGTGCGCAGCCCGTCGACCTCAATCACTTTTTCAAACGCAACGCTCCCGGACATCAGTAATCGATCTCCAGGAAGAACATCGCGAAGAAGGCGTCAAGAATGATGACGACGAACAGCGATTGAACGACCGAAAGCGTCGTCCGCTGGCCAAGGCTTTCGGAGCTGCCGGCGACTTCCATTCCCTGATAGCAGCCGATGATCGCAATCACGAACGCAAAGAACGGCGCCTTGATGATCCCGACCCAGAAATTCGACAGCGCGATCGTCTCCTGCAGCCGGCCGACGAAAAAGGCCGGCGAAATGTCCATCGCGGTCGCGGCGACGACGCCGCCGCCGACGACGCCGAGAACCGCCGCCATGAAGGCCAAAATGGGCATGAACACGATGAGGGCGATAGTGCGCGGAAGCACAAGAACCTCAATCGGATCAAGACCGAGCGCGCGCAGCGCGTCGATCTCTTCTCGAATTTTCATAGTGCCGATCGCGGCGGTAAACGCGCTTCCCGATCGCCCCGCGACCAGAATGGCGGCGAGCAGAACCCCGAATTCGCGCAACACCGAAATGCCGACAAGTTCGACCGTGAAGACTTCCGCGTTGAACAATCGCAAGATTTTCGCGCCCATGAAGGCGACGACGGCGCCGATCAGGAACGACATGAGCCCGATGATCGGCATCGCGTCGATTCCCGCCTCTTCCATATGGTAAATGATCGACGTCATGCGCATGCGGCGCGGATCGCGCACGACACGCGCGAGCGTCGTCAGGGTGAGGCCGACGAAATTCAGGATGTCGATGGCGGTGTAATAACCTTCGACGACGCCGCGCCCGAGCCTTTGCACCATCATCAAAAAGGCGTTGCGCTTGGCCGGTTCCACATCGCACGGGGCGACGTGCGGGCGGACATTGTCGAGCAATTGCTGGTGGGCGGAACTTGCGCCGACGATTTTCGACAGCTCCGTCCGGCCTGAGCATGATTTGATCACGCGCTCGAACACCATCGCGCCGGCGGTGTCGAGCCGTTCAACGCCCGAGACATCGATCACGATCTCCCGGCCGACCGTGTCGTCCTCAAACGCCCGCAGGTCGCCGTCGATCGGCCCAAGATGCCGCGCAAGCCAGTCGCCGGTCGCGACAAGCCGCATCAGCCCGTTCTGGACGTCGATGGCGAAGGCGGCGGGCTTCATTATTTTTCCATTGCCAATAGGTTAACAAGTCGCGGACGGCGTGCGCTTTGCATTGTGATAGCGTAGCGCAGGATGATAAATTCATCCTGAACTATGGTGAACGGCCATTAATCTTTTGGGCGTTACGCCGGTCGATTTGGGGTTTCGGAGTGAGCTTCGGTGGCTAAGACAGGTTTTGGAGCGCGCATGCGCTGGCTTGGGGCCCTTCCTTTGCTGGCGATGATCGCCGTGATGGCGGCGCTTGCGATCATGACGCTGGCGAACGCCGACGCGCGCCATGGCGGGGCGCGCGAACATCTGTTCGACCTTTACCAGAGGTTGTTCCCGGCGAAGATTTCGGCCGCGTCGCCTTTTCATATTGTCGAGATCGACCAGGAAAGCATCGAGAAAGTCGGGCCCTGGCCCTGGCCGCGCTCGCTGATCGCCGACCTCGTCACGGCCAGCGCCGATGCGGGCGCCAAGGGCGTCGTCTATATCGAGGGCGTCGATCGCCCAGATCCCCTATCGCCTGAAACGATCGGCGATTTCTGGCTCGCCGGCGCTCGCGACGAGCGCCTTGCGCAGCAGCTCGCCCTTTTGCCAAGCACCGACAAGATGCTTGCCGACGCGTTTTTGAAGACGAAGGGCGCAGTCGCCATCGACGGTTCATCGACCGCGCGCGCATATTCGCGCCTTTCGCTCGAGCGCGCCGATTCCGCCTCATCGAAGACGATTGCTGCGAACGGCGCCCAATATTTCGGACTTCCGGCCGTGCGGCCCGGCGCGCCGTTGAACGCCGCCCTTTCTGACGCCGCATCGCTCACCGTATCGGCCTTGCCTGCGGACAATGACGGCGTCGTCCGTTCCGCAACGCTTCTTTGGACCGCAGGCGGCAGGCTGGCGCCGTCGTCAGCGCTCGAAGCTGCGCGGCTTTCTCTCGGCGCCGACAAGATAAACATCATCGCCGATCCGACAGCCGTGACATCGGTCGGTCAATCGCCCGCCGCGATCCGGATCGCAAATCGCGAATTTACAGTCACGCCGTCAGCGTCGACGCGCATCTATTTTCCCCGGCGCATCGACACGCCCAAAACACCGGCATGGAAGCTGATCGACGAGCGCACGTCGTCCGGACAGCTTAGCGGCAAGGTCGTCATCATCGGCCTTGACGGCGCGGTCGGCCAATCAATCAAGACGGCGCGCGGCGACCTTTCGGTCACGCAAGCCCAGACGCTTATCGCCCGCCAGCTCGCCGACGGCGCAGCGACGGCGCGACCGTCCTGGATCGGTTACATAGAAGCCCTGTCGGTCATGCTGCTTGGAGCCGCCGCAATCATGTGGTCGCAACGGCTCGATTTCTGGAAGGCGCTCGGCGTCGCCGCGCTCGCAGCGTCCGCTCTCCTTGCAATATCGCTCGGCGCATTCGCATCGGCGCAATTCCTGTTTGATCCGCTGGCGCCGTCACTCGCCCTCTTTCTCGGGGCGTTCACTGTCGCAGGCGGACGCTCGCTTGGCGGCGCCTTGAAGGACGATAACGTCCGCGGCGCGTTCAGGGGCGCTCTCCCGGAGACGACAATGAAGCGCGTCAGGGAGGAAGGCGCGTCGGAGGTCCTTGAAGGATCGCTGCGTCCGCTGACGGTGCTTGCGTGCGAGCTCAGCCTTGTTGACGACGATATCGCACGCCTCGCCGATACGCCGGGCGAGGTGACAAATCTCATCGCGCTCGGATGCGTACACCTGAAAAAAGCGATCATCGAGGCTGGCGGCGCCGCAGATCAGGCGGAAGGCGGCCGCGTTCTCGCCTATTTCAACGCGCCCCTCGAAAACGCCGATCACATACGCGATGGCTGTTCTGCGTCGCTTCGCCTGATCGAAAGCATGGACAAGATCAACGCGGAAATGGAAAGCTCGCCCCGGCTCAAGGGCGTCCAGCTTCACCTTGCGATCGGCATCGCGACCGGCGACTGCTATGTCGGACCGATGGGACACGGACGGAACAACCGCTATTCCGCGATCGGAAAAACCGTCGAGCTTGCATCGTTCCTGAGCCGCCAGGCGACGGTCTACGGCCCCGCCATCATTTGCGACGAAACCGTCAGCAGAAAGACCAATCACCACTTCGCATTTCTGGAGCTTGACCGTCTCAAAGAGACAGGATCGGACCGCCCGTTCAGCATCTTCGCGCTGGTCGGCAATCCGTTCATCAAATCCAGCAAAGGATTTCGCGCGCTCGAAGACGCGCACCGGCAAATGCTGACCGCCTATCGTGAAGGAGACTGGCTCGCCGCGCGCGCAAACCTGCTGAAAGCGAAGCAGTCGCCGGGCGCCAAAATCGCGCTGTTCGACCTTTACGAAACCCGCATCCAGAAGATGCTCGACGAAAACGGCGGCGCCCAATGGGACGGCGCTGAACCCGTGAACCTGTAATTTTCCGGTTCTTCGCAATTTTGAATTGAGCGCCGCGCGCCGTATTCGAAAGCGCTGTTTGGCGCGTTGGCTTTTTTTTGCGTTGTCCTTCGTGACGCGATGCTACGCATCGCTCCTCAGGACTAAGACGCGCTCAATTTGTTGCGCTTCAGGGTGAAGCCGATCGCCCTTATCGCCGACGATCTAAAATGACCCTGAGGAAATGTTCGAGGGATCTGGTCCCGCAAAATTGTCAGCGCGCTTCTTCATGGCGTTCTCCGCCAGTTTGTCCGCGACATCGCCGAGGTCTTTAAGCGCGCGGTCGAAATCGCGCTTCAACCGGTCGATTGCGTCGTCGTCGCCGTCGATTTTTTTCAGCGTTGCGACGTAAATGGTCCGCGTCTCACGCAGATCCGCGATCGCATCTTCAAGGAGCGCAACGTCCGAAAGTCGCGGATACGCCGAGTCGCACGCGTCATCGGCGGCGGCGTTCAACGCCCGCGCCGCGTCGAGATGTTTCCCCGCATCATCAAGAACAGCTGCCTCGCTGTCGGACGCCGCTTTGACGGCGACGACATACGCATCGACTGCGTCATCGCGCGAGACGCCGTCAGACGGCGCTTCTCCGCCTGCGAGGCGTTCGGCGATCGAAGATGATGAGGGCTTGGGCCATGGCGACCATGCAACGTCCGCTGCGGCATCGATAAGCGCCGCGCGCTCTGGAGCGTTCGCCCCATAATCTTCCGACGATGTCTTGATGACGGTCGAACAGCCAAAAGCGGCCAGCGCCATCGCCGATATAATGAACCGGCAAATCCCGGAAACGCCCACTAAACGCTACTCCCGTCGCCCATGCCTGGCCCAACTCGCCGCCCGGCAAATACCCGATAGCCCCGCGCCAATTCTAGACCAGCATATTGAAGGTTGCACAAGACTTCGTTGACCGGTTGTCTTGATTGCCGCCCCCTGCCCCCTTTAGGAGGTAGATCGGCAGCAACATCAGGGTCGGACTGAAAATGACGGACCGCGTCGATCTTTATCCAGCGATTGAACCTTTCGCCACGGGCCGCCTCAAAGTCTCGGACGTCCATGAAATTTATTACGAAGTTTCCGGCAACCCCAACGGCAAGCCGGTCGTCGTCTGCCATGGGGGGCCAGGCGGCGGCACGACGCCGTCGATGCGGCGCTATTTCAACCCTGCCAAGTATAGGATTGTCCTCTTCGACCAGCGGGGGTGCGGGAAATCGACGCCCAATGCGGAGCTTAATGGCAATACGACATGGGACCTTGTCGCCGACATGGAGAAATTGCGGCGACATCTGGACATCGGCAAATGGCAGGTGTTCGGCGGCTCATGGGGCTCAACGCTCGCCCTCGCCTATGCCGAGACCCATCCAGACCAGGTGACCGAACTCGTCCTTCGCGGCATTTTCACCCTTCGCCGCAGCGAGCTTCTCTGGTTCTACCAGGAAGGGGCGAGCTGGATGTTCGCCGACGCCTGGGAGAAGTATCTTGAGCCCATTCCCGCCGCCGAGCGCTCCGACCTTATCGCTGCGTATCACCGGCGCCTGACCGGCGATAATGAGGCGGAAAAGCTTAAAGCCGCCAAGGCGTGGAGCGCATGGGAGGGCGGCACGGTTTCGTTCGTCCCCTCTCAGGAGCGGATCGACAGTTTTTCAGCCGACGCTTTTGCCATCGCGTTCGCGCGCATTGAGTGCCACTATTTCGTCAATCGCGGATTCTTCGACCGCGACGACCAGCTTATCGCGAACGCCCACAAGATCCGTCACATACCAGGCGTCATCGTGCAGGGCCGGTACGACGTCGTGACGCCGATGAAGACCGCCTGGGATCTCCATGCCGCCTGGCCGGAAGCAGAACTCATCCTTGTCGGCGACGCCGGACACGCCGCCAGCGAACCAGGCATCATCGACGCCCTCGTTCGCGCAACCGACGCATATTCCAAAAAATAGCCGTCCGATTGGCATATAGCGACGATTTGAACGGCCGGATTCAGCGGATTTTAATGCCCCCATAACAATTCTTAATGCGCCCGCCGGAACGCGGGATGAAAAGAATTTTAACGATTGCGGGACGATGATGAGCCTTCATCAAAGGCCCGGCGTTGTGGCGCGTCAGGCTAGAGACTACGGGGGCTTTGTGAACACCGCCATTGAGCAGTCAGGACTCATCGACTTCTCACAGATTGACTCGCTGCTCGATGTGGCGGGCCGCGACGGCGTCAATGACATCATGCTGGCGTTCTGGCGTTCGACCGACAATCTTGCGGGCCAGCTGAAGGCGCAAATCGCCGACAGAAATTTCGAGGAAGCCGCAAAATCCGCGCATGCGGTCAAAGGTTCCGCCGCGAATGTCGGCGCCTGTATTCTCGCCATGTCGGCGCGCGCGCTCGAAATCGCCTGCAAGAACCGCGACGCGGGCGCCGCCGAAGCGGCGCTTATCGTACTTGACGACGCTTACCGGAACACGCGCAGCGCATTGACCGCGCATATCGACGCTGCGGCCTGACCGGCGAAAAAACTGAAAATTCCTGTTAGAGGGCCGATCCGTCCGGATCGCGGCTCATATGCGCGCTCATGACGATGCCAAACCCGGCCATGATCGTCAGCATCACGGTTCCGCCGTACGAGACCAGCGGCAGCGGCACGCCGACGACAGGCGCAAGACCCATCACCATCCCGGTATTGATCAGCACATAAAGCGCGAAGGTGACGCAGATCCCAAGCGTTGCAAGCCGCGCAAAATGCGATCGCGCCCTCAGCGCGACATTCATGCCGGTCATGATCACGGCGAAATAAAGCAGCAAGAGCCCGATGCATCCGACAAAACCGAATTCTTCGCCGAAAATCGTGAAGATGAAATCGGTCTGCATCTCGGGAAGGAAATTCAGCTCGCGCTGCGTCCCCATCATATAGCCTTTGCCGACGAGACCGCCCGAACCAAGACCGATCTTGGACTGCATCAGGTGGTATCCGGCGCCGAGCGGGTCGGAGTCGGGGTCGAGAAAGGTGAAAATCCGCTTCAGCTGATAATCGTGCAAAATGCCGAATCTGAGCGCGGCGATCGCGCCGCCGACGGCCCCGACGACGCCAAGAAAAATGAGGCGCCAGGAAAGACCTGCAAGCACCATGATCGCGGCGCCCGTCCCGCCGATCATGATCGCGGTTCCAAGGTCAGGCTGCAAAAACACGAGGCCGACAGGCGCCGCGATCATGACGATCGGCGGGACGAGGAATAGAATATGCGAGACCTGCTCGGCCCTTAACCCATGATAATAGCGCGCGAGCGCCAGCACGATGCCGATCTTCATCAGTTCCGACGGCTGGAACTGCATTGGACCCAAATCGATCCAGCGGCGCGCGCCCATGTTGACGTCGCCGATAAGCGGCACAAGCGCGAGCGCGACGAGCGCAATGAAATAGATCGGATAGGAAAGCGCCATCCAGTAGCGGATGCCGATGAGGCCCATGACGATCATCACGCAGGCGGATATCGCATAGCGAAACGCATGCGTCCCGGCCCAGGGAGACCACGATCCGCCGCCGACCGAATAGAGCGTGACGACGCCTGCGCCCGCTATCAGCGACAGCATAATGATCATCGGCCAGTGAAGGCGGGCGATCTGGTCCTGAATGCCTCGGCGCGGACCCGGGAGGATGATGGACGCCATCTTCTATCCGTCCCTTGAGTTCTTGGCGTTTGCGGCGAGCGCCGCCGGGCTGAGCGGCTTCAAGCGCGCCGGATCCTTCATCATCACCGCGGTCATGATTTCCTTCGCTTTGGGTCCCGCCATCCGCGCGCCGCCGATGCCGTGTTCGACAACGACCGCGCAGGCGTAGCGCGGCGCGTCATAGGGCGCAAAACACACAAACAAAGCGTGGTCGCGCCGGTGCCACGGCAATTGCTCGGGCTTTGTGAGGCCGCGCGCGCGCTCTTCGTTGGTGATGCGGTAAACCTGGCTGGTTCCGGTTTTGCCGGCGAGCTTCCATTCCTTGTTGTCGAACGCCGAGCGGCCCGCCGTCCCGCCAGGCTCGTTGACGACCGCATACATGCCGTCGCGCGCGAGCTGGAGATGTTCTTCAGCGATATCGAGATGCGACGCCTTGGGCGTCGGCAGCTCAAGGTCTCCGCGAAAGCGAACGATCCGTGGGCGGACTTCCCGGCCGCTGGCGATCCGCGCGGACATGACCGCGAGTTGCAGCGGCGTCGTGCTGACCGAGCCTTGCCCAATCGCAACGGAGAGCGTCTCGCCCGGAAACCAGGTCTGGTTCTCCGGCGTGCCGGCGTAAAAGCGGCGCTTCCATGCGCGGTCCGGAATGACGCCTGAGTGCTGCCCTGGAATCCCCAGTTCAAATGTCTGGTCGAGACCGAGCTTGCGAGCCGTATCGGCGATGATGTCGACGTCGATCTGGGTCGCGACGGTATAATAAAACGTGTCGCATGAGTGTTTCAGCGAATTCCTCATGTCGACGGTCCCGTGGCCGCGCTTCTCCCAGCAATGGAAGAAGCGATTGCCGTACCAGAACTTGCCGTTGCAACGAACGCGGAAGGACGGATCGATGCCGGATCGCATCGCCGCGATCGCAGTCACCATCTTGAATGTCGAACCCGGCGGATAGATGCCGCCAAGCGGTTTGTTCAGGAGCGGTTTGTAGGGACTCTCATTGAGGTCGCGCCACAGATCGCTTGGAATTCCTTTGGTGAAAATATTGGGGTCGAATGCGGGCGTCGACGCCAGAACGAGAATATCGCCCGACTCGATATCAATCACGACAGCGGACGCGCTCTCGCCCTCTAGCGCCTTCATCGCCGCGAGCTGAAGGTCCGCGTCAATGGTGAGGCCGAGCGTTTCACCCTGCACAGGCGGCTTTATGCTGTCTTCAATTTCTTCGATCACGCGGCCATGCGCGTTGACCTTGACGTCCATGGCGCCGGCGACGCCGCGCAGCTCCTTCTCATAGGTGCGCTCAAGCCCGTCCCGCCCGACCTTGAAGCCGGGCTGGCGCAACAGCATTTGCTGGTCTTCATTATCCGGCGCATCAAGATCGCGGTCGGTGACGGCGCCGACATAGCCGATCACAAAGGCCGTCGCATTTCCAAGCGGGTAATTGCGCGTCTCGCTGACTTCCGGATGCGCGCCGGGGAGATGGGGAAGCTCATAATTCAGCTTCGAGAAATCATTCCATTCGAGATTGTTGACGATCTCGACCGGCGTATAGCCGCGAGTCCTTTTAATTTCGCGCAGCAATTTTGCGTGCTTTTCATCCGGAATGACGACGAACTTGCGGATGCGCTCCAGCGCGCTTTCGACATCGCCGGCTTCATCCGGCATCAGGAGAAGGCGAAAATTCTGGCGGTTCGACGCGAGCGTTTTTCCGAAGCGGTCGACAATTTCGCCGCGCAGCGGGGCGATGATGCGCGTATTGAACTGGTTTTCCTGCGCAAGGCGCTGATATTTTTCGTGGTCGAGCACCTGCAGATGGAAAAGCCGTACGCTGACGCCCGCAAGAAGAAGGCTGAAACCGCCGCCGAAAATCGCGGCGCGCCGGGTGACGACCTCTTTCTTTTCTGGATCATTGGAATTGACGCGCACCCTTACACCTCAATGATCACGCGGCGATGCAGGCTGCCGAAAACGATCGCGAAAACCGGATAGACCGCGATCGTCGTCAGCATTTGCTGAGCAAGGCCGCCAATCGGCAGCAACGCCGCCGACATCAAACTCATGAACAACCATAATATAAGCGAGACGGTGACCGCCGCCACTGCAAATCCCATCCACACGACGTGAACTTCACGGCCGAGAAAGTAGGATTGCTGCGAAATGGCGACATATTGAACAGCAAGGTAAACAGCCGGCCAAAGCCCGATCGGTCCGCCGGTCAGGAGATCCTGAATGATCCCGATTACAAAGACGCTAACCGCCGGCAAATGTCCTGGCGAGTAAAGCGACCAGAAATAGACGACGACCAGCGGGATTAGCGGCGTCGCAACGCTTCCCTCAAATAGCCGCAAGGGAGAGGCGAGCATCAGCGCGCCAAAAATCCCAAGCAGCGTCGGCGTCGCCGCACGGGCGATACGCGCCAGATTTTCGGCGCGCGTCGACATCTCAGTCGCCCTCGTCAACGGCTGGAGCAGGCTCGCTTTGATCGTTTGTCTGATCCTCTGTCTGCGTCGCCGCTTCAACGGCGATCGGCGTTGCGGAGATCGGCGCTGCGGCGGGC
>JBGSLM010000137.1:0-9745 GCA_041740755.1 Parvularculaceae bacterium | reverse complement strand
CCGTCGCCATGCCGGGCGCCCCGACCGAGGTCGAGCAACGCGCTGACGGCTCCGTCCGGATGACCGCCCAGTTCCGCGCCGCAAACGCGCGTGGCGAAAGCTGGACCCGCCGCTTCGTCTGCGAGGCGGACGATCAGGGGGTTCGCTTCCTTCAGGTCGACTAGCGCGTCCCAGGCTGCTAGAAGCGGGGCCATGGCGCTGACGTATTTCATTCGAATTATTGATGCGGGCCCCCGAATTAAGGGCCCGCACCGCGTTTGAGCGCGAGCATTACGCTTGACGCACGGCGCGGCTGCGGGTTTCTCCTCCTCCCCAGCAACACATTTCAAGAAAGATCGACCGATGCCCCCTGCATCGAACAATGACGCATCAAGCGAAGGCGCCGCGCGCGACTACAAGACGACTCTGTTCCTGCCCGAAACCGACTTTCCGATGCGGGCGGGTCTTCCCAAACTTGAGCCCGAGTTCCTCAAAAGCTGGGAAGCCGCCGATCTTTACGGCCAGCTTCGAAAAGCCTCGGCCGGGCGGCCGAAATACGTTCTTCATGACGGGCCGCCCTACGCCAACGGCCATCTCCACATGGGGCACGCATTCAACAAGATCCTTAAAGATCTCGTCGTCCGCTCGCGCCAGATGATGGGGTTCGATTCCAATTACGTTCCCGGCTGGGACTGCCACGGTCTTCCGATCGAATGGAAGGTCGAAGAGGATTTCCGCGCGAATAACCGCACCAAGCGCGATGTGCCGAAGGCGGAATTTCGCGCCGCCTGCCGCGCTTACGCTGAACGATGGGTGTCGGTGCAGCGGGAAGAATTCAAGCGCTATGGCGTCGTCGGCGACTGGAAAAATCCGTACACGACGATGGCGTTCGAGGCGGAAGCGGCGATCGTTTCCGAATTCCTGAAATTCGTCGACAAGGGCCTCGTCTATCGCGGCTCTAAACCCGTCATGTGGTCGCCGGTTGAACAAACCGCGCTCGCCGAAGCCGAAATCGAATATCACGACCACACGTCAACGACGATCTGGGTGAAGTTTCCTGTCGCGAAAGGCGAGGCGATGGGCGCATCGATCGTCATCTGGACGACGACGCCGTGGACGATCCCCGGCAACCGCGCGATCTGCTTCGGGCCGAAAATTTCCTATGGCCTTTATGAAGTGACGGCGATGGAAAAAGTCGTCGATCCGAAAACCGGCGCGGAACTAACGCCGTGGACGAAGGTAGGTGAAAGGCTAATTGTCGCTGACAGGCTCTGGGAGAGCGTCAAGACGGCCTCGAAAATCGCCGACGCTAAAAAGCTCGGCGATATCGATCCGGCGGGCTTTGTCTGCGCGCATCCGCTCAAAGGGTTCGCCGGCGGTTATAATTTCGATGTGCCTTTGCTCGCGGGCGATCATGTCACGGATGCTGACGGCACAGGCTTTGTTCACACTGCGCCCGGCCACGGACAGGAAGACTACATCGCCTTTGTCTCCGCCTTCGGCACGCAGGCGGAAATTCCGCACACGGTCGATGAATTCGGCGCCTTCACCGATGAAGCGCCGGGCTTTACGGGAAAGAAAGTGCTTGTCCTCGAAGGCAAGAAGGCCGGCGAAGACGGCGACGCCAACGGCGCCGTCATCGCGGCGCTGATCGAGAAGAGCGCGCTTCTCGCGCGCGGGCGATTGAAGCACTCTTACCCGCATTCATGGCGCTCGAAGGCGCCGGTGATCTTTCGCAACACGCCGCAATGGTTCATCGGCCTCGACAAGAAAAAGCCGGACGGCAAGACCTTGCGCGAGGACGCGCTCGCCGCAATCGATGCGACGGCATTCACGCCCGCCGCCGGAAAGAACCGCCTTCGCGCGATGATCGAGGGGCGGCCCGACTGGCTCGTCTCGCGCCAGCGCGCCTGGGGCGTGCCGATTGCGATCTTCGTCAATTCAAAGACCGGCGAAATTCTCAACAATCAGGACGTCAACAAGCGTATTGTCGATGCGGTGAAGGCGCGCGGCGCCGACGCCTGGTTCGATACGCCTGCGCAAGTGTTTCTGGGTTCTGCGGGTTCCGACAACGAATATGAAAAGATCGAGGACATTCTCGACGTCTGGTTCGATTCAGGTTCGACGCATTCGTTTGTGCTCGAAGGGCGCAAGGATCTGAAATGGCCGGCGGATCTTTATCTTGAAGGGTCGGACCAGCATCGCGGCTGGTTCCATTCGTCGCTCCTCGAATCTTGCGGCACGCGCGGGCGCGCGCCGTATGACGGCGTTTTGACCCACGGCTTCGTCCTCGACGAAGAGGGCCGCAAAATGTCGAAGTCCCTCGGCAATGTCGTCGATCCCGCCGACATCATGAAGGAGTATGGCGCCGACATCTTGCGCATCTGGGTCGCAAGTTCGGATTATTCCGACGATCTGCGCATCGGCAAGGAGATCATGGGATCTTCCGTCGACGCCTATCGCAAAATCCGCAACACGATCCGCTATCTGATCGGCGCGCTCGGCGGCATTGCCGAGGCCGAGCGTTTGCCGGTCGAGAAAATGCCGGAACTTGAGCGCTACATGCTGCATCTCGTCGCCGCGCTCGACGACGAAGTGCGCGCCGGTTACGAGGCGTTCGACTTTAAAGGCGTCTGGCGCAAGGTTTTCGATTTCTGCACGCTCGATCTTTCGGCGTTCTATCTCGATATCAGGAAAGACAGCCTCTATTGCGATCATGCCGAGGAGGATCGCCGCCGCGCGGCGCGGACCGTCATGGATATTGTCTTCGACCACCTCACGGCGTGGATCTCGCCGATCCTCGTATTCACGATGGAAGAAGCCTGGGACTATCGTCACGGCAAAGACAAAGGCTCCGCGCACCTGCGCCAGCTGCCGGAGGCGCAAAAAGCTTGGCGCGACGATGTGTTGGCCGAACGCTGGGGAAAACTTCGCGACATCCGCCGCGCGGTCACAGGGGCGATCGAAATCGAGCGCCGGGAGAAGCGTATCGGGGCAAGCCTTGAAGCGTCGCCTACGCTCTATTTGAAGGATGACGCGCTGGTCGCCGCGATCAAGGGCGTCGATCTCGCAGAGTTGTTCATCTCGTCAAACGTCCGGGTCGAAACAGGCGAGGGGCCGGCGAATGCGTTCCGCCTCAATGAGGCGCCGGGCGTCGCCGTCGTCGCCGCCGAGAGCGATCACAAGAAATGCCAGCGCTGCTGGCGGTACACGGACGATGTCGGCGCGGTCGCGGGCCATGCTGACGCGTGCGGGCGCTGCGCCGATGCGGTCGACCGGATGGATGGGAAAATCGCGTGACGATGACGATTGGAACGATAAAGGCGAACGCCGCCGCATGGGTCAATGATGCGCGCGCCAATCGATTGTTTGCGCGCGGCCTTGCCGTCGCCGCCGTGATCGCGGCGCTCGATCAGGCGTCGAAATTCTGGATCGTCAACATCGTCGAATTGCCGGCGAAACAGCGGATCGAAATCTCGCCGATTTTCGATCTCACCTATGTGCAAAATCGCGGCGCGAGCTTTGGCATGCTGGCCGGGGGCATGGGCTCGCGCATCCTTTTGTCCCTGATCTCGATCTCAATCGCGACGGTCATGATAGTCTGGCTCGGACGGCTGAAGCGCAATTTCGCGGCCGCAGGGGCCTCGCTGATTATCGGCGGCGCGATCGGCAATCTCTATGACCGCGTCCGCTACGGCTATGTCGTCGATTTTCTGGACTTTTCAGGGCTGATGTTTCCCTGGGTCTTCAATGTCGCCGACACTGCAATCAATGTCGGCTTTGCCTGCCTTATTCTTGACGCGCTCCTCCACAAGGATGGAAAAGCGCCTTCATGACCCGCTTTGCGCTCGGGCGCGGCGGGCGCTATATAGCCCTACTTTCACACGGGAGCAGTCGCGTAATGACCACGGCAAATATCCTTCGCACCGGCCTTCTTCTTGCTTTTTCGGCGTCCGCGCTTGGCGGCTGCGGCGGATTCAGCAAGGCGCTCGGCGGCGGCAAGAACCCGCCCGACGAGTTTGCAATTGCGACGAAAGCCCCGCTGGTGGTGCCGCCGGACTATTCGCTCCGCCCGCCGAAACCGGGTGAGACGCGCCCGCAGGAATTATCGCCGTCCGAACGCGCAAGACAGGTCCTGCTTGGCGACGTTTCCGCCGCGCCGCCGACCGGCGGCGAACAGGCCTTGCTCCAGCAAGCGGGCGCGACCGTCGCCGATCCCAATATCCGCGCGATCCTCGCCGCCGAAAACGGCGGACGCGACGAGAAGGATCGCAGCTTCGCAAACCAGCTGATGTTCTGGAAATTCGTCGACGGACAGGTCGATGACAGCGCAGCGCCATTAAAGGTCGATGATCCGATCGGCTGGCATGCAGAGCGTAAGCGCGCGATTGAAACGGTGACTGGCGAAAATGCGAAAGTCACGATCAAGAACGACGACGCGCTGCTCCTTCCGGGAGTTTACTAACTTGGCGCGCGTCGCGCGCTTCGTCTTCGTTACGGGCGCTTTGGCCGCTGCAGGTTGCGCGTCGCTCGGCGTTGTCGATAAGGCGCCGTCCCGCCAGGCGGTTTCATCCATGCTCGTTAAGGCGCTCGCCTGTACCGACAAGCCGGGGGAAGAGCCCTGCGATCCCGCGCTCCAACCGGCGCAGGTCCGCCTGACATCGCTCAATTGCGAATCGTTGCCCTTGCGGTCCGGGTTTCGCGAAGCAGCGCATGCGCGCTGCGTCTTTGCGGGTGAACTCGTGCGCGTCAACGGCGCGCGCGACGCGCTCAAAGTCCTTGCCGGTGATTTTTCACTTGTCGATCTGACGCCCGGCACTTACCGGCCGACCCGCGAATGGTCGCTTGGAAAGCTCGAACAATAAGCCTTTCTGCCGCACTCTCCTGACAATCGCGCGTTCGCGGGCCATACTGCGCCATGCCGAATCGACCCGCACAGCTGACAGCGGCCCTGACGCCGCAAATTCGCCGACTGCCGGCGGATGCGGTCAACCGCATTGCGGCGGGCGAAGTCATCGAACGTCCCGCGGCGGCGCTTAAAGAGCTTGCCGAAAATTCGATCGATGCTGGCGCTAAGAGCGTTTCCGTTTCGCTGATCGACGGCGGAAGAGCGGAAATCGTCGTTGAAGACGACGGCTGCGGCATGAGCGCGGACGATCTTGTCCTTGCGGTCGAGCGCCACGCGACATCAAAGCTTGCGCCGGGCGCCGACGGCGACTTCGACCTGATGAACATTTCAACGCTCGGCTTCAGGGGCGAAGCCCTGCCGTCGATCGGCGCCGTCGCAAGGCTCGATATCGTTTCCCGGCGGGCAGGCGACGCCAGCGGCGCCGCGCTTTCCGTACACGGCGGAATTCTCGACGGTCCCCGCCCGGCGGCATTCTCGGGCAATGGAACGCGCATCGCCGTACGCGACCTTTTTTACGCAACCCCTGCGCGGCTAAAATTTCTGAAATCGGCGCGCTCGGAACTGTCGGCTGCGACGGATGCGGTAAAGCGCCTCGCCATGGCGCATCCCGAAATCGCAGTCTCGCTTGCTGCGGACGGAAAAAAAGTTTTCGCCTATGGCGCTGAACGAAACGATGAATCCGGCAGGCTGAAGCGGCTCGGCGCGGTGATGGGCCGTGATTTCGAAGACAACGCGGTCGCAATCGACGCCGCGCGCGAGGCTGTGTCGCTCAAGGGGTTTGCGGGGCTTCCGACCTTCAATCGCGGCCTTGCCGACAAGCAGTTCCTGTTCGTCAACGGCAGGCCGGTCAGAGACAAGCTGATTGTCGGCGCTGTCAGGGGCGCCTATGCGGATTTCCTCGCGCGCGACCGTCATCCGGCGGTCGCGCTGTTTCTCCAAATTGATCCCGAACTCGTCGACGTCAACGTTCATCCTGCGAAAACCGAAGTGCGCTTTCGCGACGCCGGCGAGGTGAGGGGGCTGATCGTCGGCGCGCTGCGCCATGCCCTGTCGGCGGCGGGCCATCGCGCGGCGACGACGACGTCGGCCTTTGCGCTCGGGCGGATGCAGGCGCCGTCTTTTTCGCTGTCCTCTGCAAGGACGAACCCGTTCCGCGCGCAGATGCAATCGTTTCAGGGGATGCATGATCGCCCGCGCGATTATGAAGCGCCGCTGGTCGCGACATCGCCGTCGGCCCGCGCCGAAGCGGCGGTTGACGCTCCGCAGGCGGAACATCCCTTGGGCGCCGCCCGCGCGCAAATCCATGAAACCTATATCGTCGCGCAGACGCCGGACGGGCTTGTCATCGTCGATCAGCACGCGGCGCATGAACGCCTCGTCTATGAAGCGATGAAACGGGCCTTGAATGAAGGCGGCGTTCAGCGTCAGGGCCTTCTCATCCCTGAAATCGTCGAACTCGAGCACGAGGAAGCGGACCGGCTCGAAGCGCGCGCTTCAGAATTCGCAGAGCTCGGCCTTATTCTTGAGCGGTTCGGCGAAGACGCCGTCATCGTGCGCGAGGTTCCAGCGCTCCTTGGGCAAACGGATGTGTCGGGCGTCGTGCGCCGTCTCGCCGACGATCTCGCGTCAATCGGCGCCGCCCTCGCCCTGAAAGAAAAGCTCGAAGACATTTGCGGGTCGATGGCCTGCCGGGGCTCGGTGCGCGCCGGGCGCCGGCTCAACGCGGATGAGATGAACGCGCTCCTTCGCCAGATGGAAGAAACGCCCCATTCCGGCCAGTGCAATCACGGTCGCCCGACCTATGTCGAACTGAAACTCGCCGACATCGAGCGTCTTTTCGGTCGAAAATGACGGATTGACCGCCGGCCAATATGTAACTAACAAGGTACATATAAGAAGAGGAGAATTCCATGAAACTAGCCGCCATTGCGGGCGCCCTGCTGCTCGCCGCCTGTGTCCCTGCAGTCGAAGTGCCTGCGAAAACGCCCGCCGCCGAACCTTCAGCATCGGTTGAAACGCAAACGGCTGACGCCGCGTCGGTCGCCGCCGCCTATGAGCCGATGGCGAAGTTCGCGCCCTTTTCCGGCAAGACCTTTCGCGGCGAGTGGAGCGATCCGGACGGGACGCAATTTGTCGACATCGCAAAATGGGAGCTGATCCTCAACGGCCGCGCGCTGCAATCGACGCACCGCCTTGAGGGCAAGGACTATGGCGGACGGACGATTTTTTTCTACGACGAAGGCGCGAAGAATTACGTCTTCCATTATTTCACCACAGCGGGCTTTCACACCTCCGGAACTTCGTCGTTCATCGACGGCGGCCTTGTGACGGAAGAAAAAGTCGACGGCCATGACACAATCGCGTCGGTTCGCTCGAAAGTGATCTTCGGCGCGGATGCGATTGAGGTCGATGTCGTCTATGTCGGCAAGGACGGGTCCCAATCGCCGGGCGGACATCGCGTCTATAAAGAAATCGCCGACCCCGGACGGCTGTTTGCGGACACGCAATGACGGGTTTTCCCGCGACGAGACTTTCAGCGCTCGGCGATTTCGTCGAGCGCGACATCGATGAAATGCGCGCAAGGTCGCGCGCGTTTTTCGAAGAAATCTCCCGTCGCCATACCGTGCGCGATTACCGATTCGATCCGATCCCGCTTGACGTAATAGAGAATTGCATCGCAGCGGCGGGGCGCGCGCCGTCAGGCGCCAATCACCAGCCCTGGCATTTCGCGGTCGTCGGCGATCCGAAACTGAAGGCGGAAATCCGCATTGCGGCCGAAGAGGAAGAGCGCGCGTTTTATTCGGGGCGCGCGGGCGACGAATGGCTCGAAGCGCTAAAGCCCCTCGGCACCGATCCGAACAAGCCGTTTCTTGAAATCGCGCCTTGGCTCATCGCCGTCTTTGCGCAAAAGCGCGGCGGCGTCGAACCTGGCCAGTCGGTCAAGAATTATTACATCAATGAAAGCGTCGGCATCGCTTGCGGGCTGCTGCTCGCCGCGCTCCACCACGCGGGACTTGCAACGCTGACCCACACGCCGAATCCGATGACATTCCTGTCGGAAAAACTAGGTCGTCCGACTATGGAAAAACCCTATCTTCTGGTCGTCGTCGGGAAGCCGGCGCTAGATGCGCTGATCCCGCTGCATGCGCTGAAGAAAAAGAAGCTAAGCGACATCATGTCGGTATTTTAGTGCGGCGGGCGTGAAAGCGTCAGCGGCCCTTATGCCTCGACCAGCCGCTTCGCCATTCCCTCAACGCGCTTTGCCGCCGCATCGAGAACGCGCGCCGCGCCGCCGACAGTCGCCGTATCAAGCGGCGCGCCGCCTTCTGCGATGTCGTTGAGTTTTGCGCGAGCTTCAAAGAGTTCGTCGCAGACGGTAAGCGCCGCCAGAAGAAACAGGCGCGTATCCCCGATCTGGCCAAGGTCGCGCGCCATCTCCTGTACATGACGGTCGAAATGTCGGGCCAGTCTTTCGAGGCGTTCTTCCTGCTCGTCTTCGCAGGTCACCTTGAACAGGCGATCGTTCACCATAACATCGACTTGGGCCACGGCTTAATCCTCCTGTGCTGACGGCTTTGCGCCGCCGACGAGGGCTCGCAGGTCGCGAATGGCGTCGGAAAGGTCTTCGGCCGCCGCGCTCGCCTGGGTTTTGGCGGTGCGCGCCTTGACCCGCGCCGCCTGTATCGTGTCGTCGCTGTGTTTGAGGTCCGCCAGCCTGTCGTCGAGTTTTGCTTCCAGCGCGTCGAGAGCGCCGGCCAGCCTTTTCACGGATTTTTCGAGCGTACTCATCGTTACCTGCCGAGATTGAGCCCTTGAATTCTTGGGGCCCGTCGGCCCTCTTTGTCCACCCACGCCGGGCGGCCTTTTGAGCCCTTGACCCTTACAAGCGCGCAAGGCATTTAGCCCGCGCGAGCGCGTAAATCCGTTTCACCGCGCAAAGGCGCGCCGGCGCCGCTTTCACCCCTCGCGCCGGCTTTGGGGACAAGAATGGCGACTCTAAGCGGCGGCGCGTCACCGGCCCTCACCGATGAAATGTTCGGCCGGATGGCGAACGCCATTCGCGCGCTCTCGATGGACGCGGTCGAAAGGGCGAAATCCGGCCATCCGGGCATGCCGATGGGGATGGCGGATGCGGCGAGCGTCCTCTTCTCGGAATTTTTGAAATTCGACGCCGCCGACCCGGATTGGCCAGACCGCGACCGTTTCGTGCTCTCAGCCGGCCACGGCTCGATGTTGCTTTATTCGCTCCTCTACCTTCTTGGCTTTCCGGGAATGGAAATCGAGGATCTGAAGAATTTCCGCCAGCTCGGCGCGAAAACGGCGGGGCACCCGGAATACGGCCATGCGCCGGGCATCGAGACGACAACCGGGCCGCTCGGGCAAGGCATCGCCAACGCAGTCGGCATGTGTATCGCCGAAGCGCATTTGTCAGCGCGGTTCGGCGATGGGCTCGTCAATCACAAGACCTATGTGATCGCGGGCGACGGCTGCCTGATGGAGGGGATATCGCAGGAAGCGATATCGCTCGCCGGGCATTTGAAGCTGAACAAGCTGGTCGTTTTGTGGGACGACAACGACATTACGATCGACGGCAAGGTGAGCCTCGCCGACTCGACCGACCAGTTGCAGCGCTTTGCAGCGTCGGGCTGGGCGACAACCCGCATCGACGGGCACGACCGCAAATCGGTCGCGAAGGCTCTCCAGGACGCTCAGCATGCGGACCGTCCGACCTTGATCGCGGTCAAGACGCTGATCGGCAAAGGCGCTCCGACGAAGCAGGGAACCTCCGCGACGCATGGAAGCCCGCTTGGAAGCGATGAAGTCGCCGCCGCGCGCAAGGCGCTCGACTGGCCGCAC
>JBGSLM010000136.1:0-3418 GCA_041740755.1 Parvularculaceae bacterium | reverse complement strand
CTTCCGCAAGGACCCGGCCTATTTCTCCGAAACTTTCGCGCGTGCGTGGTTCAAGCTGACGCATCGCGATATGGGGCCGAAGGCGCGCTATCTCGGGCCGGACGTCCCGGCGGAAGATCTCATCTGGCAAGATCCGGTTCCAAAGGGCCCCACCGGCTACGACATTAATGCGGTGAAGAAAAAAATCGCCGCAAGCGGCCTAAGCGTTAGCGAACTCGTCGCGACCGCCTGGGACAGCGCGCGCACGTTTCGCAGCTCTGACAAGCGCGGCGGCGCCAATGGCGCGCGCATCCGCCTTGCCCCTCAAAAAGACTGGGAAGGCAATGAACCGGCGCGTCTTGCAAAGGCGCTGAAGGCGCTGGAGCCGATCGCAAGGGAAACAGGCGCTAGCCTTGCCGATGTGATTGTCCTTGCGGGCAATGTCGGCGTTGAAAAAGCCGCGAAGGCGGGCGGCGTCGATGTGACGGTTCCTTTCGCGCCGGGCCGGGGCGATGCGACGACTGCAATGACCGACGCGGAATCGTTTGGCGTGCTTGAACCGATCCATGACGGCTATCGCAACTGGCTGAAAAAGGATTACGCGGTTCGCGCAGAAGAGCTCCTGCTCGATCGTACGCAATTGATGGGCCTCACCGCCAAGGAGATGACTGCGCTCGTCGGCGGATTGCGCGTCATCGGCGCGAACCACGGCGGGACAAAACTCGGCGTATTCACCGACCGCGAAGGCGCGTTGACGAACGATTTTTTCGTCAATCTGACCGACATGGCGAACGAATGGATACCCGCTGGCAAGTACATTTATGAATTGCGCGACCGCAAGAGCGGCGCGGCGAAATGGACGGCGACACGCGTCGATCTCGTGTTCGGATCGAATGCGGTCCTTCGGTCCTACGCTGAAGTTTATGCGCAGGACGACAACAGGGGAAAGTTCGTGAAAGATTTTGTTGCGGCGTGGACGAAGGTCATGAACGCCGACCGCTTCGATCTCGCTTAAGGCGCTCTAACGACCGCAAAGAAACAAGGGCGCCGCGAGGCGCCCTTGTCCTTGGAAATCTCCAATTATGCAGCCGTTCGGAAGCTGACGATCTTAGAGGGATTTCTCGGCGGCTCGCCGCGCTGGGCTTTGTCTACGCTTTCCATCCCTTCGACGACCTTGCCCCAGACCGTGTATTTCTTGTCGAGGAACGACGCGTCATCAAAGCAGATGAAGAACTGGCTGTCGCCGGAGTTCGGGTCCGACGAACGGGCCATCGAACAGACGCCGCGTTCGTGTGACACATCGTTGAATTCGGCCGGCAGTTTCTTGCCGGAGCCGCCCGTGCCGTTGCCTTTGGGGCATCCCATCTGCGCCATGAAGCCTTCGATGACGCGATGAAGCTTCAGCCCATCGTAAAACCCTGAATCCGCAAGTTCCTTGATCCGCGCGACATGCAGCGGCGCCTTGCCCGGGAAAAGTTCGATCGTCACCGCGCCGGTGTCGAGCGTCAGGATCATCTTGTCGGTCATAGCTGGATCTGTCCCTTGATTTTACGCGGCGCCTTGATGTCGCAAAGGTCTTTGACGAACCCGGTTTCATCGATATAGCCGACGTCTTTCAGATATTTGAGAAATTCCGGGCTGTCGGATTTCATCACCTTTATGTCCGGCCGCTCGTTCTCAGGCAAGTCCGCAGCCATTCGCATGCGGACGATCGGCGTCGGACGCTTCGGCGGCTCGCCGCGTTCAATGCGTCTTGCGCTGTTCATTCCATCGAGGATCCAGCCCCAGACCGTGTAGCGGCTGTCGAGGCCCGAGCGTGCGTCGCCGATCACGAGGAAAAACTGGCTGTTGGCGCTGTTCGGGTCGGTAGCGCGAGCCATCGACATGACGCCCGGGCAATGCGCGCCCCAGACGTTGACCTTGCGGTCGGCGCGCAGCGTTCGAAGCGATTCCGGTTGCGCAGCGGCAGGCAAACCGTCGATCAGTCCGACGCGCGCCGCCTGACGATCGCGGCCAAGCACGGTGAAATTCGCGATTTCTTTGGTGTCATGTTCGAATTCCGCCGGAACGTTCGGAAGGTCGGAACCGCCCGAACCATCGCCCTTTGGGTCGCCGCCCTGCGCGACGAAGCCCTCAATCACGCGGTGAAACGTGAGACCGTTATAGAAGCCCCGACGCACGAGCGTCTTGATGTGGTCGACATGCTGTGGCGCAAGGTCAGGCCGCATTTCGATGTAAATTGGTCCTGCGGGAAGATCGACGATCAGAAGATTTTCCGGATCAACCGCGCGCCACGCGTCGGCGGGCGCTTTGACAAGCCCCTGCATGGGATTTGCGGGCGGGTCCTTGGCGGCGAGCGCCGGGAACGCGGCGAGCGCTGCTGAAACGCTCAAGGCTGCCAAACTGCAACGCATCGATCCAACTCCTTCTGGTCCCGTGGGACTTGTTTCGGCACGGGCCTGCCTAGGCCTCAAATGTGACCGGCATTCGTCAAAACAGCGGCGAGGTCCTTTGTCCAGTCCAATCGGGTCAGAATTTCACGAATTTCGCCCTTAACGCCCCGGCGACCGCCGGCGGCACGAAGGCGTCGATTGTCCCGCCAAGCCGGGCGATCTCCTTGACGAGGCGCGAGGCGATGAACTGATACCGGACATCCGCCATCAAAAAGACCGTCTCGATATCATCGTTCAGCTTCTGGTTCATGCCGACCATCTGGAATTCGTATTCGAAGTCCGAGACGGCCCTGAGGCCCCGGATGATGAAATTGGCGTTCACTTCTTCGGCGAATTTCATCAGCAGCGTCTCAAACGGCACGACGCGGATCGGAACGCCCGACTTCTTTGAGATGATCGCCATTTCAGCGCCCGTCATCCGGACGCGGTCATCGAGCGAAAAGAGCGGTCCCTTATCGCGATTGATCGCGACGCCGACGACCAGCTCATCAACCATTTTCACTGCGCGTTCGATAATGTCGATATGCCCGAGCGTGATCGGATCGAACGTGCCGGGATAAAGGCCGATGCGTTTCGCCATGCGTTATTCTCCGTCCTCGCCCTCGCCTATATCCTCGATCCGCTCGACGGAGACAACTTTCTCCTCTTCGCCGGTCCGGAATATCGTGACGCCCTGAGTGTTCCGGCCGGCGACCCTGATGCCGCCGATTGGCGTACGGATCAGTTGCCCGCCGTCAGTCACGAGCATGATCTGGTCCGTATCCTCAGCCGGGAACGACGCGCAGACCGGTCCGTTTCTGTCGTTGACGACGATGGCGATGATGCCTTTTCCGCCGCGTCCCGAGGTGCGGTATTCATGCGATGACGATCGCTTGCCGTAACCATTTTGCGTGACGGTCAGGATAAACTGTTCAGCGGCGCCGAGTTCGGCGATGCGCGCCGGCGAAAGCGCGGTCGCCGGCGTGGCCTCATCGTCGGCATCCTCG
>JBGSLM010000135.1:0-6271 GCA_041740755.1 Parvularculaceae bacterium | reverse complement strand
GGCTACAGACCGCCGGCGCCCGTCACCATTCTCCCGGCCGATCCGGCTTGCGCTCCGCAATGGCTCCAGCCGGTTCGGCCTTCCATCGGAACCAATCTCGTGGTTACATAAAAACTGGCTGCGCAATCGGGGTTTCGTCACCGCTCAACCGCCGCCTGTACGTCTTTCTTGGTCGGGGTCGAACCGCCGCAGGCGGAAAGCGCAAGCGATGACAACGCAACAACTGCTAAAAGTCTCAAAGACATGTCGCACCTCTGAAGTTTGCACACGGAAAATTAGCACACAGCGAAGTTTCCGGCCATCCTTGGCGTTTCATCTGGCTTTTCAGCCTGTTACCGCGCCTTCGCCTCCTCTTCCTCGATCCAGTCCCTGACGTGCTTTTGCAGCGCGCCAAGCGGGACCGCGCCGTTTTCGAGCACGCGGTCGTGGAACGCGTGAACATCGAACCGCGCGCCGAGACGCTTCACCGCTTCGGCCCGCAGCGTCGCGATTTCGAGCCCGCCAGTGTCGTAAGCGGTCAGCTGACCTGGAATGACCGCGAGGCGATCGAGCAAAACTTCAGCGCTTGTTTCATCAAATCGGCCCGACTCGATCGCAAACGCTTTCACCTGTTCGTTCGTCCAACCGTAGAGGTGAAGGCCAGGGTCCATGACCATGCCGCGCGCGGGCCATGCGCGTCGTGAAATGGCGCCGAAGCCGCTTTCATAAAGACCGGCTTCCTCCGCCAGCGCTTCGGCGTAACGCGCCCAGCCTTCGATATAGGCGGTCGACCCAAGAAGGCGCGTGATTGGATGAAGACCTTCGACCGCGTAGGCTGTCGCAATCTGCATGTGATGGCCGGGCCAGCCTTCGTGCACGAGAACAATCTCGGCCTCGCCTTTCGTCTGCGTCGCCCAATCATCCGTATTGATGCGATAGGTCGCAGCGCCTTCCGACGCAGGCTTTGGTTCATAGCGCGACGATTGCCCGGTGCCTTTCAGGAAATCCGGGAACGGTTCGACGACCATTTCCTGTTCCGGCAATTTCGAGAAGAACGGCGCAGTCTTTTCGCGCGCAACCGGCGCGAGGGCGCGAGTGAAGTCGATTAGCTCCTGCTCGCTCTTGAAACGGTTGGCCTGCACATCTTTCGTTCGCTGCAAGATTGCGCCGAATTCCGTCTCGCCGAACATCGCTTCGCCGCGCTGAATGACGTCGGCCTTGTTTGCTGCGACTGTCTTCTCGCCACGCTCAAAAGTCGCCTTTCCTCCGATCGCCGCCGTATGATAGGTGCGCAGCAGCGCTTCGTAACACTGAACTCCGTTTGGCACAGCCGAGATCGAAAGATCGTCGCGCGCCTTCGGCATGTACTCATCCCGCAGATAATCGCGGAAAGCGGCGACCGCTGGCGCGATCTCATCCTTGGCCAGCTTCTCGACTGCAGCGTCGAAGACTTCATCGCCTTCGGCTTTGGCGGCGAACGATACAAACGGCGAGCTTTCCGGCGGCGCGGCGATAATTGAGTCAATCTGCGCGATGACGCGCGCGACAACCCGCTTTGGGGCCGAATAGCCGGCCGCGAGCCCCGCATTCAGATTTTCTTTTTCCTGTTCCAGATAGCGCGGCAATTGCCGCCATCTCGCAAGCGCCATCGCGCGTTCGACCGGCGTCCCGACAGGCTGCGCGTCCGCGATTTGCGGAAACGAATTCTGCCAGCCGCCCATGTGATTGACGGCCCAGAGATTGGCGCGGCAGACTCGTGCGTCCTTTGCCGCTTCGAATGATTCCTTCAGCGTTTCATAAAGCACCCAATCGGCGCGCGTCGTTAGCGCCGCCGAATCGATAGTCGCCAGCCGAACCGCCAGCTCGTCTTCGGCGCGTTGAAGTCGCGCGAGTCCCTCAGGCGAGTTGTCTTCCATCGCCGCATGATCTTCCTTGACGACATCGCCGAGCCCCGCAAAGACGGATGAAAACGGCGTGTATCCGAGCGCCGCTGTGAGGTATTCGTCGGCGATTGCATTCAATTGCGCAGAATAATCCGGCGCCGGCGGCGGCGGCTCTTTCCGGCCGCAGGATGCAACAGCAGCGAGCGTCAACGCTCCGATCAGAATTTTTTTCATAATTTCCCTATGATTTCAGCGAGAACGGCGTGAAATCCGTTTCCTTGTCATAAACATCGACGCCTTCGGCGCGCTTCAAAAACCCGACAATGCGATAGGTGACCGGCGTCAGCACCGCCTCCCACGCGACTTTAAGGAAGTAATTCGTCATCATCACCGTCAATAGCAATTCGGCGGACCACACGCCTGCAAAGGCGAGAGGATAGAATATCAGCGTATCAACGCCCTGTCCCGCCGCAGTCGAGCCGATCATTCTTTGCCAAAGCCGCCTGCCGCCAGCTGCAACCTTCATCTTGGCCATGACGAAGGAGTTGGTGATTTCGCCGGCCCAGATTGCAATACAAGAGGCGAGAACAATGCGCGGCGCCTGGCCGAAATTCAGTGCGAAAGCTTCCTGTTTCGAGACGCCGCCGATATCGACGTTCCAGGCGGGCGCCGGCGGTATCCAGGTAATGAACGCCGCCATCAGCGCCGCGAACGCTGCAGACGCGAACGCCGCCCAGATCACGCGCCGCGCTTTGGCATAGCCGTAAACTTCGGTCAGCACGTCGCCAGCGACGTAAGAGAGCGGAAAGAACAGGATGCCCGCGCCGAAGGTGAACCCCGCAACCGTCGCCACTTTGCCCGCGCCAATGATGTTCGCACAGACGATCAGGACGCAGGTCGCCGCCATCAGAAAATCATAAAAGCGGAAACGGTGCGCAGAAATCGCAGCCGCACGGTCGATCTTCTCGATGGTCATGCGGACTACTTTTCCTCGCCCCATCCGGTCCAGCCCGGACCGCGCACGACGCGGCCGGCTTTGGCGCCGATATGTTTCTCATCCTCGATAGTCAGCGCGCCATTTACAAACACATGCTTGACGCCCGTTGAAAGCTGGTGCGGTTCCTTGAAGGTCGCGTGATCCTGAATGGTCGCAGGATCGAATACGACGACATCGGCGTAAAAGCCTTCGAACAGTTTCCCCCGATCGCGCAGTTTCAGGTTCGACGCCGGCAGCGACGTCATCTTGCGGATCGCTTCTTCAAGCGTGATCGTCTTTTCGTCGCGCACATATTTGGCGAAGATGCGGGCGAAGTTGCCATAGGCGCGCGGATGCGTGCTCTGATTGAGGAAGACGCCTTCGGGCGCCATCGATCCGCCGTCGGACCCAAAGCTCATATAGGGCAGCGTCGTGCCCTTCCTGACATTGTCTTCAGACATGACGAAATAAATCACCTGAACGCGGCTGTCGTCCTCGATAACGAGATCAATTGCGGTTTCCTCCGGCGGCGTTCCCCGCTCACGCGATACGTCGCCCAATGTCTTGCCCTGATATTTTCGCAGCGCCGGATTTTTGAAGCCGACGAGCAACACGCCGTCAGGACCGCCTGCATGTTCGATCCGGTTTTCGAAATCCTCCGCCGGACTGCGCATCTCTTCTGCAACGCGCGCGCGGATCGCGGGGTCTTTGAGCCGCGCGACCCAGGCGTCATGTCCGCCTTCCTGCACCCAGAGCGGCATCGCCGCATCAAGCCCCGTGGAACTTGCCGCATAAGCGTACATGTCAGTCGTGATCGCGACGCCGTCGGCGCGCGCCGCCTCAATCTTTGCAATCGCCTGATTGAATTTTTCCCAGTTCGGCTTTCCGCTCGCCTTGAAGTGATAGATTTCAACCGGCGCGCCGGTCGCGCGTCCTATGCCGATAATCTCGTCGACGGCTTCGAGAAATTTTCCGGATTCCGACCGGATGTGCGAAATATACATGCCGCCTGATTCAGCGGCAGCGGCGACGAGCGCCGTCAACTCTTCCGTCGATGCGAAATTCGCCGGCGCGTAAATCAGCGAGGATCCGACGCCCATGGCGCCTTCACGCATAGCCTTGCGCACGAGGTCTTGCATCCGCGCCAGCTCATCGGGCGTCGCCGGGCGATTATCGTAACCAACTTCATGAATGCGCACACTCGTCGCCCCGACGAACGACGCGACATTCGGCGAAACGCCGCGCTTTTCGAGATAGTCGAGATATTCGCCGAGCGTCGTCCATTCGATGTCGTAGGGCGCATCGCCCTGGCGTTCCCTGAATTCGGCTTTCATCGCCTCGTTGAGCGGTCCCCACGATACGCCCTCGCCGAAGACTTCGAGCGTCACGCCCTGACGGATGTCGCCCATGCTCCTCCCGTCGATGATGAGATCATCGACCGCCCAGGACAGCATGTTGATGAAGCCTGGCGCGACCGCGAGCCCCGACGCATCAATCACTTTGTCAGCTTTCGCTTTCCCAAGATCGCCAATCGCGGCGATGCGGTCGCCCTTGATCGCGACGTCTGCGACAACGCCAGCAGCGCCGGTTCCGTCATAGACCGTGCCGCCCGTGATGATCGTGTCATAGTCTTCAGCTTTTCCGCAGGCCGCCAGCATCAGGGCGGCGACGGTCGCCATTATTTTTGTTTTCATCGAAAGCTCCCTCAGCCCCGTGCCCAAGGGTAACCCGCTTTGGCGACGCCGTCAGTCCTTGGAACTGCCTTTTGTCAGCGCCTTTACGACCCCGCGCAGCGTCCTGACCTCTCCTTCTGTCAATCCGGCTCGCGCGAAAGCCGTCTTGATCTTGCGCTCCAGAATTGGCCGCCTTTCTTCCGGATAGAAAAAGCGCGCATCGCTGAGCGATCCGAAAAGCTGGCCGATAAAACCCTCGAATTGCTCGCGCGTCGCCGGCGTCGAAAGCTCGAGATCGGCGGGCGGCGGCTCCGCCCCGTCTGCAATCGCCCATTCATAGGCGATGACGACGGCGGCCTGCGCGACATTCAGCGATGCGAACGCCGGATTGACCGGAATTGAAATGACGCCGTCCGACCGGCTGACATCCTCGTTGGAAAGGCCCGTGCGCTCTGGCCCTAATATGATCGCGCAGCGCTCGCCGCGCTGCGTTCTATTCTTCATCGCCTCGGCGGCCTCGCGCGGCGCAAACACGGGAAGAAGCGATTCGCGCGGGCGGGCCGTCATGGCGAGGACATGATTGAAGTCCGCCAGCGCCTCGGCTGTCGTCCCGACAATCTTAGCTTTTTCAAGAACGACGCTTGCGCCTGACGCCATCGCGGTCGCCTTTTCATTCGGCCAGCCGTCGCGCGGGTTGACGATCACAAGATCCGACATGCCGAAGTTCAGCATCGCCCGCGCGACCGCGCCGATATTTTCGCCGAGTTGCGGCTCGACGAGGACAATCGCGGGCGCCGGACCCAGCGCGCCTTTGTCCCTTGCGACCCTCAATTTTCCTTGTCTTTGCGGCTTCGTCACCTTCTCGCCCCTCGCGCTTTGCGCCTCCGGCGGGGGATGCTATAGGCCAGCCCGCGCCCAAACCCCAACAGGGGGGCGCGCTCCCGTCCGCCTCCCGTTCCAGGAATGAATTCATGAAGAAAATCAAGGTCGCAAACCCGGTCGTCGAAATGGACGGCGATGAGATGACGCGGATCATCTGGCAGATGATCAAGGACAAGTTCATCCATCCCTATCTCGACATCGATCTCAAATATTTCGACCTCGGGATCGAGGAGCGCGACCGCACGAACGATCAGGTGACGATCGACTCGGCGGAGGCGACAAAGAAATACGGCGTCGCCGTCAAATGCGCGACGATCACGCCCGACGAAGCGCGGGTCAAGGAATTCAACCTGAAGGAAATGTGGAAGTCGCCGAACGGCACGATCCGCAACATCCTCGGCGGCGTCGTCTTCCGCGAGCCGATCATCATTCAAAACGTGCCGCGCCTTGTTCCGGGATGGACGCAGCCGATCATCATCGGCCGTCACGCGTTCGGCGATCAGTATCGCGCAACCGACATGCTTTTCCCTGGCAAGGGCAAACTCACCATGAAGTGGGAGGGCGATAACGGCGAAGTCATTGAGAAGGAAGTCTTCAAGGCGCCGTCGTCCGGCATCTATATGGGGATGTACAATCTCGACGAGTCGATCCGCGACTTCGCGCGCGCCTGTTTCAACTATGCGCTCGACCGGAAATATCCGATCTATCTGTCGACGAAGAACACCATCCTCAAAAAATATGACGGCCGCTTCAAGGACATCTTCCAGGAGCTCTACGACGCCGAGTTCAAGGCGCAGTACCGAAAGCTCGGCATCGTCTACGAACACCGCCTGATCGACGATCTGGTGGCGTCGGCGCTGAAATGGTCGGGCAAGTTC
>JBGSLM010000134.1:0-4482 GCA_041740755.1 Parvularculaceae bacterium | reverse complement strand
CGCGGACGTCGCCCGGATTCTGAAGGCGCAACCGCCGGCGGGCAATCGGCCGCGGACGACGCGCATGGCGACGATGATGACGACCTGACCGAGACGCCGTCTGAAGATCGCATGAATGAAGGCGAGCCGTCCGTTCATCAGATTGCAGCCGCCGACAGCGCTCCAAGCGAGGAGCCGCAGGCGGATCATGACGATGAGCGGGAAGCCGCGCCCGTAACCGAGAACTTCGCCCCACGGGCGGAATTCGCCAATCCTTCGGTCGAGGCGCCGGTCGTACAGCCCGAAAGCCAGGCGGAACCTGCAAAACCCGCCCGCAAGGGATGGTGGAACAAGGCGCTCGGCGGCTGATCGCAAGCGGTCGCTAGGGGTCACATTTTCGCCATCCCTGAGCGCAAGGGTTGCGTGTGCGTATAGTTTCGGATTGGGTTTGCCGATGAAGCTCCGACGGTTCCTTACGACGACCAGCGCCGCCGTCGCTTTGGCGGTCGTCAGCTGGTCGTCTGCAGCGGCGCAAGGGCTCCTTCGCGACGTGGAAATCGAACAGTTCCTCGATGATTATTCGCGCCCCGTCTTTCGCGCAGCGGGCCTTCCGGCGGACGAAATCCAGATCCTGCTGATCGGCGATCAATCCTTCAACGCGTTCGCGGGCGGCCTCGTCATGGGCGTCAATTCGGGATTGATTACGATCTCCGACACGCCGAGCCAAATTCAGGGCGTGATTGCGCACGAGGCCGGGCACATCGCCGGCGGACACACGGCGCGCTCCGATGAGGCGATGTCTGCGGCGACGCGGCCGATGCTGCTCAGTCTCGTTCTCGCCGCTGGCGCTATTGCAGCGGGCGCGCCTGACGCCGGCATCGGAATTCTCGGCCTTGGTCAAACTGTCGGCATTGCAAATGCGCTCAAATACAGCCGCGGACAGGAATCGAGCGCCGATCAGGCGGCGCTCACCTATCTTGAAGCGATCGGCCGTTCCGGCGGCGGGCTGATCGAGTCTTTTCAGAAACTGCGCAACGAGCAGCTGATCCACGGACAGCGCGTCAATCCGTACATGCAGAGCCACCCGCTCGCCGTCCAGCGCATTTCAGCGCTTGAAGAGCGCGCGAAAGCGTCGCCCTATTTCGAAATCAAGGATTCGCCCGAAGAGATCGAAAGACTTCGCCTCATTCAGGCGAAAATCCGCGGCTTCATGCAGGACGCAAATTCGACATTGCGTCAGTACCCGCTATCCGATCAGTCGGATGCCGCGCATTACGCGCGCGCCGTCGCCTATTATCGCTCGACGGATATCGACCGCGCCCTCAAGGAAATCGACGGCCTGCTCGCGAAGCATCCTCAGAACCCTTATTACAACGAGCTCAAAGGCCAGATGCTTTTCGAATTCGGCCGGATTGCAGATGCGATTGAGCCGCACCGGCGGTCGGTCGAGCTCGCCCCGGGAAAGGCGCTGCTGCTGATCAATTACGGCCGGGCCCTCGCGGCGACAGAAGACGCTGATAAATTGTCGGCGGCGGTCAAAGAGCTGAAAGCCGCGCTTTTGCTTGAGCCAGACAATTCCTTTGGATGGTTCGAGCTTGCAAGGGCGTACGGATCGCTTGGCCGCGAGCCGCTTGCAAACCTCGCCATGGCGGAATCGCGCTATCATGAAGGCGCAAAGCCGGACGCTGCGCAGTTTGCGATCCGCGCGCGCGCGTCGTTCGCCAAGGGAACGCCCGAATGGCGGCAGGCGACCGATATCATCGTCGCCAGCATTGGCGCTGATCCTGCAAGCGGCAATGCCGGAAAAAAAGACGAGCCGCCGCAAACAGATCCGCAAAAAAGGCCAGGCGAAGTGCCTGATCCAGGCTTTGCGCCGGGGCGCCCTTCATCTTAATAAATCGCAAGCACAATCGCCGAAAGCACAAGGAATCCCGTCTTGAAACAACGCGCACTCATCATCGCTTCAATTGCTGGGTCCGCCTTTTTCGGGGCGATCGTCGCCAATCTCGTTGCGGCGCAGCAGTCGAAGCCTCACCTTGCGTCCGACCTCGACCGGGCGGCGGTCGAACAGATCGTCAGGGATACGATACGCGACAATCCGGCGATCATTGTGGAAGCGCTCAATCTCTATTCTGAGAACCACGTCAAGGACACGGCGCGCAATTACCTGCCGCAGCTGCTTTCGGAAGAAAGCGGCTATGTCGCCGGCAAGAATGTCGCCGCCGCCGAGATCGCGGTGATCGAGTTCTTTGATTACCATTGCGGCTTTTGCAAACGCGGCGCGGGCTTCGTCCAGGAACTTGCAAAGAGCGACGCCAAGGTGAAGGTGTCGTTTCGCGAGTACCCGATCATGCGCGAAGAGTCGGAAGTCGCAAGCCGCTATGCGTTGGCCGCGCGCGCGCAAGGCAAGTATGCAGACCTTCACTTTGCAATGCTGAACGAACCGGGCGTCGTCACCGAAAAGCGCATCCACGAAATCGCGCAGAAAATCGGCATCGATGTCAAGAAACTTGAAGCGGACCATAAAAATCCGGAGTTCACGAAAATCATTGACGCCGACCGCCAGGCCGCGCGCGAAATGGGAATAGACGGAACGCCGACCTTCATCGTCGCAACGCTCGACGGCGGGTTCATCGAAGTGATCCCGGGCTTTAGGCCCGACGACGTCAAGGCGGCGATCGCGGAAGCGAAAAAGAAGCGCTGATCTTCAGATAAGGCTGATCTTCAGATAAGGCCGGCGAGCGGCGACGACGGATCGGCATACTTCTTCTTCGGCATGCGCCCGGCGAGATAAGCCTCGCGGCCTGCGATGACCGCGTGTTTCATCGCCGACGCCATCAAAACAGGATCCCTTGCTTCGGCGATGGCGGTATTCATCAAGACGCCGTCGCAGCCAAGTTCCATGGCGACGGCCGCGTCCGACGCTGTTCCAACGCCCGCATCGACAATCACCGGAACCGAAGACTGTTCGACGATCAGCCTGATGGTGACGGGGTTGAGAACGCCAAGCCCCGAGCCGATGAGCGAGCCAAGCGGCATGATCGCCACGCAGCCCGCATCTTCGAGCTTGCGGGCGTATACCGGGTCATCGGAGCAATAGACCATCACGTCGAAGCCCTCTTTGATCAGCAGCTTTGCGGCCTTTAGCGTTTCCTCCATTTCCGGATAGAGCGTCTTTTGATCGGCCAGCACTTCGAGCTTCACGAGCGACCAGCCTCCCGCCTCGCGCGCAAGGCGAAGCGTCCGGACCGCGTCGTCTGCGGTGAAACATCCGGCGGTGTTCGGCAGATAAACGTATTTCTTCGGGTCGATGAAATCGACAAGCATCGGCTTGTCGCGATCGGTGAGGTTCACCCGGCGAACCGCGACCGTGACCATTTCGGCGCCGGCGGCTTCGGCCGCGCGCGCGTTTTCTTCATACGTCTTGTATTTGCCGGTGCCGATGATGAGCCGCGATTTGAATTCGCGGCCTGCGATGACGAGCGGTCCTGACAAGCCTCACCCTCCTCCGACGAAATGGACGATTTCGAGCGTGTCGCCATCCGAAAGGCGGACGCTGTCATAGGAAGATTTGGGAACGATCTCGCGATTTCGCTCGACGGCGAGCTTTCTCGGCTCCAGACCGAGCGCCGCCACCAGCTCGCTGACGGTCAGCGACCGGTCGAAACAGGCGCTCTCGCCGTTAATGATCAGTTCCATCTCTGTTTGCGCCCATTTGCACAAAAGCTACGAACGGGGTTGTATGTGTAGGGTTCAGGCTGGCGATGCAAGCGCCGGCCGGCGGAGCGTCCGGGGAATTTCTTGATGGCCTTATACATACTCAACGGTCCGAACCTGAATTTGCTTGGATCGCGCGAGCCGGAGATTTACGGCCGGGCGACGCTCGACGATATCGGCAAGGCGCTCGACGTCCACGCGAAAAAGGCGGGCCAGACGATCGAATTCCGCCAGTCGAACCATGAAGGCGTCCTGGTCGACTGGATTCAGGAAGCGCGCGCAAAGGGCAAAGGGCTGATCATCAATCCCGGCGCCTATACCCATACGTCGATCGCGATCCATGACGCCCTTAAAACCCTTTCGATCCCGAAGATCGAGTTGCACCTGTCGAACGTCCACGCGCGGGAAGCGTTCCGCCGGCTTTCCTATGTCAGCCCTGCGGTCGACGCCGTTATCTGCGGTCTTGGCGCGGCGGGCTACCTCACGGCGCTTGACGCCCTGATCCGGCTCATTGACAAGAAGCCCTTTCCATAGATCCGCCGAAAGGGGACCTCCGGTCGAGATGAGCTCTTACAAACCGAATGCGGCTGAAGCCGCTTGGATCCGCGAACTCGCCGCGATCCTCGACCAGACGGGTCTGACTGAGATCGAAATCGAGAAATCGGACGTTCGCGTCCGCGTCGCCCGCACCGTCTCTGCAGGACATGCGATCGCCTATGCGCCGCCGCAGGGCTCGGCTTCCGCAGCGCCTGCGCCGGCACGACAGGCCGCAGCGCCTGCCCCAAG
>JBGSLM010000133.1:0-8108 GCA_041740755.1 Parvularculaceae bacterium | reverse complement strand
GCTTGCCGCCACGCCTCGAACGCGACGATGCCGCCCATGGAAAGTCCGACAAGGCAGAACCGGTCAGGCGCATCCGACAATAGCCGCTCCGCCATCGCCCCAATCGTAGTATCCTTCGAAAGATCCGCATGGAGGACGGGCCTCGACGAGCCGAGCGCATTACCCTGCAACGCGAACAGGCGGCGGCCGCACATTAAGCCGGGAACCAAGATCACGGGCGTTTTCGTCATAGCTCTGGACAATAATGTACTTCGAAGTCAAATTCATCCCCGAAATGCAAGTCCCGGCCCGAATGGGCTGATTTCCGCTAGAAATTCAGGGCGTCAACAAATGCCAACACATAAGTCCGCCACCGAACGCGCCGCCGCTAAACAGGTGATCGCGCCCTTCAGGTCAGCCCTTTATGACTTTGACCCGGATGATCTGCGCCGGGCGATCGGATCGGTATTTGCGCCGGGCGCTGTCATCCGTCTCGCCCACCCATTCGAGACGCTCGACGGTCCTCAGGCGTTGAACGACAAGGCCCTTTCGCCCCTTTCAGACGCCCTGCCTGATCTGGAGCGCCGTGACGCCATCGTCATGGCGGGCCGATCCACAGGCGGCGAGCTATGGGTCGGCTGCCTTGGCTATTATGCCGGCAAGTTCGCGCGACCCTTCCTCGATATTCCGCCGACCGGTCATTTCGCGACCATGCGCTATCACGAGTTTTTCCGCATTGAAGACGGCGCCGTCGTCGAGTTTCAGGGACTTTGGGACATTCCTGAGATTATGCATCAGGCGGGCGCCTGGCCGATGGCGCCGCAGCTCGGCCGCGCCTGGTACCCGCCAGCGCCGGCGACGCAAGACGGCCTCGCCATTGAAAATCGCGGCGCGGATCATGCCGATCAAAGCCTTCGCCTCATCACGGTGATGCTTGAGGGCCTCAGCAGGTTCGCAACCGGCGGGGTTGAGGCGATGCAGCTCGGCAAGTACTGGCACCCCCGATGCTCCTGGTACGGACCTTTCGGCATTGGAACCTGTCGCGGCATCGAGGGCTTCCGCGATTGGCACCAGATTCCCTTCCTGAAGGGCATGCCGGATCGCCAGGGAACGGGCGGCAAGGGCGGCGGCTTCTTCGCCGATGGCGACTTCGTCGGCGTGACCGGTTGGCCGAATATGAGCGCGACGATTTCAAATGACGGCTGGATGGGCATTGCGCCCGCCGGTCAGAAGATCACCATGCGCAGCCTTGATTTCTGGCGCTGCGAAAACGGCATGATCCGAGAGAACTGGGTGCTGGTCGATCTCCTGAGCGTTTATGCTCAGATCGGCGTCGATGTTCTCGGACGCATGCGCGCATTCAACAAGGCGCGGCCAGCAAGATAGACCAGACCTATTCGACGAATTTCGCCGAAGAGCCGGTTCTGAGGATGCCTGAAAATACGCGCTTCTCGCGCGGCATCTCAGGTTCCTCGATCATCGAAAGAAGCATCGAGACCGCCGCCTCCGTCATGCGCCGCACGGGCTGGCGAATGGTGGTGAGGTCGTAGCTCTTCCAGCTTGCAGGGCCGACGCCGTCAAAGCCGACGACTGAAATGTCGCGCGGCGCGACCAGGCCGTGATTGACGCGAAAGGCGTCGAGTGCGCCGATCGCAACAACGTCGTTGGCGCAGATGACGGCGTCCGGCGGTCCGCCGCCCGCCGCCATCAGTTCGTTTACTGAATTGAAGCCGTTCTCGTAGGAATAATCCTCGCCGAGGACCGGCACGTCCTCAAGCCCGAGTTCTTCAAGACGCTCAAGCGCCGCAGTTTTGCGCTCGACGCCAACCACCGAGTCCGGCGGCCCCGCAATGATCACATATTTGCGGTGCCCCGCCTTGTAGAGACCGTCGATCAATTGGCGGACGCCGTCTTCCTGATCGCAGCAGACGGAACTGACCGACACGCCATTCAGATAGCGATTGTAGAACACAAGCGGCACGTTGCGCTTTTCGAATTCGGCGACATGCGCCGGCGACAATTGCGCCGAGGCGATGACGCCGTCGACCCGATAGGGCCATACCTGCTGCAAAACTTCGTTCGCCTCCGCCTCGCGCGAGAGCGTGAAGAGCAGGACCCGGACGCCCGCCGCGGAACACCGTTGCGTGAGTTCGGCCAATACTTCGGGATAGTAAAGATTTGTGAGATTCGAAATCAGGACGGCAATGAGATTCGAGCGACGCGTGATGAGACTGCGCGCGATCGCATTTGGTTCGTAGCCAAGCTCTTCAGCCGCCGCCATGACGCGGGCGCGCATTTTCTTCGACACGCTGGCGCCTGGCTTTAGGCACCGCGAAACGGCGGATTGGGAAACGCCGGCGTGCCGGGCGACATCATAGGATGTCACTGGCCGGCCGCTGGTGATTGGGACGACCTTTTCAGGCCGCGTTTTTCCCGCCATATCGTCTCAGACGGATATCCGCCTGCTCCTTATGGCCCATGAAGCCTTCAAGCGCGCAAAGGCGCGAGCAGTATTCGCCGACATGGACCGACGCTTCTTTTGTAACCCTCTGATATGTGCAGGTTTTGATGAACTTGCCAACCCAGAGGCCGCCCGTGTAGCGCGCCGCCTTTTTGGTCGGCAAGGTGTGATTCGTTCCGATCACCTTGTCGCCATAGGAGACGTTTGTCTCCTCACCGAGGAATAGCGCTCCGTAATTCGTCATGTTCTTGAGGAAATAGTCCGGGTCTTTCGTCATGACCTGCACATGCTCGGATGCGATTTCGTCAGCGACCCGCACCATTTCGTCGTACGTGTCGCAAACGATCACCTGTCCGTAGTCGCGCCATGCGGCGCCCGCGATCTCACCGGTCGGCAATATTTTAAGTTGCCGCTCGACTTCGGCCATGGTTTCACGCGCCAGCTTCTCCGAATTGGTCAATAGAATCGCTGGCGAGTTCGGGCCATGCTCCGCCTGCCCGAGGAGATCCGCGGCGCAAAGCTCGCCGTCGACCGTTTCATCGGCGATGACGAGCGTTTCGGTGGGACCAGCGAACAAATCAATGCCGACCCTGCCGAAGAGCTGGCGTTTGGCCTCGGCGACAAACGCGTTCCCCGGCCCGACGATCATATCGACCGGCGCAATCGTCTGCGTGCCGAGAGCCATGGCGCCGACCGCCTGCACGCCGCCCAGCACATAGATTTCATCCGCGCCCGCCATGTCCATCGCAACGATGATCGCCGGCGCCGGCTTGCCATTGAATGGCGGCGCCGCCGCGATGACGCGCGGTACGCCCGCCACCTTGGCGGTGACGACGCTCATATGGGCGCTGGCGACAAGCGGATATTTTCCGCCCGGGACATAGCAGCCGACGGAATTCATCGGAATGTTCTTGTGGCCAAGGATGACGCCAGGGAGCGTCTCGACTTCGACATCTTTGAGCGCATTGCGTTGATGCTGCGCAAAGTTCCGCACCTGTGTCTGCGCGAAGCGGATGTCCTCGATCGCCTGACTTCCCAGTTGATCGTAGCAGGATTTGATCTCGTCTTTCGACACTCGAAACGACGCCGGCGACCATTTGTCGAATTTTGCCGAGAGATCGCGAACGGCGGCGTCCCCGCGCGCCTCGATGTCTGCGAGAATGCCTTCGACAGTTGCGCGCACCTTGGCGTCGTCCGTGGCGGCCTTTTCCTCGGAGACGCCTTCCTTCAGATAGCGGATCATGCGCTTTTTCCTGGTGTTGACCTGGCGGGCTGCGCGGGCTGGCGGCCGCCGGAATTTCCTTGCAATATCGGCCTTGTCTCATAAATTGCATTCGAATGCAATATTAGGCGGCGACCGGGCGTCGGGAGGCTCAACACCAGGTGGACCAATTGCTTGAAGGAAAAATCGCCCTCGTGACGGGCGCCGGTCGCGGTCTTGGACGTGCGATTGCAGAGGCTCTAAGCGGCGCCGGCGCGCGCGTCATCGCCGTCGCCCGGACCACTTCCGATCTTGAAGCGCTGGCGCAGGCGTCCGGCGGACGGATCGAGCCCTGGGTCGAGGACGTAACCGGCGACAGTTTCCTCGCGCGTATCGAACGGCTTTCCGCCCTCGACATCCTCGTCAACAATGCGGGATCGAACCGCCCCGAACCGTTCGTTGAGGTGTCGGATGAAAATCTCGATTTCCTGATCGATCTCAATATCCGGTCGATGTTTCGCACTGCGCGGGCGGCCGCGCGCGTCATGGTCCGGCAAAAGAGCGGCGCGATCGTCCACATGTCGTCCCAAATGGGGCATGTTGGATCGCCGAAGCGCACCGTCTACTGCATGACGAAGCACGCGATCGAGGGTCTCACCAAGGCGATGGCGGTGGAGCTTGCGCCGATGGGCGTTCGCGTCAACAGCGTGGCGCCGACCTTCATCGAAACGCCGATGACCAAACCCATGCTCGACAATCCCGAGTTCAAGGAATTCGTCCAACGCATGATCCCGATGGGTAGGATAGGCGAACCCAGAGATGTCGCGAATGCAGTCTTGTATCTCGCCTCCCCTCTTTCCGGCATGGTGACCGGACACAGCCTTCTCGTCGACGGCGGCTGGACGGCGCATTAGGCGATGGCGCACGGAACGATCAAGCGCTTCCATCATAAGGCGTCGGCACCATGACGCCCGACATTGAACAACGCCTGCTCAGCGCCTTTGACTTGCAAACTCGGGGAAAGATCGCAGAGGCGGAAACGGGCTACCGCGCCATTCTCAGCATTGATCCGAAGAATGCGCACGCGCTGAATCTGCTTGGCGTCATTTGCCTTCAATCGGCGCGGGCTGGTGAAGCCGTTGACCTGATCGAACGGGCGTTGAAGGTCGCTCCGAACGACGCGGAGGCGCATAATAATCTCGGCCTTGCGTTGCAAGGAGCCGGCAGATTGACCGACGCCATTCGCGCCTTCGAACACGGGGCAAAATTGGCGAACGGCCATCCCGCCCCGCTCGCAAATCTCGGCGCGGCCTATTTCGAATTCGGGCGATTTGAGGATGCGGCGAAGGCGTGTGCGGCGGCGTTGTCGCGCGATCCGAGGAATGTCGGCTGTCTCGTCAATCTCGCCAACGCTTCATGCCAGATGAGCCGGCTCCCGGAAGCCGAACGAGCCGCGCGGCGCGCGATTGAGCTCAACCCAAAGTCGGCGCCAGCGTTTGCGGCGCTCGGCGAGGTCCTTCTCAAGAATTGCCGCTTCAGCGAAGCGGTGCAAGCCTTGGCGACAGCGACAAAGTTGGACCCGCAATTCGTCGATGCGGCGATCACCTTGGCGACGACGCAAAAGGAAATGGGCGAATTATCCCTGGCGCAACGTACGATTGAAGGCGTACTCGAAAAGAAGTCCGGAAATCCACGCGCGCATTACGCGCTCGGCGTCATGCTCGAGCAATCGGGCGATTTCGTCGGCGCGGCCGCCTCCTTTTCCGACGCGATCGAGGCCAGTCCCGAATACGCGCCGGCGCATTACCAGCGCGCGCAAATGAAGTCGCGCACGCCGGCGACCGCCGAGATCGACTTAATGAAGTCCCTGCTGGAAAGGCCGCATCTGACCCTTGAGCAGCAGCGCTATTTCGCGTTTGGGATCGGGGCGGCGCTGGACCGGCTCGGGCGCTGCGAAGAAGCGCTCCGCTACTTCAATCTTGGGCATTCTAAGGTGTCGTTCGGTTACGACCATGCGCGCGTTGAAAACCGGCACCAGCGAATCAAGGCGGCGTTTTCGCGCTCCCGCCCCGCTTCGTCGCGCGACAGTCGCGCAACACCTGCGCCCCTCCTCATTCTCGGCATGCCAAGGTCGGGCACCAGCCTCGTCGAGCAAATTTTGGCAAGCCATCCGGACATTCACGGCGGCGGCGAGTCGAGCTTTCTCGCTGACGCGGTGAATGAAGCGGCCGCGGCGTCGGGCGAGCCCTTTCCGGACGGCGTCGAAAAACTTGGCGTTGGAAGGCTGAACGAGATCGGCAGCGGGTATGTTGAGCGCCTGCGCGCAGGGCGGTCGGGCGTTGCATGGATCACGGACAAGACGCCGATGAACTTCCAGTATGTCGGCTTCGCGTTGAAGGCCGTCCCGGGCGTTCGGATCATCCACTGCATGCGCGACCCGCTGGAGACCTGTCTCTCGATTTACAAACTGCCCTTTGACCAGAGCCAGAATTACGCATCGACGATGGAAAGCTTAGGCGGCTTCTATCGTCTTTATCAGGATCTTATGGCGCATTGGCGAAGCGTCGCGGAGGGATCGGTCCTCGATGTTCGCTATGAGGATGTGGTTGACGACGTCGCGCGCGAAGGCCGGCGCTTGCTCGACTTTCTCGAACTGCCTTTTGACGACTTGATCCTGCGGTTCCATGAGACGAAGCGGCTGGTGAAGACGCCAAGCGCGGGGCAAGTGCGACAGCCGATCTATCGCGCGAGCCTCAACGCATCAGACAAATACGGCGCCGGGCTCGACCCGCTTCGTCGCTCGCTCAGCGAGCTTCAAGGATAGCGAACCGAAGCGGCGTCTTCGCCCCGGAAATGGGCGATGTCGCGGGATTCGATATAGTCATAACTCTCGACCGTCGCCTCGTCCGAGAACCACCGGTGCTCGCTCTTGCGCATCAAATGATTGTTCTTCGGGTAGAGGAAAGGCTGGCAAGCTCCGCCATCCTTGTTGATGCGCCCGCAGAGGCCCTCATTCCACGCCGGCAATGAGTACATGTCCTGATCGGAATAATGGAGAATCAAAGGCTCCTTGAGATACCGCTCGGCCCGAAAGGCGCCAAGTGCGGCCATCGCCTCCGCGACATTATCGTCGTGGCGCACTTCAACGCGCTTGCCGGGCGCCTGCTCGATGGTGAACTCGGCGTCGTCGATGTCGCCGACAAGCTTGTTCAGCGTCTCATACATTTCGCGGTATTGCGGCGCCAACGCTTCAGCGACTGTCGCCGCCGACCACGTCTCGTTCTGCCACGTCCAGTCGGCACGGTTCATGATTCCTATCCAGTCGCTAGGATACCCGAAGATGAAATTCGGATTAACGGATCCGTCCTTGCCGACCGCCGTTCCCGTCCATGTTCCGTCGCCCGACATGAACGCTTCGGCCGTCTTCTGCATCGGTTCATAGGTTTCGGCCTGCGTGAAACGATCCGGGAAAGTTCCGTCCGAGATCGAGCCGCGCGCGACCACGTTCTTGACCGCGGATCCTTCGCCAGCGATCGCGAGCACGTTGAGCACGACATCCCCGCCCTGCGAGTGGCCGCTGATCGAAATCTTCGTCAAATCGAGTTTGACCGGCGCATCATGGGGCCGCCAAAGAGACCAGTCGATCGCTTCGAGCGAATGAACGCCGTCGAGGAGATTGAGCACGTCGATCGCGTAGAAGATCGGGCTTAGATAGCTGCCATTGTCCCATGCCGCCATATACTCGATGCCGTCCGCTGGAACGCCGTTGACGGTCCCGTGCCCGCGATAGCCGGGCGTCAGAACGACAAAGCCAGCGTCGACATAGGCGTCGATCAGCTCCGCATACATCGACTTCGGCGTATGGCTGAAATGAAAGGAGGGCGCCGCTTCGATGCCGATCCAGCCGTGACAGAAAATGACGACCGGATATCCGTTCGCCGGCATTGGGCCATTCGGGATATCAACCCTCGTATAGAGGCCGAGCGCATCGGAGTCGTAAGACGCCAGGAATGTATCATAAGGACCGGAGCCGGTTCCGCCGTAAGCGTCGGCATAGTCGTTTCCCCCTGCCCGACCTCCGATTTGCTCCTCAATCTTCAATGTCGAGCCATAGGGGCGCGTGCGAAGCGCCTCGACAGACAATGAAGCCAGCGACGCGACGGTAACGTCTTGGCCCGCCTTGCCGACATAGGGCGCAAGGTTCGCGCTCTCGCCGTCGCCGCTGGCGGCGCAAGCGGTCAAAGCAACCGCCGACAGCGCCATGAGAACATCGCGACGCATCAGAATTTTCCTCCTCACCAACGTGCTTGTCAAAGAAAGAGGGGGTGTCCGTCATCGAATAACCTGGGACGCTTGAGCGTGTTTCCTAACGGAGGCTCTGGCTCATCTTGGGTTCCAGTTTAAGCAGCGGATTTGGCGTGCTGCAAGCGCCGTTTTTCGAATGTCCTCCTTTTGATTTTCTCTCGT
>JBGSLM010000132.1:0-5306 GCA_041740755.1 Parvularculaceae bacterium | reverse complement strand
TATTCGGGCCGGTATCGCGCCCCTCGACAACGCCGCGCGCGAGCGCTGCGCCTGTCGAACTCGCGCCTCTAAGACCGGTCGATCCGTTTCGGATGGCGGCGGCGCCAGACGCTGCGCCGCCCGAAACCGAACTCGGCGTTGGACCAGATCTCGCGGTGACGACGCTCAATCTCGTCTTGCACGGCACCTGGATAACGCAAGAAGGCGGCGCCGCCTTCATCAAGACGCCTGACGAAAAACAGGGGCGCTATTCAATCGGCGATACGATCACGAGCGGCGTCACTTTGGAGCGCGTCTATCGCGATCAGGTGGTGATCAGCCGCGGCGGCGTCCGGGAGTCGCTAAAGCTGATCAACCGCGAACAGACCGCGCCGCCCTCGCACACGCCCTCGCCGGCTGCGGACAGCAAGATCGCATCGGACGTCAGCGGCCTTGCCTCGATCGGAAATCTCATCGTCGCGCAGCCACAACTCGATAATGTCGGCAATGTCAGCCTTATCCTTCAGCCTTCGGGCGATCCGGCGGCGTTTGAGGAACTGGGGCTTCGGCCGGGCGACAGGCTGGTCGCCGTCAACAATCTTCCGTTCGGCTCGGATATCGCCGCAAATCTCGAAACGATCGCGCGGCTCGGCGGCAAAGGAAACGTGACGCTCAGCGTTGACCGCGACGGCATTGTGATGCCCATAACAATTGCGCTGCCGGACACGGCGGGCGCGCCCAATGACTAGGAAAGACCGGATGAAAAAACTGGCTGGGATTGCTTGCGCCGTATCTGCGCTGATGGGGATTGCTGTCGCGCAGGAAAATTGCGGCGAGGCGCTCAATCTCGAGGACGCGGATATCCGTTCGGTCGTTGACGAAATCGCCATGCGCACGGGCAAGAAATTCGTCCTTGATCCGCGCGTCGCCGGCAAGGTGACCATCAAATCCGGTCCGAATGGCGGCCTTTGCGCCGATGAAGCCTGGGAGCTGTTCCAGGCGGCGCTGCGCGTCACCGGGTTCACGGCGACGCCGATCAGCGCCAACAGTTACCGCATCATTCCCCTGCAGGAAGGGTCGAGGGCCGCAGGTCCGGTCGGCAAGCCCATCGCCGGCGATTTCGTCACGCAGATCGTCCGCCTCAATCATGTCGACGCGCGAGAAGCCGCAGCAAATCTTTCGCAGATCATTTCAGAACGCGGCGTCGTCGCCCCGGTTCGCAGCGGCAACGCGGTGATCCTTGTCGATTCCGCTGACAATATGGTCCGCCTTCGCGAAGTGCTGGCGCAGATCGATCGCGACACGACCGTCTATCGCACGATCACGCTTGAAAACGCCTCAGCCTCCGAAGTTGCGCGCGTCGTCACGAACATGGCGCAGGAAATTTCCGAAGAAGGCGCGGTGTCGGCGTCAAAGATCAGCGTCATTCCGGTCGCCGCCAGCAACAGCATTCTCATTCGCGCAGAACCCCAGATCCTGTCGCGTCTTGCCGATGTCGTCGCTGAACTCGACCGCATCGGCAGAACGCAGTCCAATCTTTCCGTCATCTCGCTCAATCACGCAGATGCGGAAGACATGGCGAAACTGCTGAAGGAAATCGCATCCGGACAGACAACCGCAGGCGTCGGCGACGCGCAGGTTGCGACCGCCGTATCGCGCGCCAATATTTCGTTCCATAAAGCGACGAATTCCGTCATCATTTCCGGCGACGCCGATATTCAGCAGACGCTGAAAGAAGTCGTGCAGCAGCTCGATGTCCGCAGAGCGCAGGTCCAGATCGAAGCGATCATCGTCGAAGTGTCCGACACGACCGCGCGCGCGCTCGGCATCGAATATCTGATTGCGCCGCTCGACGGAAAGCGCGTTCCGTTCACGGCGACGAACTTCTCAAGCACGACGCCCAATATTCTCGCAGCAGCCGGCGCGCTGCTTCTTGACCCGAGCCTTCTGAAAGGCTCGACGACGCAGACAGGAACCGGAACCAATCCGACGCTCAGCAACACGCTTGCGGCGACGGCGATCAACTCGCTGGTCGCAACGAACGGCTTCATCGGCGGCGCCGGCGGAAAGATCGGCAATGACGCCGTCTTCGGCGCGGTGCTGACGGCGCTAAAGAAGGACACGGATTCAAACGTTCTGTCGTTCCCATCGGTTGTCACGCTCGACAATCAGGAAGCAAAGCTCTCCGTCGGCCAGGAAATTCCAATCACGACCGGCGAGGCGGTGGGTCAAAATCTCGACAACGCCTTTCGCACGGTCTCGCGCGAACAGGTCGGCATCATTCTCGAAGTGACGCCGCAGATCAACGACAGCGGCACGGTGACGATGGAAATCCGTCAGGAGATTTCGAGCGTCGCCGGTCAAATCATCGCGTCGTCAACCGACCTCATCACCAACAAGCGCGAAATCAAGACGACTGCGCTCGTTGACGACGGCGACATTCTCGTCATTGGCGGGCTTGTCGATCAGACTGAAGAACTGATCGAGGACAAGGTGCCGCTGCTCGGCGATATTCCGATCGCAGGCAATCTGTTCAAATCGTCGTCGCGCTCGCGCGACCGGCGCAATCTGATGGTTTTCCTGCGCCCGACAATCATCAAGGACAAGGCGACCGCAGAGGCCGCGACGCGCAAGAAGATGGATTACATCAAGGCGCGCGAATTGCTGAACACCGGCAAGCCGACATCCGAGATGGAACGGCTTATCGACCAGGTTACGGGTACGGCGGGGCAAGGATCGTCCACCGAACAATGAGCGAAACGACGAACGCGCCGGCAGTCAGACTGACCTACGCTTTTGCGAAGGAGAACGGCCTTGTCGTTCTTGACGCGACGGTTCGCCCGGCGCGCGTCGGCGCAAGGGGAAAGCCCGATCCGTTCGCGCTTCTAGAAGTAAGGCGCGTCGTCAACGCGCCGATCGCTGTTGACGAGATGCCGGCGGACGCATTCGAGCGGCGTCTCTCCGAAATCTATTCGGCGGACGGCATCAGGGCGGACGATTTCAATCTTGAAAGGGGCGAAGAAGATCTCGCCTCGCTCGCCGAAGGGCTGCCTGCGACCGCGGACCTTCTCGACACGCAAGACGATGCGCCGGTCATCAGGCTCATCAACGCGATCATCGCCGAAGCGGTCAAATTGAAGGCGTCGGATATTCATATCGAGCCTTATGAAAAATCCCTGTCCGTCCGGCTTCGCATTGACGGCGTGCTGCGCGAAATCCTGTCGCTTCCGGCGCGCATGACGCCGGTGCTGACAAGCCGCGTCAAGGTCATGGCGCGCCTAGACATTGCAGAAAAGCGTTTGCCGCAGGACGGACGCATTTCGCTCTCGCTCGGCGGCAAGCTGATCGACGTGCGCGTATCGACCTTGCCGGCGCGCTTTGGCGAGCGGGTCGTCATGCGTATTCTCGACAAGGAAGAGGCGAGCTTCGATCTTGATGCGCTCGGCATGCCGGCGGATGCGCTAAAGCGTCTGCAGCAGGCGCTCGCCCGCCCGAACGGAATTATCCTCGTCACCGGACCGACAGGATCGGGGAAGACGACGACGCTTTATGCGGCGCTGAAACTGTTGAACGATCCGTCGCGCAACATCCTCACCGTTGAAGACCCGGTCGAATATGCGATTGACGGCGTCGGTCAGACCCAGATCAATCCGAAAGTCGGGATGACATTCGCAGCGGGCCTGCGGGCGATCCTGCGTCAGGACCCCGACATCGTGATGGTCGGCGAAATCCGCGACGTCGAGACGGCGGAGATCGCCATTCAGGCGGCGCTGACCGGACACCTCGTTCTATCAACGGTTCACACCAATTCGGCGGTCGGCGCGATAACGCGCCTTCGCGACATGGGCGCCGAGCCGTTTCTCCTGTCATCGACAATTGCGGCCGTGCTGGCGCAGCGATTGGTTCGCCGTCTTTGTCCGACATGCAAGGAACCCTACGAACCAGACGATGCGGAACGAAAGCTGTTGGGCGTCGCCGCCGGCGAACGCGCAAACGTTCATCGCCCTGTCGGGTGCGGACGATGCGGCCATTCGGGCTATGAAGGGCGCATCGGCGTTTATGAACTGATGGTCGTCGATGAGACGCTAAGGCGTCTTATCCACGAAGACGCCAGCGAAGCCGAAATGGCGGCGCAGGCGTTCCGGCGCGCCGACACGCTGGCGATGTCGGGGTTCCGTCATGTGTTGGCCGGTCTGACCTCGATCGAGGAAGTCCTCCGCGTCGTGCGTCAGGAGGAAGAAGATGCCGTCGTTTGAGTATGAAGCGCTCGACCTCGGCGGCCGTTCGCGGCGCGGCGTCGTCAACGCGGAATCGGCGCGCCTTGCGCGGCAGGAATTGCGCCGTCTGCAACTGACGCCGGTTTCGATTTCCGCGCCGCGCGAAAAAGACGGCGCCGCCGGTTCGAAAAAAACGCCGAGGATCGGCTCGTCCGAACTCGTCAACCTGACGCGCCAGCTTGCAGTGCTCGTCGGCGCCTCGACGCCGCTCGAAGAAGCGCTGAATGCCGTTGCGCTCCAGACGGAAAAGCAGGGCTCAAGGAAGCGCCTTCTTGCGGTGCGCGAGCGCGTTCTAGAGGGCTGGCGCCTTGCGGACGCTCTTGGCGAAGACAGGAAATCCTTTTCCGATCTCTATCGCGCCGTCGTCGCCGCCGGTGAGACCTCCGGCGATCTTTCCGGCGCGCTCGACCGTCTTGCGACCATGCTTGAAAAAAACCGCTCAATGATGAGCAAGGCGATCGCATCACTTATCTATCCTGCGGCTGTCGCCCTCATCGCCGGGCTTGTCGTCACTGCGATGATGACGCAAGTCGTGCCGAAGTTCGTCGAGCAGTTTGAGTCACTGGACGCTAAATTACCTTTCGTCACTCAATTTGTTCTCGGCATTTCGAATTTTGTCGGCGCATACGGGCTCTATCTTATTCTCGGAGCGATCCTTGGCGGCGCCGCGTTTTGGCAGGGAATGCGCGATCCGAAATTCAAACTCGCCTTCGACCGGTGGATATTGACCGTTCCGCTGCTCGGAAAACTTTTGCGCGGTCTCGACGGCGCGCGGTTTGCGCGAACGCTGGCGACGCTTTTTGCTGGCGGCGCGCCGCTCCTCGAGAGCCTGAAAGGCGCGCAGCGCACGGTCGGCAACAACCACATACGCGACCGCCTAGATGGCGCAATCACGCAGGTCCGGGAAGGCGTGTCGCTCGCGGGCGCCCTGAAGCGCGCCGACGTTCTCCCGCCGATGATGACGCACATGATTGCGGCTGGCGAGCGGGCGGGCGCGGTTCCGGTCATGCTGGACAAGGCGGCGGCGCAGCTTGAAGAGGAATTCGACAC
>JBGSLM010000131.1:0-14529 GCA_041740755.1 Parvularculaceae bacterium | reverse complement strand
GGCGACGCTCGCCGGCGGGGCGGCGGTCTCGGCGCTGTCAGCCGACGGTTTCGAGCAGGCGGCCGCTGCAAGGGCGAGCGTCAGGATCACGATGCGCATGGAAGGCTCCCTCTAATGCTGAAGGGAAATCCTAGACCGGTTCGGCGCGGCGGTCATGCAGTGGAAGGGGGTTAAGCGCCCCAGAATTGCTCCGTACAAAGCGAATCTTTCCCAAACTTAACCTTTCCAAGCCTTTGACCTATAACACAAAATCTGACAAAAGAGCCCCGATTCCGCCGCCGAATTCATCGGCGGCGCCAGCAGGGGTGCAAGGATCATGAGCAAGAAGTGGTTGATTTTGTTGGCAGTTTCGTTCGCCGCCGGCGGACTGACGGCCTGCGCGAAGAAAGAAGCTGCGACCGACGCGACGACGGTGGAAGACGCCGCCGCTGCGACGGAAGAAGTGGTTGAAGACGCGGCTGCGACGACCGAAGAAGTGGTTGAAGACGCGGGCGTTGCGCTCGATGCGGCGGCTGATGATGCTGCCGTTGCGCTCGACGAAGCCGGCGCTGCGGTTGACACTGCAGTTGACGCGGCTGGCGAAGCTGTCGACGCCGCGGCTGAAGTTGTCGAAGAGACGACCGAACCGCAGCAATAATCAAGGGCTTAGCCCAGGATTGAAGAGGCCGCTTCACAGCGTGAGGCGGCTTTTTTCTTTTTTGCGGATGGCGTTGAGTAAGCCGCATTGTAATTGGCGGCTGCTCGCTGCCTGCGCTACGGTTCGGGAGTCGATTTGCGGTTGTGAGCTGGGGTCGGAGCGACCCGTCCTCAAAAAGCCCTCAGAATTATAACGACAATTTAATGTGAGCGAGACCTCCTTGCCTGCGCGATCCCTGAACCCGGTTTTCGCCAATCGTCCGACGACGATTTTCGCGGTCATGTCCGCGCTTGCGCGCAAGCATGGCGCGGTCAATTTGGGGCAGGGATTTCCAGATGAGGACGGCCCGCCCGAGCTGATTGAAGCTGCGATCCGGGTTTTGAAGGCGGGACCCAACCAATACGCCCCGGTTCAGGGCGTGCCGGAACTTCGCAAGGCGGTCGCGCAGGCCAACCAGCGCTTTTACGGGCTGGATATCGACTGGGAGAGTGAAACCCTCGTGACGGCTGGTGCGACGGAAGCGCTGGCGGCCGCGTTCCTCGCGTTTCTACAGCCCAGCGACGAGGCGATTTTGATTGCCCCCTGCTACGATTCCTACGCGCCGATCATCGAGTCGGCGGGCGCCGTCGCAAAATATGTACACTTGAAGCCGCCTTGCTGGCGCATCGAGCGCGCGTCGCTTGAGGCGGCGCTGACGCCGAAGACGCGCGTCATTGCGATGAACACGCCCCATAATCCGACTGGCCGGGTGCTTTCGCGCGAAGAATTGCAGAACATCGCCGACGTCGCCGTCGAACGCGATCTCATCGTTATTTGCGACGAGGTGTACGAACACCTGATCTTTGATGGAGTCGCGCATAGTCCTTTGATGAATTTTCCAGGCATTCGCGAGCGGTGCGTGCGTATCGGGTCGGCGGGCAAGACATTTTCGATGACGGGCTGGCGCATCGGCTACGCGTCGGGGCCGGAAACGCTGATCACCGGCATGATGAAGGCGCACCAATTCATCACCTATACCTGTCCGCCGCACCTGCAGCTCGCGGTCGCTGAAGGACTTATGATGGCCGATGATTATTTCGCACGGTTCGTCGCGGCGATGCAGGCGAAACGCGACCGGATCATTGCAGGACTGAGCGGCATCGGATTCGATGTGCTTGCCTGCGAAGGAACGTATTTTGCGACCGTTGATATTCGCTCGGTCGGGCGCAAGGATGATGATGCGTTCTGTCGTGAAATAACTGAGAAAGCGGGCGTCGCCGCCGTTCCGGTTTCGGCTTTCTATCCTGCGGGAGACCTTGAGGCGCCGAGAAATTATGCGCGCTTCTGCTTTTGCAAAAAGCCGGACGTTCTTGACGAAGCCATAAGCAGACTGAAATCCTATTTCGCCTAATCCGCAGGCTGACGGCGCCGCTCGGCGGCGGCGCATATCGGAGATCCATGATGGTGAAGCGCGTTCTTTCTCTCCTGTGTCTTTGCGCCATAAGCGCAGCCCATGCTGAAGAAACGACCGCGTCGACTAAGACTATCGACAAAAACCTTGTGCGCATCGTCAAGGGGCGCGGCGAAACGGATCCGATAGCGGGCGCCGCGCTCGCAGTGATGGTCGGCGACCGCCTTGTCTATGCCGGCGCCGCCGGATGTGCGGAATTCGATTCCCTTGAGACAGACAAATGCCTGCGGCCCCTTAAAGCGACGTCAAAGATGCGTGTCGCTTCGATTTCGAAGATGGCGCTCGCCATGGGCCTTATGGCGCTCGTCGAAGACGGCCGTGTCGATCTCGATCGCGACGTTTCAGAATATCTCGGTTGGCGCCTCGTCAACCCGGCGTTTCCCGATCATCCCATCACCGCGCGACGCCTGCTTTCGCATACCTCGTCGATCCGCGATCCCGAAGAGTACTGGGTCGCGGCGCCGGGGCGATTTAGGGACCTCGCAGAGGGTGCGGGCATTTACGCCAACGCGACGGACGCCGCCGGCGGCGCGCGCGCCGACTGGTTCAAATACGCAAACATTAATTACGGCATTCTCGCCGCCGTAATCGAAGGCGCCTCGCAGCAGCGTTTTGACCTCTTCATGTCGGACTATCTGTTCAAATCAATGCAGCTCGACATCGGTTTCAACTGGTCGGGCGTCTCGTTGGCCGCGCGCAAAGAAGGCGCCGCCTTACCGCGCCGCGAGGGCAAGGGATGGATCTCAATCGTCGACGGACCATCCGTCCTCTCGGATGACATTCCTTATTTCCTCGCCAGCAATGAGATTGACCGGCGAGAATATCTTGAAGGCTATTTGCCTAGCGAGAACCCAACGCTGTTTTCGCCGCAAGGGGGGCTTCGGGCCTCTGCGGTCGATCTTGTCGCGCTGGTTCGCAAGTTGAACGATTACGGCGCGCTGAAAGCTCCCGTCTGGCGCTATGACGCGGCGGCGCCGAACGGCGATACGGAAAACGGGCTTTACAGCGCCTTCGGTCTCGGCGTTCAGACCGTAACCGGAGATGGGTTCCTCGTGCCCCGCGGCGAGCTTGTCGGACATGCGGGCGACGCATACGGCCTTTATAGCGGGGCATGGCTGCTGAAAGCCGATCCCGCACATGGCCGCGGTGAGGATGTCGCCTTCGCCTTCGCGGCGATTGGTGTTGACGAGGCGCCGGTCCGCAGCGCGCGCTCTTCATTCAATGCAATCGAGGAACGTCTGATTCGTTTGGCGTTACAGGCGGCGGGTCCGCACGAAAACAACCCGGCGAAGGAGCCTCGCCCCTTCGATGAAGAGGCGAACGCAACTCAGGATATCGAAGCCGCACTCCTTTCGGCGCAGTCGACTGGAAAAATGCCCTTGCTGATTCTCGGCGGCAACTGGTGTCATGACAGCCGAGGCCTCGCGGGGAAGTTCGACACCGAACCATTAAAGTCGGTGATTGAGGATAACTTCCATACAGTCTGGATCGATATCGGTCGCCGCGACAGGAATCTCGAAGTTGCAAGGCGATTCGGCGTCGATCGAATCATCGGGACGCCTACGGTGATCATCCTTTCTCCTGATGGGAAGATTGCGAATCGCGACACTGTTCATGAATGGCGCACGGCTGATTCGAAATCTTTGAAAGAGGCGATCGATTATTTCAGCTCGTTTATCGCCGCGCCGCGCTGATTACATTGCCGTAACCTCGTCTGCGCCGCCGATTAAATCTGGTTAAATTCATGGCAATGAACTTGCGCTCGAAGGCCGACTGCGATTGATGTTGCGCCCTCATCAACGGAGGGCACACCCCATGAATACCAAACTCACGCTGGCGCTTGGCGCGGCTATCGCGTTCGGCCTGTCGGCCTGCGCTACGGAAACGACGACTGCGGACGCCGACGCTGCGAACATTGCGCCGGTCGCTGCGGAAGAAACCGCTCCCGCCGCAGAAACGGCGGCTGTAACGGATGAAGCCGCCGCCGAAGTCGCGGAAGCTGCGACCACGGACGAAGCCATTCAGCCGATCGCCGCTTCAGCGGAAGCGACTGCTGAAGCGACCGTCGAAGGCGCCGAAGAAGGCGTCGTCGACGCCGCCGCGGACGCCGCCGAAGGCGCAATCGAGCCGGCGGTCGAAGCGGCTCCGCAGCAGTAACCGATTTACGTTTTTGTATGAGTAAGAACCGGCGTCGCCTTCGGGCGGCGCCGTTTTCTTTTGAATGTCGTCAGGTTGCGTTCGGCGAAGGTCAGTGCGCGGCTTTTTCGCGCTGAGCATCGTTCCAGTAGGAAATGCAGGGGATCTTGGTTTTATCGCAGCGGTGCGCGTATTTTCTCGCGATCTCGCGCACCTCCTCGAGAAGGCCTTCCTCAAGCGTGATCGGATCGAGGCCCAGATTCAAGAGCCGCCGATTCTCGACATCGAGGTCGTTTTCCGCAGCTTCGTTGCGCGGATTGCTGATATTTTCGATCGTCGCTCCTGTTTTGTCGGCGATCATTCGCGCCAGATCCCTCACGCGATGCGTTTCCGTCATCTGGTTGAGGATGTGAACGCGCTCGCCATGCTGCGGCGGATTTTCTACCGCAAGCTGAATGCAGCGAACGGTATCTTGAATATGAATGAAGGCGCGCGTTTGGCCGCCGGTGCCATGCACAGTCATCGGATAGCCGACGGCGGCCTGCATCAAGAACCTGTTCAAGACCGTGCCGTAATCGCCGTCATAGTCGAAACGATTGATAAGGCGCTCGTCGAGGCGCGTTTCCTGCGTCTGTGTGCCCCAGACGATTCCCTGGTGCAGATCGGTGATCTTGAGTTTGTCGTTCTTGTTGTAGAACGCGAACAGCAACTGATCTTGCGTCTTCGTCATGTGGTAGATCGAACCGGGATTGGCCGGATAGAGAATTTCCTGCGTGATCTCGCGGCCGTCTTCGGTCGCGATTTTGACCGGAAGGTATCCTTCCGGAATCTTCATTCCCGCCGTGCCGTATCCGTAAACGCCCATTGTCCCAAGATGCACGAGATGCGTATCGACGCCCGCTTCGACGATGGCGGCGAGAATGTTGTTTGTGGCGTTTATATTATTGTCGACTGTGTATCGCTTGTGGAACGACGATTTCATCGAATAGGGCGCCGCGCGCTGTTCAGCGAAATGGATTATCGCGTCCGGTTTGTCCTGTTCGATCAGGTGCAGCAACCGGGCGTAATTCTTCGCGACATTGATCATTTCGAAGCGGATCGTCCGCCCGGAGACTTCTTTCCACGTCGCGAGCCTGACGGAGATCGGGCGGATCGGGGTCAGCGATTCGACCTCTAGTTCGACATCAATTTTCCGACGGGAAAGGTCATCGACAATGGTGACGTCGTGCCCAAGGTTCGACAGGTGCAAAGATGTCGGCCATCCGCAAAAGCCGTCGCCCCCGATAACGAATATTTTCATTGCGCCCTCCAAAGCCGGGACAAATTGACCGTCCAGTCGCCACGGAGCCTCATGGCCCAATGATCGCAGCTTGGCAATATTGCCGGACATTCGCCGGATTTTCGGCCTTGCGGGCGGGGTGCGGCTAGCGCGGGCCGTCCCGGTAAAGAAGGGTTGACGGCAACAGCGCGGAAACCAGCTCGCGCTCGGCCGATGTGAGGTAGGGGTTCCAGACGTCGATGATCAAGATCGTGCGCGTCGCATCGGCCTCATTCTTTGCTTCATGATCGATTGAATCGTCAAAGACGAACGCCTCGCCGATTTTCCATTCGCGTCGCTCGTTGCCGACGCGGAACCAGGCAGGTCCAGGAAGCACAAGCGGTAGGTGAACGATCGACCGGACATTTGAAGATCCGACATGCGGCGGGATGTGGGCGTGTGCGGCGAGCGATGAGAAAAACGCCGCAGGGCCGTAACGCGGCGCATCGAACAGGGGAACGCGGTCGATCGCGGCGCCGGTCTTGGGCGCACGCTTGTAGGCGTCCTCATTCTTCGAGCCGTCTTTCCAGAAGAAATAGGTCGCCCACCGCCGCGATTTATTCAGCTGTCCCCACTGGTTGACCGGAACGCCAGGCGGAAAATCTATATAGGGCGAAAATTCATCGGCTGCCGGCGAGTCAAGAATCTCCGAAAGTTCGCGCTGAATATCGGGGGTCGCCGCTTCAAATTCCTCGATCCACGGGAACAGCGACCTGTCGAAGAACGAGACCGGCGGTAAGGCCGGGAAATAGAGCATCGTCGGCTGAGGGAATTGCGGACGCGCAAATCCGGTGAAGATCGCGAGACATTCGTCGAAGCGTTTGGTTTCGTTGCGGCCGTACTTGTCGTGGATCTCGTCCACCTTCTCATCAAGAAATGACCGCATCTGCGCGCGGTCGGCCTGAACGGCGGCGACCGCCCGCTCATAGGTTTTTGCGAGCGGCGGCGGCATATGCGACGTGTCCGGCGCAAACTTCATCGCATTGCGATAGATGCGCGCCGCTTCGCGTTTTCGACCTTCGTCTTCGAGGAGCGCGCCCTTGGCGAGCGTCGCGGGCAGGTGATAGGGCTGAAGCGCCAGCGCTGCATTGAGCGCGGCCATCGCCGCAACCTTGTCGCCCATTTGCAGATGTGCGGCGGACCGATTGAAGAAAATGTCCGGCTGCTTTGGATCGATGCGCTCGGCGGCGGCAAGGTGCGCAAGCGCTGCAGGGGAATCCTTGGCCCTCAATGCATCGAGCGCCTTCCGCATGACTGCGGCGAATTCATCCGCCATCCCGGCTGTCATAGGTCAAAACCCTCGGCGCCCGCTTCCGATCATGCCGACTATCGCCTGATCGGCGCCCGGTTGAAAGGCGCCCGTCCTGACGGTCAGGCGACTGCAATCCGAAGCAGGTACTGTCCATACTGGTTTTTTGCTAGCGGCGCAGCGAGGCGGCGCAGTTGATCTGCGTCAATGAAACCGAGCCGGAACGCGATTTCTTCCGGACAGGCGATCTTCAGCCCCTGGCGCGTCTCAATTGTCTGTACGAATTGCGAAGCTTCGAGCAGCGATTCATGCGTGCCGGTATCGAGCCACGCATAGCCCCTGCCCAGCAACCGGGCTGTGAGCTTTCGATCCGCAAGATACATCTCATTCAATGTCGTGATTTCAAGTTCGCCTCGGGCGGAGGGTTTCACCCGCCGAGCGCGATCAACGACGGTTTCATCGTAGAAATACAAACCCGTCGCGGCGAAGTTCGATTTCGGCTTTGCGGGCTTTTCCTCGATGCTGATAACTGATCCGCTCTCGGCGAATTCGACGACGCCGTATCGGCCGGGATCCGTCACTTGATAGGCGAATATGACGGCGCCGTCCTGAAGCATGGATGCGGCCTTCAGTTCGTCTGTCAGTCCGTGACCGTAAAAGATGTTGTCGCCGAGTACGAGTGCGCATTTGTCGCCAGCGATGAATTCTTCGCCGATGAGAAACGCCTGCGCCAACCCGTCTGGGCTAGGCTGCGCGGCATAGCTTAATTTGACGCCCCATTCGGAGCCGTCGCCGAGCAGCCGCTTGAATGACAGCTGATCTTCTGGCGTCGTGATGATCAGGATTTCACGAATGCCGGAGAGCATCAAAACGCTGACCGGATAATAGATCATCGGCTTGTCGTAGATGGGCATCAGCTGTTTGGAGACGCCGCGCGTGATCGGATAAAGGCGCGTTCCTGAGCCGCCTGCGAGTACGATGCCTTTCATGGGGCCGCCCTTCAGTCTGAAGCCGATTGAAGCCGCCTGACGGTCCGTACGATGTCAGGCCGCCAGTCGGGTTGCTTCAATCCATAATCCCGCTCGATTTTCGAACAGTTAAGGACTGTGTAAAGAGGTCTTTTGGCGGGCGTTGGATATTGGCCCGTCGATATCCGGTTAATTTTCGCCGGCCTGACGGCGGCGGCGAAAATCGCCTCCGCGAAATCGGCCCAACTCGCTGGCGGCGCGCCCTGGAAATGAAAAAGGCCGGCGGGACCGTCCTTTTGCGCGGCTATGAAGAGGCAGGCGTGCGCGATCGCGTCGGCAGCCGTCGGCCCGCCTTTTTGATCCTCGACCACACTTATCTCGCTCCGCGTCTCGGCAAGTTTCAGCATCGTCTTGACGAAATTAGCGCCGTATACGGAATAGACCCATGACGTGCGAAGCACGACAGTCTCTGGGTTGGCGTCGCGCGCCAAATTCTCGCCCTGAAGCTTCGAGGCGCCATAAACATTGATCGGGCCGACCGGTGCGTCTTCGGCGAGCGGCGCAGACGCAGTCTCCCCGGAGAATACGTAGTCCGTCGATATGTGGATGAAGCGCGCGCGCGCCTCACGACAGGCGTCGGCGATTTCGGCGACGGCGTGCGCATTGATGCGAAACGCTTCATCTATCTGAGTTTCCGCCTTGTCGACCGCGGTCCAAGCGGCTGCGTTGACGACAGCAGTGGGACGTAACGAACGGATTAACGCAGCCGCAGCGCCGGGCGTTCCAAGATCCGCATCGGTGCGCCGCACGGGAATGAGATCGACGGACGGATGACGAACCGTTGCGGCGATCGTTTCCCTGCCAACCTGCCCGTCGGCGCCGAAAAGCACGATTTTCAAAGAGAACCCCGGGCGATGTGCGGCCGGCGCGGCACTGTATTATTGCGCATTTGGCTGGCTTGCCGAGCCGTAGCCCGAAGGGCGAAGGCTGGTGGAGCTGAACGGAATCGAACCGTCGACCTCTTGAATGCCATTCAAGCGCTCTCCCAACTGAGCTACAGCCCCAATCGCCGTCGCGATTTCCACAAAGACATTTCAACACAGACTTGGCGCCGCTTGGGATTTCGACGCCCGAAGGCCTGTTTTGAGCGCGCGGAACCTAGCCCCCGATTTGGGCTTCCGCAAGCCTCATTACAATGGATTGCAGACCCTAAACGTCTTCCTCTTCGCCGCCGGAGACGATTCCCGTTACGTCCTCGTCCTCGTCTTCGTCCTCTTCAAGCAGCGTGTCATCGTCGTCATCGTCGATATCAATATCGATATCTTCAAGATCGGCGAGTTCATCGTCGGCCGCTTCATCGTCAAGGCCAGGCTTTTTCTTAGATTTGGGCGCTTTTTGCTCCTTCTCAGCAGCGTCGAGCGGCACTTCCGCGACCGGCTTTGGAGCGGCTTCGGGAACTTCAGCCTCATCTTCGCGGCGCGGGCGGCGCGGCTTTAACAAGGCTTCGGGAACGAATTCATTGTCGCATTTTGGACAATGCGCCAGTTCTTTGTTGAGATCGTAGAAGCGGGCGCCGCATTGAGGGCAGTCGCGCTTCACGCCAAGCTCGGGTTTGTTCACAATAGCTGATCCCTGATTGAGGAAGTCGATAGGCGGCGTCTGTTGCCACGCCCGGCGGGCGCTGTCAAAAGCCGCTGCGAAGCAGGTGCAAACGGGGTCGTAATGGCGGGCTCGATCGTCGGACTGATCGCAGCGCAGAGCAAAGGGTTGAACGGCGTTGCAGCCGCACCCGGCGACAAGTCGATTTCCCACAGGGCCCTGATCTTCGGGGCGCTTGCCGAAGGCGAGACATCTGCGACAGGCCTGCTTGAAGGTCACGACGTCCTTAGAACCGCAGCAGCGATGCGGGCGCTCGGCGCGAGCGTTGAGCGCGATCTGACTGACGGCGGCCCGGTCTGGCGGATCGAGGGCGCGACATGGCGCGATCCGGCTCGGGCGCTCTATTTCGGCAATTCAGGCACCGGCTGCCGGCTCGTTCTCGGCGCCGCTGCCGGACAGGGCGTTTCCGCCCGTTTTGACGGCGATCAAAGCCTTAGAAGCCGGCCGATGAAGCGCGTCAGTGAGCCGCTTCGCCGCATGGGCGCAAACATCGCGACCGATGACGGCAAGCTTCCGGCGACCCTCACCGCTGCGCCGTTGCGCGGGATCGAATACCGGCTTCCCGTCGCCTCCGCCCAGATCAAATCGGCGGTGCTGCTCGCCGGGCTCGGCGCGGCGGGCGAGACTGTTGTCGTTGAGCCGACGCCGTCTCGCGATCATACGGAGCGCATGCTGAAGGCGTTCGGCGCCGATATTGAGGTCGCAGCCGATGGAACGGGGCGCCGAATACGCCTGAAGGGCGGGCGGAAACTAAAGGCCGCGCGCGTCGATGTTCCGGGCGATCCTTCGTCGGCAGCGTTCCTGGTCGCCGCAGCGTCGATTGTTCCGGGTTCGGACGTTCTTGTCCGGAATGTTTTGATCAATCCGTTGCGCGCGGGATTTTTCGAGACGCTGCGGGAAATGGGCGCGGATATTTCGTTTGAGAACCGGCGCGAAGTTTCAGGCGAGGCGGTCGCCGACATTCGCACACGGCATTCAACCTTGAACGGAGTCGATGTTCCCGCCGAGCGTGCAGCCTCGATGATCGACGAATATCCTATTCTGTCTGTCGTTGCGGCCTATGCGTCCGGCAAAACGCATATGCGCGGCGTCGAGGAGCTTCGCGTCAAGGAAAGCGACCGCCTTGCTGCAATCGAGGCGGGATTGAAAGCCAACGGCGTTGAAACGGCGAGCGGCCCTGACTGGCTTACGATTATGGGCCGCAGCGGCGATGTCTCCGGCGGCGCGATCGTCAGTACGCATCTTGATCACCGGATCGCGATGAGTTTTCTGGTGATGGGGCTATCTTCGCGAAAACCCGTATCGATCGACGACGCCTCGATGATCGCGACAAGCTTTCCGGAATTCGTTCCGCTGATGAGAAAACTCGGCGCTGAAATCTCGGATCAGTGAGGCGGCGCTTCTCGCGGCTCGCCGAATTCGATGCCGTTCTCGGTGATTTCCGCGCCGGACGCGTTCCATACTTCGTTGCCGCCGCGCCAGATCATTTCAAGTGACACGAAGAGGATGATCGCAAGACCGATATAGGCGATCCAGCGATGACGCTCGAGCAGACGCGCAATGAATGTCGCGGCAAATCCCATCAGCGCAATCGACAAGGCGAGGCCGAAAACAAGCACCGTCGGATGCTCATGTGCGGCGCCGGCGACGGCGAGAACGTTATCGAGCGACATTGAAATGTCGGCGATGACGATCTGCGTAATCGCGGCGGAAAGCGTCTTCGGCTTTGCGGCGCCGCCGGAAGGCGTATGGCCTTCCATGACGTCGGTCCCGCGATCCGCGTGACCCGGCCGCGCTAGTTCGCGCCACATCTTCCACGAGACCCAAAGCAGCAGCACGCCGCCCGCGAGCAGCAGCCCGACAATCGACAAGAGCGTCGTCGTCAGCAGCGCGAAGACGATGCGCAAGACCGTCGCCGCGATGATGCCGACGGCGATCGCAATCCCGCGCTTTTCTTTCGGAACGCCGGCGGCGGCGAGACCGATGACGACAGCGTTGTCGCCGGCGAGGGTGAGGTCGATCAGAACGACCTGAACGAACGCCGCGGCGAAATCGGGCGACACGCCGAAAGCGGATAAATCCATACAACTGCCAATCGTCGCCGGCGGCGCATCAAATGAGGGACTGGCGCTGCATATGGCGCCGGTCGCGGCGTTTTTCAAACGGGGCGCCCTTGTCTGCCAGCGCGTCCTGCCGCTATTGCGAGGCGCCATGCCGAAACCGCTAGTCATTGCGCTCGATGGGCCGGCCGCATCCGGCAAGGGAACGCTCGCCCAGGCGATCGCGGCGCATTACGGCTTTGCCTATCTCGATACGGGGTCGCTTTACCGGGGGGTCGCATATCTTCTTCTCCGCGAGGGGGAGGATCCGCGCGACGAGGCCGCCGCCGAGGCCGCGGCTAGGCGGTTTTCTCTGGAAGCGGTCGAGGGGGCGGATATCAGGACGCGCGAGGTCGGGGCCGCAGCGAGCGTCGTCGCGGCCCAGCCGGGTGTCAGGAAAGCCCTTCTCGATTTCCAGCGGGACTTCGCCCGCCGCCCGCCCAAGGGCGCCAAGGGCGCTGTCCTTGACGGGCGGGACATAGGAACGGTCGTTTGCCCCGACGCCCCGGTCAAATTCTTCGTCATCGCTAGTCCCAAGATCCGGGCCCACCGCCGCTTTCTGGAGCTAAAGGACGCAAAACCCGGCCTTACCGAGGCGGAGGTTCTGGCCGATCTTGAGGAGCGGGACGCAAGGGACGCCGCGCGGTCCGACGCCCCGATGGTCCAGGCGGCGGACGCGGAGTTGCTAGACACCACCCATTTGACTATAGAGGCGGCCATCGCGGCGGCGCGCCGCGTGATCGACGGCGTTTTCCGGCGCTGCGAGGACTGACCGGGCTTTTCAGGCAAAGCCCAAATCCAGGGTCGGCTCTCCCGGGCGATAGACGGAAAACGGGGTTTTGTGTCCGTCTGACGCCAAGCGCCGCTATCATGAACCTCAACCAGGCATTCATCGCCCGAGATCCGCAAGGTTTTGGGAAGACCGCCGGAAAAACCGGTCGGCATTGGACGCTTTTTTAGACAAGGACAGAACTTAACGTGGCTCAACCCCAGTCTTTCAACCCGACCCGCAACGATTTCTCCGAGATGCTCGAAGCGTCGCTGTTCGGCAAACGCACTTTTGAAGACAACGTCGTCACCGGCATCGTCACCGCGATCGAAAAAGACGTCGCCGTCATCGACGTCGGCCTCAAAACCGAAGGCCGCGTGCCTTTGAAGGAATTCGGCCAGGCGGGAATGCCGGGCCAGCTTAAAGTCGGCGACAAGGTCGAAGTATTCGTCGAGCGCATCGAGAACGCGAACGGCGAAGCCGTCATCAGCCGCGACAAGGCGCGCCGCGAAGAAGCGTGGGATCGCCTCGAAGAACAGTTCAAACTTGAATCGCGCGTCGACGGCGTGATCTTCAACCGCGTCAAGGGCGGCTTTACCGTCGATCTCGGCGGCGCGGTCGCGTTCCTCCCCGGCAGCCAGGTCGATATCCGCCCCGTGCGCGACGCCGGCCCGCTCATGAACATCCCGCAGCCGTTCCGCATCCTGAAAATGGACAAGCGCCGCGGCAACATCGTCGTCTCGCGCCGTTCGATCCTCGAAGAAGATCGCGCCGAGCACCGCCAGGAAGTCGTCCGTGAACTGAACGAGGGCGACGTTCGCGACGGCGTCGTCAAAAACATCACCGATTACGGCGCATTCGTCGAACTCGCGCCGGGCGTCGACGGCCTTCTCCACGTCACCGACATGTCGTGGAGCCGCGTCAACCACCCGTCGGAAGTTCTCGGCGTCAACGACACGGTCAAGGTCAAGATCATCAAGATCAACCCGGAAACGCACCGGATTTCGCTCGGCATCAAGCAGCTCCAGCCCGATCCCTGGCAGGGCGTCGCCGCGAAATACCCCGTCGGCGCGAAATTCTCGGGCCGCGTGACGAACATCACCGACTACGGCGCGTTCGTCGAACTGGAACAGGGCATCGAAGGCCTCGTCCATGTTTCGGAAATGAGCTGGGTGAAGAAGAACGTTCATCCGGGCAAGGTCGTCTCGACCTCGCAGGCGGTCGACGTGATGGTTCTCGAAGTCGATGAAACCAAGCGCCGCATCTCGCTCGGCCTCAAACAGTGCGCCGACAATCCGTGGGAGCGCTTCGCCGAAGAGCACCCGATCGGCTCCGTCGTCGAGGGCGAGATCAAGAACATCACCGAGTTCGGCCTGTTCGTCGGCATCACCGACGACATGGACGGCATGGTCCACCTCTCCGACCTCGACTGGAACAAGTCGGGCGAAGAGGCGATCAAGGAGTACAAGAAGGGCGACGTCGTCAAGGCGAAAGTCCTCGACGTCGACAGCGAGAAAGAGCGCATTTCGCTCGGCATCAAGCAGGTCGGCTCCGACCCGATGGATTCCGTCGGCGAGATCAACCGCGGCGACGACGTCACCTGCACGGTGACGGCGGTCGAACAGGGCGGCATCGAAGTGCAGGTCGGCGGCGAAGGCGGTCCCAAAGCGTTCATCCGCAAATCGGACCTTTCCAAAGACCGCGGCGAACAGCGCCCCGAGCGCTTTGCGGTCGGCGACAAGGTCGATGCGCGCGTCACCGGCTTCGACAAGGTCTCGCGCCGCATTTCGCTCTCGATCAAGGCGCGCGAAGTGGCGGAAGAAAAAGAAGCCGTCGAACAATACGGCTCGACCGATTCGGGCGCGTCGCTCGGCGACATCCTCGGCGCGGCGCTCAAAGGCCGCGACAAGCACTAGTCCTTCATCATGGGATGCGGCGCTGCGCGCCGCGTCTTGACGGATCACGACAGAAAGCCCCGGCGGGAAACCGCCGGGGTTTTTGTTTGCGGCGGCGGTCCGGCGCGGGAGAAATGCGCCGCGCCGCTTTTCCCTTCTGCAATTTCGTTTCACGCAAATCCTCCTTTCCTTCGTTCGATGACAAGAATGATAGGGGCGCCGAAGGGGAGGGGGATAAAAAGGGATAAATGGAGATAAATAGGGGGATAACTCATACCAACTCGCGCTGATCGTGACTCATTTGGGATTCACAGCGCTCGCGAATGCTGATTCGATATGGCGAACGAGG
>JBGSLM010000130.1:0-8002 GCA_041740755.1 Parvularculaceae bacterium | reverse complement strand
GTGGGCGCATCAAGACGCGAGCCGCTTCGCCGCTGCGAGATCGTTGTGCTCGAACGCGCTGGCCATGCGGTCGATGGCGCGCCGGCTTTCGCCGACCGCCGCGGCGACCTTTCGCCAATTGCTGACGGCGGCGCCGACCACCGCCGCGACAGCTTTCGCTTTCTGCAGCGATAGGCCGAAGAAGCCGGCCTGTTCGAGGGCGAGGTCGAGCGAGCACGTTCCTTCGTCGACGCTGATATTGGTGGTGAGGATGCGCGCCTTCAAATCTGTTGGAATCGGGTTGATGTCGTAGGCCGGCGACAACGTCCAACCGCCTTTACCGCGCCACAGGAAGCCGTGATTGCGCAAATGGTCATCAACATTCGAAATGAGGATGTTGAAGATCATCCGCCGGAAGAGTTCTTCGGCATCAGACTTCGCTTCGGCTCCGTGCTGCGAGAGCGCATCGACGATCTCGGGGTAGCTGGCGCGCTCGCCATCCTTCGCGCCAAGCATCGACATTGCGGAAAGGAAAGGGACCCGCGTTGATGCAATTCTGTCGAAGCGCCAGGAAATGAGAACTCGCTTGCCGGCGACATCATGAAGCTCATGCTGCGGTGTGCGGATGCCGGCTGCGGCGGCCAAGGTCAGCGCGACATGCTCCCATGCCTCCACGCTATAGTCGTCCGTCGGCTTCGGGAACTTGGCGATTGCAAGCGCGCCGTCCGCATCCGCAATCGAGGCTTTCGGACGCGCGCCCCCGAGCGACGAGCCCGGCGCAAAAATCATCAGAAGATCTTCATCCGTTTCCTCATCGCGCTCGATCCTTCCGGCGCTCGCCAGAAGGCGACTTAGCGCCACGAACCCCGGCACGCCTTCTTCAACGGGTCGCTGAAAGCCTGCGTCGCCTGGCTCTTTGAACCGCAGCGCGCCAAGGCGGGAGATATCGGCGACGCCGAGAAGGTAGTCGGCCTCATGCAGCGTCCGCACGGCTCGGCTCTCGGCGGCGGCGCGGCGTCGCTCAGCGCGTTGCATCAGCCGGCGGCCCCATGTATCCGGCGCAGAATCGCCGATCGCGCCGAACATGTCTCGACCGCCGGTCGGGTGGAACGCGCCTTCGCCGACGAGGAGACCCGGTTCGAGGGAAAATCGCTCCGGGCGTTCCAGCCAGTCGCGATGATATTCGAAGGCTACCGACTCGCGCCCACGCGCCGCCTGCCGGAAGAGCGTGCCGACGCGCAGCGTCGCTTCTCCAAGTGCGATATGGACTTCGATCTCGCTCACGACGTCTTTCGCTTACGGACGCGCTGCGGGAGCGCGGCGCTTGAAAGCCGGAGTCCGAGCTCGTCGTGCGCCGCGTCGGCGACATCTCCGAGCCGATCGATCAGTCCCAGCGCCGCAAGGACAGAGGCGTAAATGCCGATGCTGACGCCATGGTCTCCGGCTTCAACGCGCTGCAGCGTCTTGCGCGAGGTGAACGCCCGCTGCGCAATGACCTCGGCGGTCAACCGTCGGCGGCGGCGGGCGTCCTTGATATCGGCGCCAAGCTTTTTAAGGGTCCGACGGACGGCGCTTGGCGGGTCGTGAGGGGTAGGCATCCTGTAACCTTCAATGATCTATAGTCGATATAATGGGTCACGAAGGTTACAAAATCAATAGCGCACGGCTTCAGGCTTTTCGGCCGCTGACTGTTTCAGGCCGGCGACCCCCTCACACTTCTACGCCTTCCGAAGCACCTGCAAACTCCAGCACTTTGAATTAGAAAGGCGGTGGTGGGACACGCCCGTGGCGCCTGACGGGTCGCGTAGGTCCTCGTCTGCGAATAGGGCAAGACGAGTAACAGCCTCCTCAATCGCCTCGCGCGAAAACTCTGCTTCCATGGTCCGCAGGAGCAAGCCCATTTCTTCGACCAGCCGGTCGGTCGGTTGCGCTTGCACTGATCCGATTTCTTGCTCCAGATGAACCGCAAAGTCGTTCAAGCGGCGGTAGCGCGCATACTCCTCGGCCATATTGATCAAGAAGTCGCGGCGTTTGCGCTGACGGTTGCGGCGCGCCTCCTCCCGGCGCTGAAGTTCCCGCTCGTCGTCCTCAAGGCGCTTCTTCTCGGCGACTTCCGCCAGGCGACGCTGGATCGCGACAGCAGCGGCGACGAGGGCCGTCATCGCGTCGTCGAGAAAGTCTTCGAGGCGTCGGCCCTTGCGGTCCCTCCAGGAGCCGATCAGCGCCTCACGCCGCCATGACGGAACGGTTGCGTCCTTGAAGGTCATTGAGAGACGGCCGGACGGAGAATAATCCCAAGCGCGGTATGCCTTTGGCCGCCGCGAATAAGCGCGTCCCCATTGCGCTTGGTGCGCCTCTAATTTCGTCTGCGCGCTGACCTCGCTGGCGGTCGGTTCGTGTTCCTTCTTGTCCTTGATTTCGTGGATACTCCATTGGAAAGGGACCTCATGGATGACAACGCGGATTCCGCCCGCGTGGTCCTCAAATCCATGACCCCGTAATTCGGCGGCGCGCGCGAAGGCGTCGATGATCCGCAGAGCGCGATCGACCGAGTCGCCGCTCACGGTCAGGCAGACCCCGTCCTTTGGGTAAACCTTCTTGAAGCCTTCCTGGTCCCTCTTTGCGGTGCGCAGCGCACGAGCAGTGGCGGCCGCGACGGGGTGAAATCGCGGCGGGCGATCATCGGCGACGACAATCGACGGATGCAGCTGGCTGGCGGCGATTGCAGCGGCCTGATCCGCCTCGATTTCCGGCGAGATGTGCGCCCGGCATCGGCCGACGATACGGATGGATACTGATCGGTCGCCGTCTTTGGCGACAAGGGCAGGGCGTCGAACTTTCTTGCCGTGGGCCAGCTTCGCCCAATAGCCCAGGGGCGGCGTCGGGATTTTGTGTCTTACGCAAATCTTGCGGAGCGCGACATTCGACAGTCCGAACGATATCGCGAGCCGCGATATCGGCGTCTCCCAGATGAGCGCATAGAGTTCTTCGCGCGTGAATTCGCGGCTCTGATCAGGAAGCGTCACGGCTATGCTCCAGGCGGGAGAGAGACATCCGAAATTATTTGACGAAGCGCAGCGCTGCCGCGACAATGCATTGCATATCCATCCTTACACAGAGTTCTTAGATAGATAGGTTCTTGATACGGAGGATCGCGCGAGGCTCGCCTCGAGATGAGCGCGCCAGCGTGGGCCGCGCGCGAGCGCGTCTTCATAAGCGTCCCGAAGATCCGCCGGACGGTCGTCGGCGAGGATCGCCATCAGTGTTTCCGCCTGGAGGAGGTCCTTGCGGGACTTGAGGCTGTCCGGCCCGTCCCGACGACGGTCCGATACGATCAGCTTGTGAATAGCGAATCGTTCCGGCCGCGGGATGCGGATCAGAACGCCCTCTCTGTAAACCGCACCAGCATGGATCGGATCGGCGATCAGGAAATTCAGAAAGTGAAGGGATTGCGCGCTCACGCCCAGGGCGGGAAGATCACGAATGCCTTCCTCTTCGCTGAACGAGGGCGTCAGAAATTCTACGAGCGTTTCCGTTCTCGTCTGCCTCCAGCGCCAGACGCGCCCCCTCTCAAGCGAAGGCACCGCCTCGAAGTCGAAGTCCTTCAGCACTCCGTTCAAAGCGGGCTCGACGACGTCCCCGAGAGCGATCGACAATTTCTCGAAGCTGGCGATGTCGATGTCATTGGTGGCCGCAGTATCGTCGAGCCGCAGTCTTATCCCGAGTTCGCCTTCATAGAGCCGGAAGGCTGTCGTGCCGACGAGGACGCCGCCCAGCCGGAAGGCGCCGGTTTTCGCCAGCGCGGCGACCAGGCTGCCGGTCGCACCGTCAAGGCCAAGAAAGCGCTCGCTCCTCAGGAGGCGTACGAGTCGCGCGCGCTCCTTGCGGCGGCTATCCCGCCCGGCCTTCAGCGTCTCATGCTTTTCAAGCCGCGCCAGGAGGTCCGGCGTTTCGTCGCCGAGATACCGCTCATGAACTTTGGCGCCGACGCGATAGCGGTCGTACCAATATTTCTTGCCGCTGATTGTGCGCCGCGTCGGCGCCCCGCGCAGATCCGCAACTGCGTCGTCGAGCAGCAGCGAGACGAGATCGTGATAGGCGGTTTGCGCGGTCAGCGAATGGCGGCGGACGGTCATGGGCCTAGGGAGCGATTCGATTTACCCAACGATATTATTCTCGTGTGGTAATTCTTTCAACTCCCTTACCACATAAAATTAACGGCGTGTGGTAAGAAGGGAGATGTCCGAGAGCCCGCAGCGCCTCCGACTCCCCCTTTGCGCATGCGAATCGGACGCATTGTCAGGCTCCTGGCGCTGAATCCCTTGCGATATGTTAGGAGTCCCAGGGCGCTTTGAGCCGCCCTCTTTCACCTTCATCGCGAAGAGGGCTTTGCGATAATCTCCGCCTTTCCCGCCACGGGAACGTGGTGAAACACCAACGACGAGGCGATGACGTCGAAGGGCGGCTGGCTATCGAGAAACGCAGGGCTAAGAAGATCTTCGTGAAAGGAAACATTCACCCCAGCTTGAGCGGCCTTGACCCGCGCCAGCCTCAGCACATCAGGATCGGGATCGATGCCGATCACTTGCGCATTCGGCGTCAGCTTTGCCAGAAGCACGGCGAGTGAGCCAGTGCCCCATCCGACATCGAAGCAGGCGTTCGCCGCCCTTTAGCCCGATCGCCTTGATCAGGGCGGTGCGCCAGACCGTTTCCCGCGTCAACAATGCGAGCGCCGCATCATAAACCGGCGTCAGCGCCCGAAATCCAAGCGCGGGCGTATAGGCGCGCGGGGCGTTCATGTGCGCAATGATCTCCCCTGCGCTTTTGCGCTTATGGTGCCGCGCGGGTTTCGCAAGAAATCGCGCGAGCCAATCGTCGGCGGATCAGAAGCAGGGCTGCTATGGGAATGACAATCCACGCCGCGAGAGGGCTGAGGCCAATGCCGAAGAAAGGATCCACGGGCATAAGCGGGCCATAGGCCCATCGCCCAAGCCATTGCACGCTTGTCACTTCGATCGCGCCGGTGACGACGAGACCAGATAGGAGAGTGATTGCGGCAATCGCGCGGGCCGTCCTCAAGCCCGGCGCAAAGACGGCTGATATCAGCGCTCCAAAAATTGTGACGAAGGCGATAAGAAAGTCTCCGACCGTACAGTGTAAGGCGGCCCAGATGCTGGCGCGGACGCCTTTCTCCGCCCAGATCGTGTAGAGCGGCAATTGGGCGATTTCCCAGACTGCGAACATGGGGGTAGCGACCCCGGCATAGAGCGCGGCCATGCCAATCGCCGTTCGCAAGCGGCCGGGCGTAATCATAATGCGCCAATGATGGCGGCGAATGACTCTGCAACAAACAGAGAGCTGCTTAGCTTCATACTCTAACTATCCTCAGTCTAAATGCGTTGGCAATGACGTTGACCGAATAGGCCGCCATCGCCGCCACGGCCGATGATGACGGGATTTTTTACGGCGGGGGAGCACGTCCGCCTCGACCTCTGAAGCGCCGAGCCACCGCGCTTAACGCCAAAAAACGGAACCAAGTCAGAAAAAGCTTGTTTGAGTTTAGCTGCCATAGGCCAACTTAATCCAATTGCGGTTCTCTCTGCCGCCTGTTCCGTTGCTCGTTCGAATTCGACCCAAATACGGACTTATCGATGGACAAAGACCATAATGACCTCGGCGCAATAAACTACGCCCGCCTCCTCGCCATGGCGCTTCTCTCATTTGCCGCCATGTACGCGCTCATGTATGCAATGGTTGACAGGTTCGATAATGTTCACGCGAACCTCAATCAATTCTACATGGCTGCCTTGATGGCGGCGCCGATGGCGCCGATCGAGCTCGCCCTCATGAGCCGCATGTATCCGAATAGAAAGCTGAATGTCTTGGCCTTCGCCATCAGCGGCGTCATCCTTGCCACATCTTTTATGTTCGTCAGACAGCAGGTCGGGATTTCCGATCGGGAATTCCTCAAATCAATGATTCCGCATCACGCGGCGGCGGTCCTGATGTGCGAACAAGCCCCGATCCGAGATGAGGAGATTCAGCAGATATGCCAGTCGATCATCGCAGGCCAGAAAGCCGAGATCGACCAGATGAAGGCGATCCTCAAGAGAACGCGATAGGCGACGTGGCGCATTCCCGATAACGACGATCACGTCCGACGCGGATTTTCCACTGCCACGGTGGGAGTGCAGGTGGGGAGGCTATCTCTATGATGGCAGAGTTCGCCTGAGCGATTCTGAGGCGGCGCTTTTCGGCGCCGACGCTAACATTGGCGCGCAGCGGAGAATTCGATGACCGAACCGGCTGTTAAAAACGAAGTCGCATCCGGATTGACCGGTGTCGCATGCGGGAGCGAAGATAGCGTCCACCGCCTTGCAGCTGAACTCAACCAACGTTGTTTCTGCATCACCCTTGACCGCGACGCGCTCGCCGTCGCCATGCGCGACGCGGCGGGCGATTCGGCTTTCTATGACGCTCATGTGGCGAGCCGCCAGCACCTTTTCTCGAATGTTCCCGTCTTTCTGCCAGACAATGAGCGCATCGCCATGCTCGCGATCGTGCACGCGATCGAGGAAACCGCTCGACTGCCCGCTTACAAGGATGCAGCGCTCGCATGGGCTTCGCCGTCGTCCCGTTCGGATTTGGGGCCGATTGGCGCAATGATGGGCTACGATTTCCATTTGGGAGATGGCCCGCCGCGCCTCATCGAGATCAACACCAATGCCGGCGGCGCACTTCTGAACGCATTCAGCGCCCGCGCGCAGATCACCTGCTGCCCGGAAGTCGAGGGCGCGAAGCACGGATCGACCGTCGCGGGGTTCGAAGCGTCGTTCGTTGCGATGTTTGAGTCTGAGTGGCGACGTCAGCGCGAGCGCGGACGCCCGGCGCGCATCGCCATCGTCGATGATACGCCAGCGGAGCAATACCTCTATCCCGAGTTCGTTCTCGCCCGCCGATTGTTCGAGGCGCACGGAATAGAAGCCGTCATCGCCGACCCCTCGGACCTCACTTACGTCGACCGCGAATTGAGGTCCGGCGAGCGCCGCATCGATCTTGTCTACAACCGGCTGGTCGATTTTGCGCTATCCGAGCAGCGTCACGCGGCATTGCGACAGGCCTTTCTCGACGGCGCCGCAGTCATCACGCCCAATCCCTACAATCACGCGCTTTTCGCTGACAAACGCAACCTCACTCTGCTTTCCGATCAAACAAGGCTTCGGAGTTGGGGCGTCTCTCCCGCAACCGCTGAGGCGCTCTCCACCTTGCCGCGCGCGGTTCTCGTGACGCCGGCGAACGCGGAGGCGCTGTGGGCTGATCGCAAGCGCTTGTTCTTCAAGCCGGCGTCCGGGCATGGCGGCAAGGCGGTTTATCGCGGCGACAAGATTACCCGCTCAGTGTGGGCGGATATTCCCGGTGCGGATTATATCGCCCAGGAGCTTGCGCCGCCGGGCGAACGGCAGGTTCTCGTTGACGGCGCGCCGCTCCTTCGCAAAATGGACGTACGCCTTTATACCTACGACGGCGAAATCCTGCTGGCCGCCGCGCGCCTCTATCAGGGGCAGACAACGAATTTCCGCACCGAAGGCGGCGGCTTTGCGCCGGTCTTTTTCATCGCCGCCTGAGCAGGTCGCGAAAACACCGTCAAATTTTGACAGTCCGCAGCCGCAACGCATTGGCGATGACGCTCACCGAACTCGCCGCCATCGCGGCAGCCGCGATAATCGGCGACAAAAGCAGTCCGAAGACAGGATAAAACACGCCAGCGGCGATCGGCACGCCGGCCGCGTTGTAAATGAACGCGAAAAACAGGTTCTGGCGGATGTTGCGCATCGTCGCGCGGCTGAGCGCCCGCGCGCGCACGATACCATTGAGGTCTCCCTTCAGCAGCGTAATCCCAGCGCTTTCAATGGCGACGTCTGTTCCCGACCCCATGGCGATTCCGACATCGGCGGCGGCAAGCGCCGGCGCATCGTTGACCCCGTCGCCGGCCATCGCGACGACCGCGCCTTCGGCCTTCAGC
>JBGSLM010000129.1:0-19458 GCA_041740755.1 Parvularculaceae bacterium | reverse complement strand
ACGCGCACGCCGTCCGCGTAGATGTCGATGCGCATTGCGCCATCGCGCGCGCGATAGTCGCCGGTGACCGTAAAGCCCGGCTCAATCACTTCGACTTCTGTCCGGATGTTTTTGACCGCATCGATCGCCGCCGCGCCGCCGCGCGCCTCAGTATGCCGCCGTATGACCTCGTCCAGCGGATTTGCAGGCGCTGACGTGCAGGCGGCCGCCAGCGCCGCTGCGGCCAGCGCAAGAATGATGTTTCTCATGAACGAATTCCCGCTCAAAACTGTTGCGCTACAAATGTAGCACCAAGTCGTCGGGCGGTCTAGCCGTAAAGCAGATCCGGCAGCCAGGTCGCCATTTGAGGCGCAAAAGCGAGAATGATCAGGGCCAGAATCTGGATCAGGATGAACGGCGCGACGCCGCGATAGATGTGCATTGTCGTGACCGAAGGCGGCGCGACGCCGCGGAGGTAAAAGAGCGCAAATCCGAACGGAGGCGTCAAGAATGACGTCTGCAAATTCACCGCGATCATCACGCCGAGCCAGACTGGATCGACGCCCATTTTAAGGAGCGCCGGCGCAACAAGAGGCACGACGACGAGCGTGATCTCGATGAAGTCGAGGAAAAAGCCGAGGACGAACATCACGGCCATGACGCCGATCACGGCGCCGACAACGCCGCCGGGGAGAGCTGCAAGCGCGCGGTGGATCGTCTCTTCGCCGCCAAGGCCGCGGAACACGAGAGAAAACATCGCGGCGCCGATCAGGATCGTGAACACCATGGTCGTGATCCGCGCCGTCTGATCCGCGATCGGGCGGAGAGATTTTTCACGCGCAAGCTGTACGCCGCTGGCGACGATGCCCCACGGAATAAGCGCGCAGAGCGCAATCGCCATCGTGACGGCGAGTTGATCCGCGCTCGACGATTGCGTCCGTCCGACCCTGAGGTCGAAGAATGCGGTCAATGTCAAAAGCCCGATGATCGCAGCAGCGGACGCAAAGACTGCAAAGCGTCCTGCGAGAATTCCCTTCTTTGGCGCGAGGCGCGAGCCCGCGATCAAAAGCGCGCCGATCGCGCCGACGCTCGCCGCTTCGGTCGGCGTTGCAACGCCCGCAAGGATCGAGCCGAGCACGGCGATGATGAGGAGAAGCGGCGCCGGAAGCGTTTTCATCGCAGCGGCGAAGACTTCTCTGCGGGGCCCAAGTTCGGCCGCAGGAATCGCGGGCGTTTTCTTGCCGTCGAAGACCGCAACCAGAATTTGATAGGCGATATAAAGCCCGACCAGCATCAGCCCGGGGATGAGCGCGCCGGCGAAAAGATCGCCGACGGAAATCGCTTCAGGCGACGCGACGCCCAATTCAAGCTGCGCCTTCTGATAGGAATTCGAGATGACGTCGCCGAGCAAAATGAGCACGATCGACGGCGGAATGATCTGCCCGAGCGTTCCCGCCGCCGCGATTGAGCCGCAGGCGAAGGCCGGATCGTAACCGCGCTTTAGCATCGTCGGCAGGCTTAATAGTCCCATGGTGACGACGGTCGCGCCGACAATGCCGGTCGATGCGGCAAGGAGCGCGCCGACAAGCATCACCGAAATGCCAAGGCCGCCGCGCAAGGTTCCAAAGAGCTTCGCCATTTCGTCAAGGAGTTCCTCGGCGATGCGCGACTTTTCGAGGATGACGCCCATGAGCACGAACATAGGCACGGCGATCAATGTCGTATTGGTGACGGCGCCATAAATGCGCTGGGGCAGGGGGCGGATGAAACTTGGATCAAAGACGCCGAATGCAAGGCCGAGAAATGCGAAGACGAGCGCCGTCCCGGCGAGGCTGAAAGCGACCGGATATCCGGCGAGAATAAGAAGACAGAGCGCAACAATCATGGCGACGTCTAGCCATGGCGCAACCCCGCAAAGACAAAAGCCGTGCGCGCCGACAAGATCCATCGCTCAGGCGCTCCTGTTTTTGAGGGTCGCTGCAGCGCGCGTCGCGATCACAAAACCCGCGAGCGCGAGCAGTGTGAGATAAATCGGGATCAGCGATTTCAGGAGATAGACGCCCTTGATGCCGGATTGCTCCATCGAGCCTTCCTGCACCGCCCAGGAATTGGCGACATAGGGCCCGGCGGCCCACAAAGCGACAAAGCAAAAGGGAAAGAGAAGGAGGTAAGTTCCTGCAAGATTGACGAGGGCCTTCTGGCGAGGGCCGGCTTCCCGGTAAAAGATATCGACGCGCACATGATCGTCGGTGAGGAAGGCATAGCCGCCCGCGAGCAGGAATACCGCGCCATGCATATAGGTGACGCTCTCTTGCATCGCGATGAAGTTGAGACCGAACACATAGCGCAAGATGACAATCGAAAACTGCACCAGCGCCATGGCGATAATGAGGTAAAGCGATAGCCGTCCAGTGCGGCGAACGATCCATTCGGCCGGCGCGGCGATCGCCTCGGCCAGAGGCGTCGCGCCGTTTGCGGCGATCGCCAGCGCGCCGATAATGACAACAGCGATCAGGGTCGCCGCAAGCGAAGGCGTCCAGCCCGGCGGTTTCAGGTCGACGGCAAGGCTGGCGAATATCGTTGATGCGCCGATAACGAGGCCGATGAGCGCGATCCAGACGACAGCATTCATTTTTGCGCCGGACGCAATCGAGGCAAGCGGCAGCATCAGCAGCGGGAACATGACGCCCGCCGCAAGCCAGTTAAGAATGTCGCCGAACTGCGTCACCATGGGCGTCATCCAAATGAAAACATCGTACGGCGCGCCGTCATGAACGCTTCGTCGGAAATCTCGCTCCACTTTTGAACGCGGAGGAGTTCCGCCTTGTAGCTTTCAAAGACGCGGCGCGTGATGTCGTCGCTGGCGGCGGATTCTTCGAGCACGATTTTCGATTCGCGGGCGAGGGCGGCGAGCACGTCGTCCGGCATCTTGCGCACTTCGACGCCGTGTTCCTTCACGAGTTGTTCGAGCGCGACGCCGTTGTAATGGGTGAATTCCGCAAGGCATATGTAATTGGCGCGGTGACAGGCGGCTTTGACGATCGCCTGTTCCTGCGCATTGAAGGAATTCCATATGTCGAGATTGATGCCGAGGGCGCATTGCGCTCCTGGCTCGTGGAAGCCTGGCGCATAATAATATTTTGCTTCGCGATAAAAGCCGAAAGCAAGATCGTTCCAAGGGCCGACCCATTCGGCGCCGTCGATTGCGCCAGATTGCAGCGCCGCGTAAATCTCGCCGCCCGGCAATGCGACAGCCGATGCGCCGATCCGGCGCATCACTTCGCCGCCGACGCCGGGCATCCTGATCTTCATGCCTTTCAGATCTTCGAGCGAATTGACCGGCCGCTTGAACCAGCCGCCGAGCTGGTGCCCGGTATTTGCCGCAACGAACGGCTTGATATTGAAACGCGCCGACAGCTCATCCCAGAGCTGCTGACCGCCGCCGAATTCGGTCCAGCCGATAATCTCCGGCGCTGTCATCCCGAACGGGACCGCCGTGAAGAACGGATAGGCTTTTGATTTTCCCGCCCAGTAATATTCAGCGCCGTGATACATATCGGCGGACCCGTTCGACACCGCGTCGAAACTGTCGAATGCGCCGACGAGTTCGCCGGCGGCGTAGACATGAACCTTGATTGCGCCGCCGGACATCTCGTTGATGAATTTCGCGACGTTTTCGGCGGCGGTTCCAAGGCCCGGAAAATCTTTCGGCCAGGTCGTCACCATGCGAAGCTGGCGCTCGCGCATTGCGCCTGCGGCGACGGGAAGTCCTTCCGGAACGCCGCAATCGCAGCCGGCGGTAAGTCCCGCCGCGCCGCCAACGAGAAGATTTCGACGATTGATCACGATCCCGCCCCGCACGCATTTCGAGCGTGCGAGAATGGACTGAGCCGATGCTGATGAAAAGGGCGGGGCCTTAAGCCCCGGACATCCGCGTCCAGCCGCCGGCCGTCAGGCGTTCAAGCGGCTGATAGGCGGCCTTGTAGGCCATCTTGTCCGAGCCTTCGACCCAATAGCCAAGATATACGTATGGAAGCCCAAGCTCGATCGCGAGCGCGACATGATCGAGGATCATATAGGCGCCAAGGCTGCGCGCTTCTTCTTCCGGTTCGAAAAATGAATAGACCATCGAAAGGCCGTCATTGAGCCTGTCGGTCAGCGCGGCGGCAAGCAACGTTTCCTGTCCGTCTTCGCTCCGCTTCCAGTATTCGACGATCAGGGTGTCGACAGCCGTTTCTTCGACCATCGACGCGTAGTCGAGCACCGTCATTTCCGCCATGCCGCCGTCATGGTGGCGCGCATCGAGATAGGCGCGAAGGACGGAGAATTGTTCCGAAGTCGCGCGCGGCCCTTTGGTGCGGCGGACAAGATCGCTATTGCGCCTGATCGTGCGGCGGCGCGAGCGCGTCTGCTCGAACTCTCCGGTGACGATGCGAACGGGGGTGCACGCCCTGCATCCGTCGCAGGCGGGCATGTAGATGATATTTTGCGACCGGCGAAAGCCGCGCTTTGAGAGGATCGAATTCAACACCGGCGCCGAAGGCCCGCCAAGATAGGAGAAAACCTTCCGCTCCGAGCGGCCTTTAAGATACGGGCAGGGCGACGGCGCGGTGATGTAAAAATCCCCGCCATCGAGGCCCAGCCGGCGGGAGATTTCCTCGTTTCGCATCAGCCCATCCTACTAGGAGAATCTTAGCGGTCGATTAGCGAACCGGCAACGGGCTGAAAAATGTGATGGCCGCGCTGTGCCATTTTTGACTCACGCCAATACGCATCGGTCGACACGCATCTCAATCAAAATGCCCTCTCCCGTTCCGGGGAAAGGGGAGGAAAGTCCGCCCGCTCGTCATTCCGGGGCCGCCGCAGGCGGAACCCGGAATCCATTTCGCGGCATCAGATTCGTTGACGGACGGACTCCGGGTTCGATGCTGCGCATCGCCCCGGAGTGACAGTCATGGGCAAATCAGGCGCGCCGCAAGCACCGTCTCCCGTTCACGGGAGAGGGTGGAAGCGAAGGCCGCGCCATGATCGCGCCTACTGCTTCACGCCTATTGTTGCAGTCACGAATTTGTCGAGTTCGCGCAAGGTCTGAAGACGCGTCTCGCTTGTCGACAGCCAATGGTCGCCTTTCGACTGTTTAATGAAGGTGACACTCTTGCCGGCGCTCTTCAACGCGTTTTCCATCCGGACGCTTTGGCCGACCGGCACAACCGTGTCGTCATTGCCGTGGATGAGAAGCACGGGCGCCTTGAAGTTTGCAGCCGCGTTCGCGGGCGAGACCGCTTCAATCTTCGCCTTGTCCTTGCCCTTGTCGCCGATCAACTGCTTCCAATATTCATAGACTTCGCTGTCGCCGCCGCTTTCGCGTTTTTCTAGCGTCAGCATCCAGTGCAAATCGGTGACCGGCGCGATCGCCGCAACGCATTTGTATAGATCGGGCGTATAAGCGCCGCCCGCGAGCGCGGCGTATCCGCCATAGCTGCCGCCGATGATGCAGGTGCGATTTGGATCGGCCCATTGCTTCTTGATAAGCAGGTTGACGCCGTCGGTGATGTCGTCCTGCATCTTGCCGCCCCATTCGCCATAGCCGGCTTCGCGATGCTCGCGACCAAAACCATAGGAGCCGCGGAAATTCGGTTGAAAGACGAGATAGCCGCGGCTCGCGAAATATTGAGCCATCCAGTCGAAGCCGACAGAGTCATACGACTCCGGTCCGCCATGCGGTATCACAATGAGCGGCAGCGACTGCCCGAGCGTTAAACCGCGCGGCATGGTGAGGAGCGACGGGATTTTAAGCCCATCACGCGCCTTGTACTCAATGGTGACGACGGGGTTGATGTCGGTGTCGTTTATCTGCGGATAAGACAGCGCGAGTTTCGCGATTTGGCGCTTCGCGCGGTCGAAGAGGAAATAGCCCGGCGCCGTCGCGCCGCCTTCGACCATGATGACCAGCTTTCCGAAGTCCTTGGTCCAGCCTTCGATATAGACTGCATCATCCGGATACATGCCCGCCAGCATCTCCATATCAGCCGTCAGCGACTGATCGAAAAAGGCGTAGGTGGGCCGCAACCCGGCATAGCGGACGCCGATCAGTACACGGTTTTCGTCAGTCAAAAGTCCGTGGATCGATGAGCCCCCAGTATCGAACAGCGGTCCGGATATCTGTCCGTCATACCCAAGTTTCGACAGCAACGAATAATCGTCTCCGTCCGAAGATTTGGCGAGAATGACGCCGCTGCCGTCCGGGTGCACGCCGGCGACGTTGACTTCAGGCAACGCAGTTTCTTCCTGGTAAATCTTCGTGAGCGCGCCGTTCTTGCCAGTGAATACGCGGTATTGGTCAGCGTCGGCGTCGTAATCCTCTCTCGCGAGGATCACGCCTTTTTCGTCGACATACCAGTCGATCGTGTTTTGTGTGCCGCGCGAGACGATGGTGGCGCTGTTAAGATTGAGGCGCGCTTTCAGGAGACCATATTCGGGATTTTCACAGCCGAGGCCGACATTGGAGCACTCGCCGATATAGGCGGGCATGAAAACTGCATCTTCGCCTTCAACTCTGCCGACGATGCGCCCAAGACCGCCTTGCGCAGGGTAAAGCTCGTCGAAGCCCTTAAGAAGCGTCGCAAATTTCTTCTTTTCGATGTCGAAGGAAAACGCGGCCGAATTTTCCCACTTGCCTCTGAAAATAGTTGAATCGGTTGTTTCCGACGCAATGACGATCGCGAATTTGTCATTCGCGAAAAATATGCTGCGCGCTTTCAAATCGCCTGTCGGGCCGCCGCCGATCACGCCCTTGCCGGGTTCGGCGATCATGAAATATTCAGCGCCGTTCTCGCGTGAGAGGTAAGCAAAGCGGCTTCCGGTCGGAGAAATATCGAGCGCGCGAACGCCCGGCAATTCGCCATAGGCCTCGATCGGCGGCAGAGCGGCTGCTTCGGAAACAAGAGCCGACAGCGCCGCAGCAGCGGCGAATTTGAGATGCATGGAAAAACCCCCAGTTTTTATTGTTGTGAGCCGGGGGCGACTTTATACAGTCGGCTTTTCGCCTGCAATAGGCGGGTTCACGAGACCTCAGACGAGCAAGCGCATTCCATGCCGCATCTCATTGAAATCGCGAATTCATTCACCGCTCACCCCGGCGAAAGCCGGGGTCCAGCGCGCTCGCAAAATGTAAATGAAAAAATGGATCCCGGCTTTCGCCGGGATGAGCGGTTGATTGCTTCCGACCCTATCCCGAAGCATGCGGGGCCTCGTCTTAATGCAAAAATTCAGCTTACTGCCTACTGCTTCGACCCGATCGTCGCCTCGACGAATTTGTCGAGTTCGCGCAACGTTTGCAGCCTGGTTTCACTTATCGAAAGCCAGTGATCCTCGTTTTCGAGTTTGACAAACGTCACGGATTTTCCAGCGGCTTTGAGCGCCGCCTCCATTCGACGACTCTGAATGAACGGCACAACTGTGTCGTCTTCGCCATGCAACAGCAACACCGGCGCCTTGAACGCGGCCGCGTTGTTCACTGGTGAAATCTTCTGGAGTTTTTCCTTACCGTCCTTGAGGTCGCCGATCAGCTTCTCCCAATATTTGAACGTAAGGCTCTTCGATCCCGTTTCACGTTTTACCTCGCGCAATGTCATTTCGACGTCGGTGACGGGAGCGATCGCCGCGACGCATTGATAGAGGTCCGGCGTGAAAGCGCCGCCCGCCAAGGCCGCATACCCGCCATAGCTGCCGCCGATGATGCAGACGCGTTTTGGGTCAGCCAAACCATCGGCGATGAGGCGCATCACTCCATCCGTGACGTCGTCTTGCATCTTGCCGCCCCATTCGCCGTCGCCCGCATTGCGGAACTCCGCGCCATAGCCGCCGGAGCCGCGGAAATTCGGTTGGAAAATCAAATAACCGCGGCTCGCGAAATATTGAGCCTTCCAGTTAAATCCGACTTCGTCGAAGGCTTCTGGTCCGCCGTGCGGCATGACGATCAGCGGCATGTTCGTCGGATTGTCTACGCCCGGCGGCAATGTGATGAGCGCGGGAATTTCCAACCCATCTCGCGCCGTATAGGAAATTGAGCGAATTTCGCCGACATCGCTGTCGTTGACGCCTTTGTACACGCCAGCGATCTTCGAAAGACGCCGGCTCGCGCGATCATATTGGTAATAGGCCGGCGCTAGCTTCGAGCCGGCCGCATAGACCAAAATCTTTGAAAAATCGGAAGTCCAATTGGCAAGTGTCACAGTCGAACCGGGCAGGAGCGCTTCTATTGCTTTGGCTTCGGCGGTCAGGCCCGCGTCAAAAAACTCATAACCTGAATGTTTGCCGGTGAGCGCCACGCCGAGAACCTCGCGATTCATACCCATTACAATCTTGGAGATCTCGCTTTCCGGCTTATCGAACAGCGGGTTTGAGAGCTCGCCGGTGAATCGCATCTCATAGAGTTTTGAATATCCTTCATCCTCCTCGCGCTCATAGACGACGAGGGCCGATTGGTCTTCCCGCATTCCGACGAGATTATAAGGAGGCTTTTCGGCGTGCGCCGAAAATACGCTTTCCCATTCTCCGTTTCGTTGCGTCCGGATCGAATAAAACTCGCCGTCCCGAGTGAAATCTTCACGAGCGATCGCGACGCCGCTGGGCGAGATTATCCAATCGTAAGCGTTAGCGCTGGATTGAAACGCGACCCCGCCTTTGCCCGTATCCAGATTTACCTCAGAAACCCCAGAATATACTTGGTGGATTGTCGCGTCAGTAATCGCCGGCATGAATACGCGATTGGAGCCTTCACGTACGCCGATGATATAACCAAAGCCGCGCAGATAGCCGCGCGCATCCTTTAAAAGGTAAGCGAGGTTTTTCGTGTCGATGTTGTAAGCGGCAGCGCTTGAATATTCGTAATCGATACTTGCCCCAATACCGTTCGTGTACGTGGACATCTGCAAGATGACATGATCATTTGTCGGAAAAAACACGCGGCGCGTTTTTCCTTCTTCGATTTTCACGCCGCCGATCACACCGGCTGTCGGTTCGAAAACGACAAGCCCTTCCGCCTCGCCTGAACGCAGCATATAGGCGAAGCGCTTTCCGTCAGGCGAAATCGCCATTTGGCTGATCTCTGGAAGCTCGCCATAGGTCTCAATCGGCGGAAGCGCATACGCATTCGAAAGCGTAGCAAAAAACACCGCGACAGCGGCGAACTTGAGACGCATTGGAACGTCCCCCCATATTTATTATGAGTTATAAGCCGGGGGAGACTCTATACTTTCAGCCCTGTGCGGGCAACAATCGCCGCATCCGGGATGGCGACAACTTACGGAGGAAATCCTCTCCCGCAAGCGGGAGAGAGGATAGGCGCCAAGAGCCCTGTGCGTCAGCCCGCTGATCGCGCCTACTGCTTCGACCCGATCGTCGCCCCGACGAATTTGTCGAGTTCGCGCAGCGTTTGAAGCCGCACGTCGCTTTTTGACAGCCAGTGATCGCCGCCTTGCAGCTTGACGAGTGTTACAGGCTTGCCTGCTTTCTTGAGCGCGCTTTCCATTCTTGAGCTGTGCTCGAAGGGAACAATCGTGTCGTCATTGCGGTGGATGAGGAGAACGGGCGCTTTGAAATTCGCTGCGGCGTTGACGGGCGAAATCGCGTCGATCTTTTTTCGATCTTCCTTCTGACTGCCGATCAGCTTTGTCCACCAGGTATAATCCGCGCTGTCGGAGCCCTCTTCGCGCTTCGTTTCCGACAGCATGAAATTGAGATCGCTGACCGGCGCGATCGCAGCAACGCATTTGTATAGATCGGGCGTATAAGCGCCGCCCGCGAGCGCGGCGTATCCGCCATAGCTGCCGCCGATGATGCAGGTTCGATTGGGGTCGGCCCAGCCCTTGCGGATGAGGAGTTCGGCGCCGTCGGTTATGTCGTACTGCGTCTTGCCGCCCCATTCGCCGTATCCGGCAACACGGTGTTCGCGGCCAAATCCGTCCGATCCGCGAAAGTTCGGCTGGAACACGAGATAGCCGCGGCTCGCGAAATATTGCGCCATCCAGTCAAAGCCGACGGCGTCGTAAGATGTGGGGCCGCCATGCGGCATGACGATGAGCGGCAGCTTGTCGCCGAGTTTCTTCCCGCGCGGGTAGGTGAGGACAGACGGAATCGTCCGCCCGTCGTGCGCCCTGTATTCGATCGGAGTGACCGGATTAATGTCGGCGTCGCTGAGATTCTTGTATTGCTGACTGAGCCTCGCGAGAGCGCTCGTCTTGCGGTCGAACAGGAAATAGGAAGGCGAGACCGTGCCCCCGGCGATTGAGATTGCAAGCTTTTGCCGGTCGGCAGTGCTGTCAATCAACTTGACTGCGTCATATGGAAAAAGGCCGGCGAGAGCCTCCATGGCCCGGGTAAGAGATTCATCGAAAAAGCGATAGCTTGGATACATCCCCGAATATTCGACGCCGATGACAACGCGCTGGTTGTCCGTAATCACGCGGGCAATCTCCGCGCCCGGCTTTTCAAAAAGGGGCGCCGATAGAGTTCCGTCAAATCCGAGCTTCCTTATGGATGCGAATGCATCCTGACCTTTTTCGCCGACTACAAGCAGCCCCGATCCGTCGCCGAGCATGCCCGCGATTCTTAGAGCGGGAAGCGGCGTGCTCATTTGGTAGATTTTTTTCAACTCGCCGTTCGCGCCGGCGAATATGCGATGCTCGTCCGCGACTTCGTCGAATTCTTCACGCGCGACGATGACGCCTTGCGCGTTGACTAAATAGTCGGTCACATCATGCGCGCCGCGCGCCGCAACTGTGGCGCGGCCTGAATTCAGGTCCGCTTTCATCAACGCATAGGTGACGCTAGTACCCAGCCCCCTGATGAAAGCAGGCATGAAGACGAAATCCGTGCCTTCAAGGAGCCCTACAATATCGCCAAGACCGGTCTGCGCGGGATGAAGGTAAGGATAGCCTGCAAGCAGCGTGACAAGCGTGCCTGTTTTGACTGTAGCCGAAACAGCTGCCGAATGCTCCCACTTACCGATGACATAGACGGACCGTTTCGTATCCGACGCCAAAAAGACCGCGTGTCTTTCTGTCGGGAAGATCGTGTTCCAGCCTTTGACGTTTGTGGCGTTCGCGCTGAAGACGATTCCCTTGCCTTGCTCGACAACGACAAAAAAATCGCCTTTGTCTAAATGCGCAATGTAGGAAAATTGTTCGCCGCTCGGCGAAACAGACAGACCAAAAACGGTTGGAAGCGCCCCATAGACTTCGATCGTGCCGTCTTGCCGGAGCTTTGGGTCGGGCGCTGTCTTTTGCGCTTGCGCGGAATCGACGGTCAGGGTCGCGGCGGCGACCAGAAAATACGCCGCAGCGGCGCTTGAGCGGCCCATCGATTTGTTCCCCTCAACACAAAACGGTGAGACAATATAGGCAGTATTTTCTGGTCGTTGGAAGTATTACGTCAAAAAATAATTAGGACGCGCTACAACCTCCCAATCGACTCGAAATAAATCGGCGCGGCGATCGAATAGGCGATCCAGATGAGGATGATGAGCGGCCCGCCGACTTTGGCGAAGTCGCGGAATTTATAATGGCCGGGCGTCATGACGAGAAGATTCGTCTGATACGCGATCGGCGTCGCGAACGGGCAATTGGCGCCGTAGATGACGCTCAGCGCTAGCGGCCACGGATCGATGCCTGCAAGCCGCGCGGCGCTGATCGCGATCGGGGTCAACAGCGCGACCGTCGCATTGTTCGAGAGCACATTGGTGAGTGCGGCGCTGATGATGAACATCGCTGAAATAAGCGCTGCGGGTCCGAAGTTTTCCGCGATCGGCGCGATGAATCCGCCGATGAGAACGGCGCCGCCCGTTTTCTCAAGCACATGGCCCATCGCGAGCGATGAACCGATGAGCAGATAAATGCGCCGGTCGAAAGCGCGCGCCGCCTGGCGGATGTTGAGACATCCGATCGCCAGCATCGCAAAGACGCCGCAGATCGCCGAAATGCCGATCGGAAGCGTTCCGGTCGCGGCCAAAGCGACAACGATAATGAAAATGACGCCCGAAAGAATTGCATTGCGCGGCGCCGGGAGCCCCGTCATCGACGTTTCCATGAGAAGGACGTCGCGATCCATGCGAAGCGTTCGCACATTCTCGAGCGGTCCAAGGATCAGCAAAACGTCGCCGGCTTCGAGCCGGATTGAACTGATCTCTGTCCGGATCATGCGGCTGCGGCGCTCGACGCCGAGGATCACGCAGTTTGTCTGATAGTGAAAGCCGATCTGTCCGATCGTCCGGCCGATCATTCGCGATCCGGGCGCGACGACCGCCTCGACAAGCGTCAATTGCGAACGCGGCGCGCGCGGATCGTCTTCATCGAGATCGACCTCAGACAGCGCATCGCCGAGAATTTCCGGGCGTTCCCGAAGCAGTTTTGTCAGCACCTTGCGCGTTGCTGCGATGATGACGACGTCGCCGTATTTGAACTGGAAATCATCATAGGGCGGCAGGATCGCTTCTTCGCGCCGCTGAACCATGCGCACGGTGATGTCCGGCAGATCGAGAAACAGCCCGCCGACCGGGCCCTTGCCGAGCAGAAAGTGGCCGCGATTGATTTCGAACTGCGCAATGAACTGCTTGTTCTCGCGTTCGACATTGGCGTCCGTCGCGCCGCGCTTTGGCAACAGCAGCCGTCCGGCGGTCGCAAGATAGACAAGGCCGATCACCGCAATCATCGCGCCGAGCGGCGTTAGATCGAAAAACTTGATCTCATCGCCCGTCGCATCGTGATAGACGCCGGCGGCGAGAATATTGGTCGACGAGCCGATCAATGTCGTCATGCCGCCAAGGAGGGCGAGAAACGACAGCGGCATAAGCACGCGCGAGGGCGCAACGCCGCTCGCCATCGCCATCGCCGCGACGATCGGCATGAACATGACGACGACCGGCGTGTCGTTGACGAAGGCGCTCGACAACAATGCAAGCACCAGAACGGCGCCGAGCATCAGCGTTTTGAACCTGCCAGCCCCGCGCACGAGGAACCGCGTCGGCAACTCCATGGCGCCGGACTGGAATAGTCCCTGACTGAGCATCAGGAGGCACATAATTGCGAGAAGAGCAGGATCGGCGAAGCCTTCAAGGATCGTCGCGCTTGAAATGAGTTTTTCGCCGCCGGCGTCGCGCAAAGGCGCTATCTGGAACAAAAGCAGGTAAGCGGCGACGGTCGCGACCGAAACAAGCTCCATCGAGAAGCGGTCGCTTATGAACGCAGTGATTGCTGCCAGGAGTATCGCCAGCGTCACCCACATCTGCCATGGCGATGCCGATATGACGGCGGTAAAGCTTACGGCGAGGTCCATTCGGGTCCTTCAGGCGGCGGTTCGCGCTTTTTATTTGACGTGATTGATGCTACCCGCACAAGCCGATTGGCAAGGTTACTTTGTTTCATTCAGGCAGGACGGGCAGGCGCTGCTGGCGCGTGCAATGGTATTGCAGGCTCGAGGATTGCAGGCTGGCGCGGCGATGACTGACCCTTACAGGAAGCTGAAAAACGCGTTCGGACGCTTTTCAACGGGCGTCGCTGTCGCGGCCTGCGCCAACGGGCGGGGCGGATTCACGGCGATCACGATCAATTCCTTCACGTCCGTTTCGCTTGAGCCTGCGCTAGTCTTGTGGTGCATCGAGAACACGGCGTCGACTTTTGCGGATTTTTCGGCCTCGCCATCCTATTCGATCAGCGTCCTGACCGGCGCCCAGCAGTCCGTATCCGAACGGTTCGCAAGCCATGAGCCGCGCCCGCTTTCGACGGATGAATATGAAATCTGGAAGACCGGTTCGCCGGTTCTGAAAGACCGCCTCGCGGGGTTCGATTGCGAAGTCGTCGATCGCCATCGCTCGGGCGATCACGTTATCCTTGTCGCTAAAGTCGTCGCATTCGACGCAAAGGCCGGCGCGCCGCTCACCTATTTTGCGAGCCGCTATGGAATAGGACCGCATACGGATTAAGGAGCTTTGCCGAATGAGAGTTGCGTCATGAAGGTCGCGTTTTTGGGGCTTGGCGTGATGGGCTATCCGATGGCCGGCCATCTGGCCGCGCGCGGGCATGACGTCGCCGTCTACAACCGGACCGGTGAAAAAGCGGCGCGCTGGACCGCGCAGCACAAGGGCCGGTCGGCGGGCGACCCTGGTTCGGCGGCCAAAGACGCCGAGATCGTCTTTTCCTGCCTCGGCGATGATCCAGTTGTCGAAGCGGTCCTTGGGGCTGCCGCGCCTTCAATCGGGAAGGGCGCGGTCATCGTCGATCATACGACCGCAAGCCCGGCGCTCGCCCGCAGGATGGCCGAGCGGTTCGGGGCCGCAGGAATAGGGTTTGTGGACGCCCCGGTTTCAGGCGGTCAGGCGGGCGCCGAAGGTGGAAAGCTTGCCGTGATGTGCGGCGGGTCAGCCGCCGATGTCGATCGGGCAAGGCCGGCGATGGAGGCTTATGCCGCGCGGATCGTCCATATCGGCCCGCCGGGGCACGGCCAGCTATGCAAGGCGGTCAACCAGATCTGCATAGCAGGGCTGGTCCAGGGTCTATCCGAAGGGGTCCACTTCGCCAATCGGGCCGGGATCGATATCGACCGGGTATTCGAGGCGATATCGGGCGGGGCCGCCCGTTCGTGGCAGATGGAAAACCGCATGAAGACGATGGCCGAAGGGAGGTTCGATTTCGGGTTCGCCGTCGACTGGATGCGCAAGGACCTTCGAATCACGCTCGATGAAGCCCGCTCAAACGGGGCGCAGCTGCCGGTTACCGCCCTTGTCGATCAGTTTTACGCGGACATTCAGTCGGCGGGCGGCGGCCGGCTCGATACGTCGAGCCTTGTAAAACGGTTGAAATAGCCGCCAAAACAAGCATCCGGCGGCCCCGATCAGTCCCGCTGACCGATCATTAAAAAATTCTAAGAAATAGGTCTCCGGCGCCTCGACTCTCGATGATTCGAATTGTAATTATATAACTCTCAGTCGGGTTGGGTGGTCCGGCGGGGTATCTGACAAACAGTCGTTTGCGGAAGGGCGCGTAAACAATGTTATCGATCGCTGCGACGGTCGGCTTGGTGAGCTTGGGGCTCCTGCTGATCGCGGTTATCGGTTTGCTTCGTCAGTTGGGGGCGGGTGAAGCGGCCAAAGGCCTTCTCTATCTTACCGGCGCGATTTTCGTGATTGTCATCGCGTCGACTTATGTTCCGGCGCTGATCGGCGGTTTCTAACCGGCGTCAGTCGAAACAAGAAAAAAAGACCGCCGCAGGCGAAAGCCCTGGCGGTCTTTTTGTTCGCCGGTCATCTGCGCTCCAAGATTGCGGAGGCGGCGCGCGCCGCGCACAATCCTTTGAAATCCCTGCTTTCGGAGGAAGAATGTCCGCGCTTCAGACCGCCACGCCTGCGTGGAAAACCGACGATCTCGTTCTCTTCGAATCCGAGGTCTACAAATTTTTCAGCCGCGAACTTGCCCCTCATGTCGAGACCTGGCGCGATCAGGGGAAAGTCGATCGCTGGGCGTGGGAAAAAGCGGGCGAGGCGGGGCTCCTCTGCATGTCGATGCCCGAGGAATATGGCGGCGCCGGCGGCACCTTCGCGCATGAACAGATTTTCTGCGAACAGCAGGTGAAGGCGGGCGTCGAAGGATTTGGCGCAGGTCTCCATAATTGCATCGTTGCGCCGTACATCAATCACTACGGCACCGAGGAACAAAAGAAGCGCTGGCTGCCGCGCATGGCGAAGGGCGAGCTGATCGGCGCGATTGCGATGACGGAACCCGGCACCGGCTCCGACCTTCAGGCGGTGAAGACGACGGCGATCAAGACCGGCAACCAGTATGTCATCAACGGATCGAAGACGTTCATCACCAACGGCCAGACGGCGAACATCATCATTGTCGTCGCCAAAACCGACCCGTCGGAAGGCGCCAAGGGCGTCTCGTTGATGGTGGTCGAGACCGACGAGGCGGACGGATTCAGGCGCGGGCGCAACCTCAAGAAACTCGGCAATAAAGCGCAGGATACGTCGGAGCTTTTCTTCGATGACGTGAAAATTCCGACCGAAAATCTGCTCGGGCAATCGGAAGGCATGGGCTTCATCCAGCTGATGCAGCAATTGCCGCAGGAGCGCCAGCAGATCGCCGTTATCGCAATCGCCGCGATCGAACGGGCGCTGGAGTTGACGATCGCCTACACGAAAGAGCGCCATGCGTTCGGTCGTCCGGTGTTCAATTTCCAGAACACTCAGTTCAAGCTCGCCGAATGCAAGGCGAAGGCGACGATGGCGCGCGTGTTCGTCGATTACTGCACGGGGCTTTTGCTGGAAGGAAAACTCGACGCATCGACGGCGTCGATGTCGAAAATGCTGCTCACCGATCTTGAAAACGAGATCATCGACGAGTGCCTTCAGCTGCATGGCGGCTATGGCTATATGGATGAATATCCGATCAGCCGGATGTACGCCGATGCGCGCGTGCAGCGCATCTATGGCGGCACCAACGAGATCATGAAACTGTTGATCGCGCGGTCGATGTAAATGGACTTCGCGGGAAAAACCGCATGGGTCACGGGCGCGTCATCCGGAATCGGGGAAGCGCTGGCGATGGGCCTTGCCGCGCGCGGCGCGAATATCATCCTCTCAGGCCGGCGCGTCGAGGAATTGCAACGCGTTGCAAAGAGCGCCGCCGGCGAGACGCTCGTCTTGCCCTTCGAAGCGACCGATTATGATGCGCTTCCGGGCGTCGTATCGCGCGCGCTAGAATGGCGCGGCGGCGTCGATATCCTGATCAACAACGCAGGCGTCAGCCAGCGAAGCCTCGCGCTCGATACGTCATTCGACGTTTACCGCCGCATGATGGAGATCGACTTTTTCGCGCCGGTGCGCCTGACGCAACTGGTCCTGCCGTCGATGGTCGAACGAAAGAGCGGCCATATCGTCATCATCAGCTCGGTTGCGGGGAAAATCGGCGCGCCGCTCCGCACGGCCTATTGCGCGGCCAAGCACGCATGCGTCGGTTATTACGATGCGTTGCGCGCTGAAATCGAGACGGCCTACGGCGTCGGCGTCTCGGTCGTGACGCCAGGGTCGGTCCGGACGGGAATTGCAAAACACGCAATGACCGGCGACGGCGCCGAGCGCGGACGATCGGACGATAATATCGACAACGGCATGCCGCCCGAAAAAGCCGCCGCCATCATCCTTGACGGCATCGCCAAAGGCGAGCGCGAGATTGTCGTCGCTGAAGGCATGGAACTCGCAGCCCTGCAAATGCGGGCCGCAAATCCCGACGCGCTGTTCGGCTTCGTCGCGCAGGAAGGCGCAAGGCTCGCCGCCGCAAGGGAAGCAGGCGAGGCGCCGGACCCGAAAAGGGTCAATCAGAGCGATTAATCTCCGCCGAGGGCCTTAATCCCGATGAATCAGATAATCTCGGGCCCATGGACACCGAAGCGGTCTTCGCCGCGCTTAACGTCTTCGGCCTTTTCGTCTTCGCCGTCTCCGGCGCGCTGACGGCGCTTCGGAACGATCTCGATATTTTGAGCGTCATTATGACCGCCTTCATCACCGGCGTCGGCGGCGGCACCATCCGCGACGTGCTGCTTGGCGAATTTCCGGTCTGGTGGATCCGCGACACTTCTGCGGTGATGATCTGTCTTGCGGGCGCTGTCGCTGCGATGGTTGCGCAACCCGCGTTCACGTCGCGTTTGAAAGCGCTGATCTGGGCTGACGCGCTCGGTCTTGCGGTCTTTGCAATATTAGGGACGCAGGCCGCACTCGCCGCCGACGCGCCCGCTTTCATTGCGATCTTTTTGGGCGCGGTTTCAGCGACGTTCGGCGGGCTCATTCGCGATGTGCTCTTGAACGAGCCGTCGCTGTTCATGAAACAGGATATCTACGTCACGGCGGCGCTCGCGGGGGCCAGCGCCTATGTCGGCCTTCTTGAACTTGGCCTTGCCAGCGCCATCGCAGCGCCGGTTGCGGCGCTTGCCGCATTCGCAATACGCGCCGCAGCGATCGTGTTCAACATTTCCGTGCCGAAAGTCGGAAGGCCAAGACAAAGCGAACTATAGGCGCGACGAACCGGCCTGTTGACGGGCGTGCGCCGCGCTAATGTCTAAACCGCAACGCAATGGGAGGCTCGCCATGAGAAGGTCGCTTGTGATTGCTGCAGCGCTGCTCGCAACCGCCTGTTCAAAGCAGGCGTCGCCGGAAACAAAGGCTGTCGCCGACGCTGAGGCGGCGAATGCGGCAATTGAAAAGCCGATCGAAATAGAAACCCTCGCGAGCGGCCTCAAATTTCCATGGAGCATGGCGTTCGCGCCGGGCGGCGACATTCTCATCATCGAGAAGGCTGGCGGGCTTCGGATCTTTCGCAACGGCGCTCTGCTTCCGAACGCAGTTCCGGGCCTGCCAGAAAATCTCATGGTGAACGCCGACAGCGGCCTTCACGACATCGCGCTCGATCCGGATTTTGAGTCGAACCAGCGCGTGTTCATCGCTTTCGCCGAAGGCGATGAAGAGGCGAACAGGCTCGCCGTCTGGCGCGCGCGCCTTGTCAACGATCAACTGACCGGGGGCGAAGTCATCTATCGCGCGACGCCCGACAAGGCGGAACCCAATCATCCCGGCGGGCGTATGGCGTTTCTGCCTGACGGCACATTTTTGCTCAGTGTCGGCGACGGATATCACTACCGCGATCAAGCGCAAAATCTTCAATCCGACCTCGGCAAGATTTTGCGCCTTGACCGTGACGGCAATCCGCCTGCGGATAATCCGTTTGTCGGGCGCGCTGATGCGCGCCCCGAAATCTGGACTTATGGTCACCGCAATCCGCAAGGCCTCGCGATCGACCAGGAGACTTCGATCGTCTGGGAGCATGAGCACGGGCCGCGCGGCGGCGACGAGATCAACCGGCTGAAAGCGGGAGCCAATTACGGCTGGCCGCTGACGACGAACGGCATCGACTATGACGGCGCCCTTGTTTCGGAACGCGCCCACGCCGAAGGCGTCACGTCGCCGCTGCTCGTTTGGGCGCCTTCGATCGCGCCGTCCGGCCTTTCGATTTATCGCGGCGCGGAGTTCGCCGACTGGAACGGGCAGTTTTTAGTCGGAGGCCTCGCGTCGAAATCTCTCATTCGGGCGCAGGTTGATAATGAAGGCCGCTCCATTCGCGAGGCGGAGCGACTTCTCGCCGATATCGACGCCCGAATCCGGGATGTTCGGACCGGGCCGGACGGCCGCCTTTATATCCTGACGGACGAGCCGGAAGGGCGTCTGTTGAGACTTTGCCGGACCTGTTAGCGCCAGGTCTTGCACACGCCGCGCGATCGGCTATTTAGGCGGGCGAAGCGGGTATAGCTCAATGGTAGAGTCGTAGCCTTCCAAGCTAAAGACGCGGGTTCGATTCCCGCTACCCGCTCCAGAAAACCATTCAAAAACAAATTACTAAGAAGCACGACAAAATCGTTGCGCCGAGAAAATCGCGCCAG
>JBGSLM010000128.1:0-7518 GCA_041740755.1 Parvularculaceae bacterium | reverse complement strand
GATGGACGAATATTATCGCACCAATGAGGGCGCGCAGGACGTGTTTCTCAATATTCCTCCCTATGTCGAAATTATTCGCAGCGTCATACCCTTTGCGGTGCAGGCCGAACTCCGGTCCGGCAATTGCGCGATCACCTATGGTTTTAACGAGGAAGGCTTGGCGACGGCTATGTTGCCCGACCGTTGCGAATTGAATCTTAGACCCGAGCAAACCGAAATGGTCGTGTTGCGGCTGCTTGACGCTGATATCGGGCCGAGCCTTACACGTGCGTTGTCCGATATCCAACAAAAACTTCTCAATTTCGAATACGTCTCCACGCGCGCGCAGAGTCTCTACGATTATATTGAGGAAACGAAATGATCCTGCGCCGCATCGTCGACGCCTTCCGCCGGCAGGACTGGTTCACGGTTTTCGTTGAAACCATGATCGTCGTCCTCGGCGTCTTTCTCGGCTTGCAGGTCAGCAACTGGAACGCCGCGCGAAGCGAACGCGCTAAAGAGGCGTTTGCAATCGCCGCATTGCGCAGCGATTTTCAGGCGCTGGATTTTTCCGTCAGCCACGGCGTGTGTTGGCATCGCCGCGCGCTGGACGGCTTGCAGGTCATCGCCGAGGCGCTGAACGCCGGACGCCTCGACCCTGAAGTCAAGACGCGCTTCGAGAACGGCTTGCGATTCGGCTATATGAACGCCTCGACGAATAAGGCGTCAGGCGCGTTGAGCGAGCTTTTGTCCAGCGGGAATATGGGGCTTCTCAGCGACCCTGCGCTCCGCGCGGCGCTGATCGCCTATGAAGGATCTCGCGAGACGGCTGCCGGGTCCCGTGCCGATCTCATGTTAATTTCCAACAACTATATACGGTCGTTCACCGACAGGTTCGACTATGATTTGCGGCGCGATCATTTCCGGTCCGATCAGGACAGCCGCCTCGCGTTTCGATTTTCCGCCATCGGCGATTTTGATTTCGACGCCATGCTGGCCGACCGGGCGTTTCGGGAAGCGGTCTTTGAGTTGCGCGAGATGCAGCGCATTTATCTTGAATGGGAGGACAGTTCGTTGCGGCAAGTGCGCGAGATACAGCGGATGCTGGGCGATGAGCCGCTTGACGAGGTGAGGTGCAAGTGATTCTCCGCCGCCTAACCGAACACGTCAAAGCGCAAAACTGGTTTGCGGTCGCCATCGACTTCGTCATCGTCGTCGTCGGCGTCTTCATAGGCATTCAGGTTTCGAACTGGAACGCGGCGCGCGCTGACCGCGTCTCCGAACGCCATTATCTTGCGCAACTGCGTCAGGACTTGAAACTCATTCAGGTCGAGGTGCGCGACCAGATTGAGTTTGAGCAGTTTCAGTCCCGGCTTGCCAATGGCATCGCCAGCGAAATCATCGAGCCGAGCGCGCAGGCGGAAAGCAGAATAGGCGTTGGACTGGCGCAGATCGCCCAAAGGCGCACCCTTAAGGCCGCGAGCCCGACCTTCATCGATCTGCAAAGTTCCGGCAACCTTGAAATCATATCCGATCCCGACTTGCGCGCCGCAATCATCGCCTGTTTCTTCCGCACCGGCCGCCTTGAAGTCGCGATAGACAAAAACAACCAATTCTTTGTCGATCAGGGCTTCAAGGATTTTATGCAGAATCAAAGTTTAGCCCATTACGAATGGGACATCGTGCTGATGGGCGCGCCCCTGCCGGCGTCGGTTGCGTATACCGCGCGCGTTCCCGATCCGACGATCTCGCGTGCGCTGTCCGCCGGCGCCGCCATACGTGTCCTTGATACGCCCGGCCTGAAAGATAAAGTCGTCGCGCAGCTGAGCTGGCGCGCCCGCGGCTCGTCGGCCAATGAAAACATGGCGCAGCTTATCCTTGAAGCGGTGCAGGCGCTCGACGAAACGCTTGCGGCGCACATGAATGGAGCTGCGCCATGATCCTCCGTCGCCTAACCGAACACGTCAAAGCGCAGAACTGGTTTGCGGTCGCGATAGACTTTGTCATCGTGGTCGTCGGCGTGTTCATCGGTATTCAGGTGTCGAACTGGAATGCCGCCCAAGCGGAGCGTCGCCGTGCAGCGCTGGTCCTCGACCGCCTCAGGGTCGATTTCGAGACCATCGAAAAAGAAGCGATGCTGTCAGTCGCTTATCACAAGCGCAATCTCGACGGATTGCAAACGGTGATTGAAACGCTGCATAGCGGCGAACTTCCGCCTGAGAAGGAGGAAGCCTTCAGGATCGGATTGCGATATTCCTATATGCACCGTAACGCCGACGGGCGCGCGGGCACTTTCGTTGAGATCCTTTCAAGCGGGCAGGTCGCTCTTGTTCGCAACGAGCCGCTGCGCGCGGCGCTGATCACCTACGACAATGAAGTTCAGAAATCGGAACAGGTGATGACGCAAATTCGAATGCACCAGAGCGCCCATGTCGCCGCGTTCACTCTCTACTATGATTATGAAATACCGCTTCTGCCAATTGACGCGGAAACCGGAACGCTCCCCAGCACGCCGGTCGGCGAATACGATCTTCCGGCGATGTTGGTGGACCGCGATTTCCGGAACGCTGCATTTGAGCTGAGAGAGGCGAACGGATACTATTACAACTGGCACGTACGAAATCTCAATCGCGCGCGTGACGTGATCAGGCTCCTTGACGCCGTGCGCTCCGGGAATTCGCCATGATCCTCCGCCGCGTCATCGAACACGTCAAAGCGCAGAACTGGTTTGCGGTCGCCATTGACTTCGTCATTGTCGTCATCGGCGTCTTTGTCGGCATTCAGGTGTCGAACTGGAATGCGGCGCGGTCGGACCGCAGCGAAGAACAGAAATTGTTAATGCGTCTCTACGACGAGACAGGTGTTCTGAGCGGGCGACTGAAGGCGGAATCAGAGCGTATATTGCCTTTGATGGATACGCTCTGGTCTTTGCGTCCGGCGCTGCTTGCCGGCGCTCCGAGAGGACCATTGTCGGACTATGAGTGCTGGACGCTCGCCGCATCGCACGCAGCGACCAGTCCGAGCGATGATTTGCCGACGCTCGACGAAATTCTTTCGACGGGCCGGCTCGATTTGATTGAAAACCAGATCATCAAGGAAAAACTGCGGGACTTTGTTTTCAATCGCAACAAGGCGCGCGCGATTGTCGCCAAAGCGAATAATGAGCCGTTCAGACTGGCGAACCGGCACCCCGATCTTCTTCAGTACAGATACGACCCCGGCAATGACATTGCGGCGCCTGAGGCGAATGCGGTGGACCTTGATTACCGGCACGAAGTTCTCTGTCATCTTGAGGAGTTGCGCGCGAGTCCGGGGTTTTTGAACGACTATGTCGACAATCTCGGGCGACTGCGGACGACAATCAAATTTGGCCTCTATGGCATGCAGGAACAAGCTGAGGCGCTTCAGGCGACGCTGGCTTCGGAACTCAACGTTCAGCGGGTGACCACGGAAAAGAAACAATGATCCTCCGCCGCCTCACCGAACACGTCAAAGCGCAGAACTGGTTCGCGGTATTCCTCGATTTCCTGATCGTCGTCGTCGGCGTGCTGCTGGCGTTCCAAATTAACGCATGGGGCGAGAGGCGCGCGGAGCGCCAATATCTCGACGCACAGCTTGCGTCCGTACAATTTGAAATGCGCGAAAATCTCGACCGTCTGGCGGCCGCGGACGACTATCTCGCGACGCAAGCCGCCCGGATGGCGGCGCTGCGCGAAGTCCTCGCCGCGCCGGAAGCCGGGACGACTGAAGATGAAATCAACTTGCTGATCTGGAGCGCCGTCCCCGTCTACGAAATCCACATGAAACAGAGCGCGGTCGAGGCGCTGCAGGCTTCCCCGGTTTTCGCGAAATCGTCGGCCCCGGCTCTGATTGATCAACTGGAGCGCTGGGAGGAAGCGCTGTCGACACACAGTCGCGAGCAGCAAGACGGAATTAATACTCGCGACAACATTTTCAATCCCTATATCATTGAGCGTCTGCCCATTGGCTCTATTGTCCGGCACTCGTCCGCCGGCGCGCAATCTCTCGCCCCGAGCAGATTCACGATCGACCGCCGCGCCCTGGCTGACGACAGGACGTTCGACAGTCTGATCGCGGCCCGGCAGATTGACGTAGTCCATGCCCGGGCAGGCGTCGAGGTTCTCGCCGAGAACGCGCGACAAATCATTGAATTGATCGACGCAGAGAGCGCACGATCATGATCCTCCGCAGGCTGACCGAACACGTCAAGGCACAGAACTGGTTCGCGGTTGCGCTCGATTTCCTGATTGTCGTGACCGGCGTCTTTATCGGCATACAGGTCTCGAACTGGAACGCCGCCCGTCTGGCGAGAGCCGATGAACGCGTTTTCATTCAACGCCTGCACGACGACGTCGTCGAGGCCGAAGCAAAGAGCGCCCGGCTTCGCGAACGCCGCTTTGCGCAGAGCAAGGCGATCATCGAGGGGATGGCGGTGATCTTCGGCGAGAGAGAGCGCAAAGACTTCAGCGAAGAGGAGTGCCTTTACCTCGCCTTCAGCCATGACTACGTGCTGACGGCGCCCGCTATTCCGTCGTTCGACGAGCTATTGAGTTCAGGGAGGCTCAACATTGTCCGCGACCGGGAGCTGAAACGCGCGCTCGCGAGCTTTCAGCAATCGCTGGAGGTACTTTCCTACTGGCGCAGTTGGGGAACGCGGGAACAGCATACGCTGCCAGACAAATACCCGACACTTATCAAGGTTCAGTCCTATTTCGACGAGGAGCGCGACGAAGTCTGGTCGCGCGCAATTTGCGACGCGGACGGGATGCGGGAGAACCAGCGCTTCCTCAACAATCTCAGCGAGAACGCCGACACCTTCGACGGATTTGTCCGCGACGCGCTGGCGCCGTGGAACGATAATTTGTCGGAACTCCACCGCCAGCTCGACGAAATCCTAGCTATCGACCACGGGAGCGCCCCATGATCCTCCGCCGCCTCACCGAACACGTCAAAGCGCAGAACTGGTTCGCGGTCGCCATTGACTTCGTCATCGTCGTCGTCGGCGTCTTCATCGGCATCCAGGTCTCGAACTGGAATTCGGCTCAAAACAACAGGCGGGCCGCCCGCGAGTATGTAGTTCGCATTCAAGAGGAATTGACAGCGAACCGGCAGGATATGGCGGCGCGAACTGAGTATTTCAACCGGGTCAAAGGCCACGCGCTCCGCGCGCTCGCGGCGCTGGACCAAGCGCCTGAAACTCTCGGCGAGGAATTCATCATTGACGCCTACTTCGCCAGTTTGTCGCTGCGTCGTCGCATCAGCCGCGCCACTTATGATGAAATGTTGTCCGCCAGCGAGATCAACGCCTATATCGATAAGGCCCAGCGCCAACGACTGAACGAGTATTACCGCGCTATAGCAGGCTCGCAGGATGTGTTTCTCAACATTCCATCCTATCACGAAACGATTCGCAGCGTCACGCCCTATGTAGCGCAAGCAAAACTGCGATCCGGCGATTGCACGATCATTTACGGCCTGGACGAGGAAGGCTCGGCGACCGCGATTTTGCCCGATCGCTGCGAATTGAATCTCGCGCCCGAAGAAATCGCAATGGTCGTGTCGCGGCTGCTTGACGCTGATTTGGAGCCTGGCCTCACGCGCGTGTTGGCCGACATCGACGTGAAGCTTCTTCTGTTTCAGTCGGTCTCGACGCGTGCGCAATACGTCTACGACTATATCGAGGAAACAAAATGATCCTCCGCCGCCTTACCGAACACGTCAAAGCGCAGAACTGGTTCGCAGTCGCCATCGACTTCGTCATTGTCGTCGTTGGCGTCTTCGTCGGTCTTCAGGTCTCGAACTGGAACGCCGCGCAGGGGGACCGGGCGAGGGAAGCCGCCTATTTGGCGCAGCTTGTCGAAGATTTGTCCGCAGATATGGATCACATCGACCGTGTCGCCAATGTCGCTAGCACGCGAATGGCGGTAATCGCACTGGTGCTGGACCGCGCCGATTTGACGCCGCCGCCGGCGACCTTCCATTTTAATGACTGCGCTTTCGAGCCTTGCAGCGGCCTGATCGCTTTTGAGCTGAAAGCGCCTTTTTCGTCAGACCAGCCATCCGCCGCCAATGATGCGCTTTCTGATCTTCGGCGATTTAATCCGGTTCGACACACCTATGACGCCCTCATCAGCACCGGCGATATCGGGCTGCTCCGCAACGGCGTCATCAGGCGCAATATTCAAGCCTACTACGCAAATGCGCTGGAAGTTGAAAAATCTGAAGAAGGGATTCTAAACTACTCGCACGACCTTAGACAGACCCGGCACGAATTCGGGATCGGCGCCGGAGGGTCTAGCCTTGATGATCTTGTCGCGGCGGCGAAAGCGAGTCCGAAATTCGCCGCCCAGTTACGCAGTTTCTGGGTGAGTTCCGGATTTCAGATCAGGTCGATGAATCATGCGCGCGATCTGGCCAGTGATCTGATCGCCGACATCGAGGCTGAAAATCAATGATCCTCCGCCGCGTCATCGCGCAATCTTGTAGGGCGGGTTTTAACCCGCCGACGCCGGCGCCATGCGCGAAAATGTTGATGGAAAATGAAGGCGGCGGGCCAAGGCACGCCCTACCACGGAGCGCGCCATGATCCTTCGCCGCATCATCGCGCATTTTAAGAAACAGGAATGGACGGCGATCGCGCTCGATTTCGTCATCGTCGTCGCGGGCATCCTGATCGCGTTTCAGATTACGAGCTGGAATGAGGATCGCGAGACGCGGGCGAGCGAGCGCGACTATCTTGAGCGGCTGCACAGCGACGTGATCGAGCTGACTGACCGGCGCGCCTATTACGACAGGGACCGCCCCCTCATCGTCAAGACGCTTGAGCTGTTGACGGACTTCGCCAATGGATATCGCAACGACCTGTCCGAGGCGAGAGCATACGTCCTGAAAGAAATACCTGCGCTCGAGCAACGGCCCGATGTGTTGGACAGCTACCTTTGCAACTTCATCGACTGGTCCTCGATGCTCACCCTTCCCCCGTCCGAATTGCCGACCGCAACGGAACTCATCTCCGCCGGACGCGTGGACAGAATTGCGTCGGAGGAGGTCAAACTGGCGCTCCTGTCCTACTTGCAGCAGGCGAGACGCTCGCAAGAATTCACGTCGGCGCAGATTCTCCAGACAACAATCATACCTGCGGAGTTTCCGGACCTTTTCCAGATCCGATATCTATTGGGGGTGGATTTGGCGATGGAGGAGGGGGAGAGCATTCCCGCCTATGTCTGCGACTACGACCAGATGCGCCAGAACAACGCCTTTCTGAACGCGCTTAACCGCAATCGCAGTGTCTATACGGAATATTTCAGACGGGGAGTGGCGCCGGCAAGCGAACGGCTGGCTTTTCTGCACGCCGCCCTCGACGAGGCGTTGGGCGTCGCCTGTCCGGCGTCAGCAACCTTGGGACATTTGACGGGATGAACTGAACGGAGGATTTCTGGCTCATCGTAGCCCATTGAGGGAGCGAAGATGAGACAGAAATCCGGGCCGCCAGAGTCGGCCGAACAGCATATCAAGACC
>JBGSLM010000127.1:0-13857 GCA_041740755.1 Parvularculaceae bacterium | reverse complement strand
GCCCGGCTCGCTCGATCAGCTGATGGAAATCGGCTGGATCCGCATGCGCGGCCGGCGCCGTTCTGCGCCGGGCCGGCCGATCCTGTACGGCACGACGCAGGCGTTCCTTGAGCACTTCAACCTCGAAAGTGTCACCGACCTTCCGGGCATGGCGGATCTTAAAGCCGCGGGCCTGCTCGATGCGCGTCTTCCGCCGGGCTTTGCGGTGCCGGCGCCGTCTGACGAACTCGGCGATGGCGATATTGAAGACATGTCCGACGAGACAGAATTCGTCACCGACTTCCACAAGGAAGAGCCGGTGAGCGAAGGGGCGGAATAGGGCGCATTTGCACCGCCGCCTATGAGGCCCTAAATAGTCGCCAACCATTTGTAGGAGGCCGAAATGGCCGTCGGACCGTGGCAGATTCTGATTATCGTCGTGCTCGCGCTGCTGCTTTTCGGCGGCGGCGGAAAAATCTCTTCGTTGATGGGCGATTTCGCCAAGGGCATCAAGGCGTTCCGCAAAGGTCTTCAGGACGAAGACAAGGCGATTGAAGACCGCGCCGACAAGGCCGCCGACGCGACGCCGAAAGCGAAGGACGGCTCGCAATAGCGATCGTCGGCGCTGACCTGTTGAGGACGGCATGAACCTTCTGCCGGGAATTGGATTCTTCGAAATCGTCGTCGTGGCGATCGTTGCGCTTGTCGTCGTCGGGCCGAAGGACTTGCCGCGCCTGATGCGGCTTGCCGGCCGCATCGTCGCGCAGGCGCGCCGCATGGCGTCCGAATTCTCCGCGGCGTTTAACCAGATGGCCCGCGAAGGCGAGATGGAAGAGATGCGCAAGGAAATCGACTCGCTAAAGCGCAACAATGTTTTCGCGGACACCAAGCGCTCGATCGACGACGCGATGCGCCCTGTCGAAAGCGCGGTGCGCGATGAAGCCGCAGGCATAAGCGAAGCAGCGACCAAGCCGATCTCAGGACGCGCCGAGTGAATCTGCCGGTCAAAAAAGACGATCCGCTGAAGGAGGAGGATGAAGTCGCCGCCTCCGCCGCGCCGCTTATTGACCATCTGACTGAACTTCGACAGCGCCTGATCATTTCGATTGCAGCGATCGCGATCGCCTTCGTCGTTTGCTTCTTCTTTTCAAAGCAGCTTTTCAACATCCTCGTCATCCCCTTCGTCGATGCGGTCGGGAAGGCGACGGGCGGCGACGAGCCGACGCTTTATTTTGCGCCGCTTGAATTCTTTTTTACGCGCGTGCGGTTGGCGATCTTCGCGGCGGTGGTTCTCGCGTCGCCCGTGCTCGCCTGGCAGGCGTATCGGTTTGTCGCGCCCGGGCTCTACAAGCGCGAAAGACAGGCGGCGGCGCCGTTTATGATCGCGATGCCTGTGCTGTTCACGCTCGGCGGCAGTCTCGTTTATTTCGTGATGATGCCGTTCATCATGCGTTTCGCCGTCGGATTTGAATCAAATGCGGGCGAAGGAGCGGCGGCGAATTTCGAATTGTTGACCCGCGTCGGCGACTATCTCTCACTGGTGACGACGCTGATCCTCGCATTCGGTTTCGCGTTTCAGCTGCCGGTGTTCCTGACGCTTCTCGCGCGCGCGGGCGTGATCAATTCGGCGATGCTGGTCAAATACCGGCGCTTTGCGATTGTCTTGATCTTCATCGTCGCTGCGATCTTGACCCCGCCCGATCCGTTCAGCCAGCTCGTGCTCGCCTCCTGCATCCTCGCGCTTTACGAGGCGTCGGTGATTTCTGTCAGGATGGCGGAGCAAAAGGCGAAAAAATCTGAAGAAGCCGCCGCCTGACCCCCAGGCGACGGTTGTGCTGGACGCCCGCCCTTGCGGGCTCTAAGCCGGGACCATGAACGACAAACCTGTAAGAGACAGCAATGGCAACACCCTCGTCGACGGGGACAGCGTCACCCTCATCAAGGACCTAAAGGTCAAGGGATCGGGCGGCGCCACGTTAAAGCGCGGCGTAAAGATCAAGAACATCCGCCTCACCGACGATCCGGCCGAGGTCGAATGCAATGCGCCGGGGATCAAGGGCCTCGTCCTAAGGACCGAGTTCCTGAAGAAGGCGTAGGGCGGCGATACGATGCGGGAATAGGATAGTGGGAAAAGTGTAAACCATCCCCCGTTCATCCCGGCGAAAGCCGGGATCCATACTTCTGTTTACTGGATCCCGGCTTTCGCCGGGATGAGCGGACTGTGGGTAATCCCCAATACCTTCCATCCAGCATCCCCCGTTTGCCTCCGCCCGAACAGGCTCTATACGTCCGGCCCATGCACGATCTGAAAGAAATCCGGGAAAATCCCGCCCGTTTCGACGCTGGCCTGAAGCGCAGGGGCCTTCCCGCGCGTTCGGCTGCAATCCTTGCGCTGGACGCTGAAGCGCGCGGCGTTACGACCGCGCTGCAAGACCTGCAAATGAAGCGCAATGCCGCGTCGAAGGCGATCGGCGCCGCCAAGCAGAAAAAAGATGAGGCGCAAGTCCAGCGGCTGATGGCTGAGGTCGAGAGCGTCAAGCAGGAAATGCCGAAACTGGAAGCGGATGAGGCGGCCTTCAAAAAACAGCTCGACGACATTCTCGCCGCGATCCCGAACCTTCCCGCTGAGGATACGCCGGACGGAAGGGACGAGAACGACAACGTAGAAGTGCGAAAGTGGGGAGAGCCGAGGCGTCTCAACTACGCAAAAGAGCATTTCGACATCGGCGAGGCGATGGGCCTCATGGATTTCGAAACCGCCGCCAAAATGTCCGGCGCGCGCTTTGTTCTGCTCAAGGGCGCGCTTGCGCGGATGGAACGCGCCATCGCCAATCTGATGCTCGATACGCATACGGGTGAGTTTGGGTATACGGAATGTGCGCCGCCCGTGCTCGTTCGCGATATGGCGCCGTTCGGAGTCGGTCAGCTTCCGAAATTTGAAGAAGACCTGTTCCGGACGACAAACGGTTTCTGGCTGACTTCGACCGCGGAAGTCACTTTGTCGAACATCGTCGCCGATTCAATTCTCGACGCTGATGAACTCCCGTTGCGCTTCACCGCCTGGACGCCGTGTTTCCGGTCGGAAGCAGGCGCTGCCGGCAAGGACACGCGCGGCATGATCCGCATGCACCAGTTCTCGAAGGTCGAGCTTGTCTCAATCACCGCGCCCGAAAAGTCGGACGAAGAACATGAGCGGATGACGGCGTGCGCGGAGACGATTTTGAAGAAGCTCGAACTCCCGTTCCGCACGGTTGCGCTCTGCACCGGCGACATGGGTTTTGCGGCGAGGAAGACCTATGACATTGAAGTCTGGCTCCCCGGTCAGAACCGTTATCGCGAGATTTCGTCCTGCTCGAACTGCGGCGACTTCCAGGCGCGGCGGATGAAGGCGCGCTTTCGCAGGAAGGGCGACAAAGGAACGGAATTCGTCAACACGCTGAACGGCTCCGGCCTCGCGGTCGGGCGCACGCTTGTGGCGGTCTTGGAGAACTATCAGCAGGAAGACGGATCAGTCGCGGTTCCTGCGGCCTTGCTGCCCTATATGGGCGGGCTGAAAGTGATTCCGAATGGGCGATAGCCAACCAAACTCCGCTCATCCCGGCGAAAGCCGGGATCCATATTTTTGCGCGCGCCGGATCCCGGCTTTCGCCGGGATGAGCGGAATGTGTTTCCTTAATCCCCAATCCAATGTCCAAAGTCTCCAACAATGAGAATCCTCTGCACCAATGACGATGGAATTCACGCGCGCGGCCTTGAAAGCCTCGTTACGATCGCGCGCGCGTTATCTGACGACGTATGGGTCGTTGCGCCGCATGAGGAGCAGTCCGGCGCCGCGCGCGCATTGACGCTGGCCAATCCGATCCGCGTTCGCGAATACGAACCAAAGCGCTTTTCAGTATCGGGAACGCCCTCCGACGCCGTCATGATGGCGACGCAAAAACTCCTCGGCGGCGCGATGCCTGATCTTGTCCTGTCGGGCGTCAACAACGGACAAAATCTCGCCGAGGATGTGACGGTCTCCGGCACGATCGCCGGCGCGTTTCAGGGCATGTCGCTCGGCATTCCTTCAATCGCGTTATCGCTCGCGCGGTTTCAGCGTGACAAGGCGAAGTGGAATACGCCTGAAAAACATGCGCCCGCGATCATCAAAAAGCTGCTCGCCGCCGGATGGCCGCCGGATGTTGTCATCAACATCAATTTCCCGGACCGCGAACCGGCTGATGTTGCGGGCGTCGAAGTAACGAGGCAGGGCCATCGCGACGACTTCAAGCTGTTCATCGAGGAACGCCAGGATCTGCGCGGCGGAAAATATTACTGGTACGGTTATGAGGGCTCGCTCTCCAACCCGCCGGAAGGCGTCGATCTTCGCGCCATCTATGACGGGCGGATTTCGATCACGCCGCTGCACCTCGCGCTGACGCATGAAGACTCGCGCACGAAGCTGGCGGCGCTGTTCGGATCGGGCGGGAAGCTGTGAAAATGCTGGGCGTTTCGCGCGCTGCGAATCGAATCTTAACCGCTTATTAACCGAACCGGACCAATCCTTACCGTAAGGTTAACGGCGATTTTGGCGGTATTGGAGGCTTGGATGGTGAAGCTTGGGTGGGCGTTGGCGCTGTTGTCTACAAGCGCGCTCGCAGGCTGCGGCTCTCACAATCATGCGCCGGTGGTTTACGGCACTGCGCCGAATGCTCAGCCGTCGCGCATCTACAACGCTCCCGGACAATATCAGCCAGCGCAGACCGCTTACAATGCGCGCCAGACGACGTGGTCTCAACCTGCGAATGCGCAACCGACATACCGGACGGGGATTTCGCCCGCCGTCGCATCGTCGGGCCTCGCGCCGCTGACGCCCGTGTCGGAGACTTATCGCGAAGGCCGCGTGAATTACGAAGCGCAACCCGTTTACATCGCGCAGGCCGATGCGCCGATTGTCAACGATCCTATTAAGACCTTGCCGGGACAGGTGACTGTCCTTCCTGGCGACACTGTCTATGCGATCTCGCGCCGAACCGGCGCTTCGCCGCAATCGATCATCGCGCTCAATAGTCTTCAGGCGCCCTATACGTTGACGGTCGGTCAAACGGTCCGCGTTCCGTCGAACGCTGTGCCGCCGTCGCAAGCTTCGATCGCTGCGCCGCCAACGCCAGTGCACTCGGTTGCTGCGACGCGCGAGGCCGCTCACATCGTGCGTCCTGGCGACACGCTTTATTCTATTTCACGCTCGATTGGCGTCGGCGTTTCTGACCTCGCCCGCGCGAACAATCTGCGTGCGCCTTATTCGATCAGCATCGGACAGGCATTGCGCATACCGGGCGGCGTTTCGGTACCTGCTCAACGCGAGGCGTCAGCGCCCGCCGCGACCGGCGATGTCGCGGATATCGCGCGCACAGTTTCTTATGAAGCGCCGCCGCCGAAAAAGCAGGCTCTGTTCGACTGGCCGGTTCAGGGCGCGATCATCGGCTCTTACGGCCTGTCGACCGCAGGCAAGCGCAATGACGGCGTCAACATCGCAGCGCCTGTCGGAACGCCGGTCAGGGCCGCCGCCGACGGCGAAGTCGTCTATCGCGGATCGGAACTCGACGGGTACGGCAATCTTATTCTCATCAAGCACGAAGACGGCTTCGTCACCGCCTATGCGCACAATGATGCGATGCTCGTGAAGAAGGGCGATCGCGTGCGTCAGGGACAGGTCATCGCGAAAGTCGGACAGACCGGCTCGGCGAGCGAGCCGCAACTTCATTTTGAAATTCGTCAGAATCTTAAGGCAGTCGATCCTGTTGCGCTGCTTGGTTCGTTGTAAGGCGACAGAGGGGCGGTTGTGTAGCGTTTAAATCAGAAGCGTTGCGTCTCTTGCACCCAAATTGGGCCCCCTTTCGGGGGCCCTTTTTTATGCGTTGATGACGAGCCAGCCGAGATAGCAAAGATATGCGGCGACCATGACCGCGCCTTCGAGGCGGTTGAGCCTGCTCCGCGTTGTTGCGAACAAAATCATCAGCAGCGTGGCGCCGAGCATCACCCAATTGTCAAAGGCGACGATTTCTGCGGGAGCCGCGACGGGATGGATAAGGGCTGTTGTGCCGAGAATGCCGAAAAGATTGTAGATGTTTGAGCCGACAACATTGCCAAGCGCCAGCGACGATTTTCCGCGCAGCGCCGCCATCACCGACGTTACGAGTTCTGGCAGCGAAGTGCCGATCGCAACGACAGTGAGGCCGATGATCGTCTCGGAAACCCCAAGGTCGGCAGCGACGCTAATCGCGCCGGTGACGAGGAATTTCGCGCCGACGATCAAGAGCGCAAGGCCGCCGATCGCCATGAGGATGTCGAGCGCTGGCGACTTCGGTCCGCCGGGCAAGGCCGCAGCTTCCGCGATATGTTGCTCGGCCTGGGGAGAGTCAGGCGCTCTGCGTTCTGTAACGAAGGCGTAGATAATGTACGCGGCGAGGGAGGCGAGAAAGGCGCCGCCGGCAATGCGACCGAATCCGCCCGTCATCGACACGCCGATTGCAGCGATCGTTGCGATCAAAACAACGAAACCGTCGCGCAGGAAAGCTTTGGGTTCGACCGCAAAGGGTGCGATCACGACCGATACGCCAAGAATGAGGAGAATATTCGCGATGTTCGACCCTACGACATTGCCGATGGCGACGCCTGGCGATCCGACGAGCGCCGCCTGAACGCTCGATACGAGTTCGGGCGTTGAAGTGCCGAACCCGACGAGAGTGAGACCAATCAGGAGGTCCGAGACGCCAAACTGGCGGGCGAGGGCGGTTGCGCCGCGAATGAGGATTTCTGCGCCAATCGTCAGGACGACGAGGCCGCCGATAATCGAGATCCAGTCCATGGGGGAGAAGCTCCGGAAAAAGGGCGTCGCCTATATTGGGCGCGCCTTCCGAATTGGCTAGAGGAGCCCGCAGGAATTTTCTAGCCCAGCGTGAAACAGGCTCTCGCAACCGCAACAAGGCGCGTTTCGTCCGCCTGCCAACCGCTCGCTTCCATGAATGCGAGACGCCGCCCCTGCCGCAACAGCCGGACCCGTCCCGCCATATCCTCTGGCCGCGACGACGACAGATAGTCGATTGAAATATTGGCCGTCGAAATGCCGGCGCCCGTCCGCGCGTAAAGATCCGCCTGCATTGCAAGTTCAAGGAACGCCGCGATCACCCCGCCATGCAGCGCCCGGATCGCCGGATTGCCTATGTGCGTTTCATTGAAAGCAAGGCGAAAGACAACGTCCTCGCCGCCGCTCGCCGTAAAGCCCAACCATCGCGCCAGCGCGGCTCGGGAGGCGTATTCATTTATGCGTTCAAGATGCGCCGTCACAACCGCATCCCCCTGATCGGTCCCTTTGTGCCGACCATGAACGCGCCAGCGCCCGTCGCCAGAAGCCGTCCTTCGATCTCCGTCGTCAACCTGCCGGAAACATAAGCGATATCGCCTTTGATCGCTTCGCATTCGGCCGAGCAAATCGCCCGCGCGCCTGGCGCAATCGCCCCTACAAAGTCGGTCCGCAGATTGATCGTTGCGATCGGTTTGATTTCCTCGAGCGCGGTGAATACCGTCAGCCCGAAGATCGAGTCGATGATGATCGTGTAAAGACCGCCATGCACCGATCCGTCGGCGCTAGCAAACGTATCCGGCAGCGCCATCGAAAATGTCGCCTTGCCCTTCCCGATAAGAATGGGCTTTAGCTCAAGCGAACGAAATAACGAATGCTCATGTGCGAGGAAATCCCGCGCCGAACGCAGCATGGCGCCGATCGTCGGATTTATGTCGCCTGCGGAAATCTGATCGCTCATCACAAAACCATATTGTCGCGATCAAGGAATTGAAACGAACAATTGCAGCTTCAGGAATCGCGCAGGCGCTCGTCCTGATACTGGATCCCCCAGCCGATAATCTGACGCCAGAGCGCTTCAGCCATTTCCGGGGGCAGCCCCGTTTCGGCGGCCCGGGCCTTCACCTTGTCGATGACCGCCTTGTTGCGCCATGGAACATTCGCCTGCGCCGACTCGGCGCGCTTCAACTCCCACATGCGATCGACAAAGCTCCACCGTGCGGCAAGGAGATCGACAAGCCCCAGATCGATCCGGTCAATCTCGGAACGCACTTCGTCCATCGATCGGCATTCAGCGGGCTTTTTCATCGATTCTCTCCTTTGCCGTTCCATCCTGCCGCAATCCGCATCGGCGCGCGAGGCGCTCGTCACCCTGCTGCGGCTTTTGCGGCCTCGTAGATTTCAAGCGCGTTAAGCCACGCCTCTTCCTGCGCCGCGATCGCAGCGACAAGGGCCGCGCGTTCCTTATGCAGCTTGGTCGCGCGCGCCACGTCCTTTTCATAAAGGCCCGGTTCGGCGAGGGCCGCATCGATGCGCGGCAGTATTGCGTTCAATTCGTAAAGCCGCGCTTCGGCGGCGTCGGCTTTCTTCTTCAGCGGGGCGGCGGCTTCGCGCAACGCGGCGGACGATTGGCGCGCAAAGGTCCGGGGATCTTGCGCTTTGCGACCCTCGTCGTTCGGCTCGGTTTTCTGCGCGTCGAGCACGAGCGTCCGATAGTCGTCAAGATCGCCGTCAAATTGGCGCGCCGCTCCGTCCTTAACCAGCAACAGCCGATCGGCGACGCCGCTCGCAAGGTGCGCGTCGTGCGTGATCATTATGACTGCGCCCGAATAGTCGTTGAGCGCCTGCGCGAGGCTTGCGCGGGCGTCGATATCGAGATGGTTGGTCGGCTCATCGAGAATGATGAGGTGCGGACCGTTGAATGTGATGAGCCCAAGGAGCAGCCGCGCTTTCTCGCCGCCAGAAAGCTTTTCGACTTTGGTGTCTGCTTTCTCGGCGCCGAACCCTAGACCTGCGGTTGCAGAGCGGACCTGCGCTTCCGTTCCGTCCGGCAATAGATCGCGCACATGATCATAGGGGGAGCAGGCGGGCTTTAGTTCATCGAGCTGATGCTGGGAGAAATAGGCGATGTCGAGCTTTTTATGCTTGAATATTTCGCCGCCGAGCAGAGGCAGCCGCCCCGCCAGCGATTTCACCAGCGTCGATTTTCCTTCGCCGTTCGGTCCAAGAATCGCGATCCGGTCATCCTGATCGATCCGCAGGTTGACCTTGCGCAGGATCGTCTTGCCTTCGACATAGCCAAGATCGGCATCGACCAGACGAATGATCGGCGGCGCCATCGGCTTTGGATTCTTGAAGGTGAACCCGGTCGATCTTTCTTCGATCGGCTCCGCCAGGACCTGCATTTTCTCCAGCGCCTTTATGCGGCTTTGGGCCTGTTTGGCTTTGGACGCCTGGGCGCGGAAGCGATCGATGAACGCCTGCATGTGGCGGCGTTGCGCTTCCTGCCGGGTTCGAAAGGCGAGCGCATTGGCGCGAGCCTCAAGGCGCTTTCGTTCATAGGTGTCGTAATCGCCCGGAGAAATTGTGAGCTTGCGATTTTCGAGCGCAAGTATGTGCGTAACCGTCCTATTCAGAAAATCGCGGTCATGGCTGACGATTAGAGACGTATACGGATAACGTCTGAGGAAATTCTCGAGCCAGATAGCGCCTTCGAGGTCGAGATAGTTAGTCGGCTCGTCGAGGAGCAAAAGATCGGGCGCAGAGAATAGAACGCCGGCGAGGGCGACACGCATGCGCCAGCCGCCCGAAAAATCCGACGCCGGACGCTTTTGATCGGCAGCGGAAAATCCGAGGCCCGAAAGTATGGACGCAGCCCGCGCTTCCGCCGAGTGTGCGTCGATATCGGCCAGCCGCGCGTGAATATCGGCTATTCGGTGAGCATCCGCCGCCGTCTTCTCTTCTTCAATCAGGGCGGCGCGCTCGCGATCGAATTCGAGGACGATGTCGATCAACGAGCGGGCGGACGACGGCGCCTCCTGGTCGACGCCGCCTATGCGGTGGCGTTTGCGGATAGAAACGTCCCCGTCGTCGGGGTGAATTTCACCCCTTATGAGCCTGAGAAGAGTGGATTTGCCAGCGCCGTTCCGCCCGATGAATCCGACCTTCCAGCCCTCGGCGATCGCCGCTGTCGCCTGTTCAAACAGCGGGCGGCCTTCGATCCGGTAGGTGAGGTCGTTGATATGAAGCATGGGCTGCGCCTGAGGGTGGGACGGCGTAACGTCAGCCATGCGGGGACGCAACCCGCCTGCGGCCTAAAGCTTTCCGAAATTTCATAAATCTCACCCGAACCGGTTTCCCGGCGAAGAGGCTATATAGCGCCGAGCCGCGTCAGGCAGGCGCCGGCCCCTGGGAGAAAAAAATGAAACTCAAAGCTTTGGGTGCGGCGTCGCTAGCAGCGATTGCGCTCGTCTCATGCGCCAAAAAAGAAACTGCGACGTCTGAGGTTCCGGCAGCGGTTGACGAGACCGTCGTATCGGATGAAGCGTCCGACGCCGTTGCGGAGGCAGCGGACGTCTACGCGGCGCCGGCGGCGTTCGATCTCGCAACGCTGCGCACCAAGGATGCTTTGACGGCGGCGGCAGATGCAGCGTTTGCCCAATCCGACGCTGACGCTGACGGCTCGCTCTCACAGATCGAGTTCTATGCGCTCGCCGCACTTATGACTCCGGAGATTGTCGCCGAGACTGCGGTCGAGCCTGTCTCGGAAGTTGCAGTGGACGTGTTTGCTGAAGGCGCAGAAGCCCCGGCGGCGGAAATCGCCGCAGACGCGGCGGAGAGCGTTCTTTCTGAAGAACCGTCAGCTGATTCAACTTCACTGGATGCTAGCTTTGCATCAATCGCTGGCGCCGACGCCAATCTGACATCGGACGATCTTCGCGCGGCCATCCTCGCGCGGTTCGACGCTGCGGACGTCAATCTCGACGGAACGCTTGACGAGGTCGAGTCGGCCGCCTTCACCGCCGCCCAGCTTTTTTAAGGCGGCCAAAGGGATCAATGCCTGAAAGCGCCGTCCGAAAAGGGCGGCGCTTTTGCTTGTTTGGCGCGTCATATTGGCAATCGCGCTCCCGCACGGCGCTCCGACCTTGCCGGGGGGGCGAAGGGTTGATAGGGAACGCGCCAATTCATCCCGGAACTGACCTTACAGGAGCCTACGATGGCGCTTGAGCGCACTTTTTCAATCATCAAACCGGACGCAACCCGGCGCAATCTCACTGGCAAGATCATTGCGAAGTTTGAGGACGGCGGTCTTCGCGTCGTCGCGTCAAAGCGCATTCAGATGACGCGCAAGCAGGCCGAAGGGTTCTATGCAGTTCACAAGGACCGCCCGTTCTTCGGCGAGCTCGTCGACTTCATGATTTCGGGGCCGGTTGTGGTGCAGGTCCTTGAAGGACCAAATGCGATTGCGCGCAACCGCGAGATCATGGGCGCAACCGATCCGAAAAAAGCAGCGCCTGGAACCATTCGCGCCGAGTTCGCAGAGTCAATCGGTGAAAACTCCGTCCACGGTTCAGATGCGCCGGAAACCGCCAAAGAGGAAATCGCCTTCTTCTTCGCCGGTTCGGAAATCGCCGGCTGATCTCGCAAGGCGCCGGTGACCGGGAACATCATATTCGATCTTGCAATCTCCTTAGGGGGGGTCGCGGTCCTGATCGGATTGTCCTGGTTGCTCGGCGCCATGCGCTCAATCCCTGTGACGACGGAATCTGCAATCGAACGCCTTGCTTTCGATGAGCCGGATTTCAAGGCAGGGGAGTGGTTTATCGGCGCCGATAGCAAATCCGCCGCCGCCGCCTCCGTTGCTGGTGATGAGACTGCTCTCGTTTTCGCTGTCGGCGACGGCCTGGCGACGAGACGGTTTCGCCATGGCGCAGTGAGTATCGAAAAGTCCGGATCGATGCTTGTCTTCCGGATGGGCGAGCCGTCGCTGCGTCAGCTTCGACTGACGGCGCCCGATGAAGACGCAGCTGAGCAATGGGTTTTGAGGCTGGCGGGACCGCGGCTATAATCCGGTTATGGATTTTCCAGACGTCGTCACTCTTTCGGTCCCGATTTTCGTCACGCTCATCCTGATTGAGCTTGCGGCATGGAAGCTGACCGGGCGCGGCCGATATGAAACACGTGACACCGCTGCTAGCCTGCTGATGGGACTGGGAAGCCAGATCGCGCCCCTGTTCGGCGGCGCGGCTCTCATGAGCGCCATCTGGACCTGGGCGTACGGGTTTCACCTGTTCGAGATACCCAATAGCTGGTGGGCGGTCGCGCTCTGTTTCATGCTCGACGACCTTCGATACTATTGGCTTCATCGCATCAGCCATGAACGGCGCTGGTTCTGGGCGAGCCACGTCGTTCACCATTCGTCGCAGCACTACAATCTGTCCACCGCGCTTCGCCAGACATGGACCGGCGACATTATCAACGGAATCATTTTCAAGACGCCGCTTGTGCTCCTCGGGTTTCACCCCGCGATGCTGGCCTTCGTTTTCGGCATCAACCTCATCTATCAATTCTGGATTCACACCGAGCTGATCAAACGCATGGGTCCGTTTGAAATTCTCTTCAACACGCCAAGCCATCACCGCGTCCATCACGCGACAAATCCGAAATATCTCGACGCAAACTACGCCGGCGTATTCATCATCTGGGACAAAATGTTTGGCACATTCGTTCCTGAAGATGATGCTGAAAAGCCGCGCTACGGCATTGTCAAAAATCTGGGCTCGTTCAATCCGTTCGTCATCGCGTTCAACGAATGGATCGGTATCATCAAGGATGTCGCCTCTGCGCGATCGCTGCGCGAAGTCCTCGGATATACGTTCGGGCCTCCCGGCTGGTCGCCCGATGGTTCGCGCATGACGTCAGCACGGCTCAAAGACCGTTGGACGGCGATAAAGGGCGGCGCGGCGGGAGCTCCTGCGGAATAAGGCGGACCGCCGCAATCGGCTCGTTTTCGCCCCATTCGCCCGAATAAATCCCAGAATTGATCGTTAATGAGCCGTTTTGGACGGTCATTCTCCCATCATCGAAAACGTTCGTGGGAGATAGATTATGGTCGTCGCGCTCATTCACAAACTGGCTTTTTCAGGCGTCGCCGCCATGGCGGCCGCAGGCGCCGGTCTTGTCACGACGGCCTCTGTCACGCAGGCGCCCGCCTATGGACCGGCGGCGGTAAAGCTCGAAGCCGTCGCGGCGGCGTCACAGGCGACCCGGCATTTTGATCGCGCGGATCTCGACAATGACGGCTCGCTTGGACTCGATGAATATACGATCTTCGCAGTTGTCACCGCCGAACTCGCCAGGCTGAACGGCTTCATTCCGGTTGATGGCGGACGCGGCATTGAGACGGTCGCAATCGCGCGTAGCGCAAAGCCGTTCGTTGACGATCAGGACAAGGCGAAAATCAAGGAGAGGGCGACGCGGGAATACCGACTGATCGCCGGCGACGATGAACGCCTCTCAGCGGACGAATTCGTCAACGCACAGCTCGAGCAGTTTCTTGCGTCCGACGATGACCGGAACGGCGTTCTTGCCGGGATCGAACTGACTTCCTACGCAAACGGGCAGTCGCGCCTTTCGGCGGTGAACAGTTAGGGATCAGGCGGACGCCGCCTCATCCCACGTGATCGCTTCCTCAATCCACTTATCGAGCGTCTGGTCGAGCTGCGGCTTGCGAATTGGCTTCGGCAAAAAGTCATTCATGCCGGCAAGGCGGCAGCGATCGCGATCTTCTTCGAGCACATGCGCGGTCGCTGCAATAATGGGCGTGCGCTGGAATCCGCGTTCAGCTTCGATTTCACGGATGCGGCGGGTCGCTTCGTATCCGTCCATTTCCGGCATCGACAAATCCATCAGGATCGCTGCGGGACGGTGTGAAATGAACATCTCGACCGCCTTGCGGCCGTTCTCCGCGATCAGGACCTCGTAGTCTTTCGCAGAAATCATGTTTGTGACGACCAGCTGGTTGACGACATTGTCTT
>JBGSLM010000126.1:0-6958 GCA_041740755.1 Parvularculaceae bacterium | reverse complement strand
GGGTGACGGCGGTCGGCAGGCCCACCGCGACGTCGCGAGCAAAGCTTGGACCCGAAAGAACGGCGGCGCGCGCCGTCGGCCATACTTCGGCAAGGACTTCCGTCAGCAGCTTGCCGGTCATACGCTCGATGCCCTTCGAGCAAAGGGCGAGCGGCGCATTTGCTGGGGCGGCGCCTTTCAGCGCTGCGAGAATTTGGCGCGCATGCTGCGCCGGCGCGACAAAAAGATAGGCGTCGCGACCGCCGACCGAAGACAGATCCGATGTCGCCTTCAGCGACGCCGGAAGGCGCACTCCCGGGAGGAAGGGCTTGTTCTCGCAATCGTCATTGATCGCCGCAGCGGTCTCCGGCTCGAAAGCCCAGATGAGCGTGTCCGTCCCGTTGGCGGCGATAAGGGATGCAAGCGCGGTTCCCCAGGCGCCGCCCCCGATGATGGCCGCAGACCGGAAGGGTGACGCGCCGTCTTTCATGTGCGAGAATGATGATTGAACACTTTTGAAAGCATTCACGTTAGATGTGAAACGAAGAGCTCGACCCCATGCCATTAACGGCGTTGCCGCCGCTTGACGAGACCGCCCGCTCCATCCTCGACGCCGCCAGCAAGCGCTTTTTGCATTACGGCTACGGCAAGACGACCATGTCGGAGATCGCGGGCGACTGCAACATGTCGACCGGCAACCTCTATCGGTATTTCCCGTCCAAGCTGGATATCGCCGAAGCTTTTGTCCGCCAGCTTAGGGGGGAACAAATTCTCCGGCTGCGAGAGGTCGTGAGCCGCCCCGGCCTTTCAACCCCCGAAAAGCTGAGGACGTTTTTCAAAACCAAGCTGAAGCTCGTTTATGACCGCTTTCACAGCAGGCCCAAGGCGTACGAGCTGTCGCAGGAGATCTTGAAAGAGCGGCTGAGTTTCGCGGAAGAATGGGAATCGGCGGAAGCGCTCGTCATTTGCGAGATCCTTGAAGGCGGCGAAATGACCGGGGACCTCGCCATTTGCAATCGGGCCCGCGTCGCTCGGATTCTCCAGGATGCGTTCTTCAGGTTCACCAGTTCAGCCGTCTATTACGAGGGCGATTATGATGTCCTCGTCGGAGAATTGGATGAACTGATGGACCTCATCCTCGATGGTTTCGCCTACCGCACTTACCATCATAATCAGTAACTTATTGATTTATTAAGAAAAATTCTAGACGATTCTACTCACGCGTAGTTGATATTGAAGATTGAATATTTTCGGCATTGTTCATTGACATTTCGCAAATGCAGCACTAAATCCTCGTCATCGCTTCCGCGGCAGGTGGCGGAGAGAGCCCCGGCCGCCCGACGAAGCGAAAAAAAAGAAAAAAAGAGTAACAGCCATGATCACCAACAACGCATCGTCTTTCGGCGTTCGTTTCGCCCTCGCCATCTTCCTCTCGGCGGTTATCGCCGGCGGGTATCTGACGGCGATCGGCTATCTGAACCCGGGCTTCATCGCTTAAGCGAAAAGCTGGGCGCGCTGCGGCGCCAAGACCGCAGCTGAAATTCTGGAATTCGATCGCCCGTCCTGATCTTGAGCCCCCTTTGACAGGACACCCCCCCTCCCCCCCCAAGGGCGACGAATCAAGGACGCGGAAGCCACCCCCTCCCGGCTTCCGCGTTTTTTATGCCGTTTGCTGCGGCCATGCTGCGGAATTGCTGCGCAGCAATTTTACGCCTTCGGCCCCTTTTTTCCGCCGCCATGTTCACGCCCGGCGATCGGATCGGCGAGCGGCCAACGGGCGCGCGGCGCAAAGGCTAGGGCTTCGGAAAACGCCGGCATCAATCCGGCGCGGATCCGCTCGATGCCAGCCCAGGCGATCATGGCGCCATTGTCAGTACAATATTTCGTGGGCGGAACGACGAGTAGCCATCCCCGGCACGCCGCAAGGCTGCAAAGACGCGCTCTGATGGCGCTGTTTGCTGCGACGCCGCCGGCCGCGACAAGGGTTCTCGCTTCGTGGTCTTCTTCAAACGCCGCCATCGCCCGCTCGGTCCTGTCTGCAAGATGCGCAGCGACAGCCGCCTGAAACGAAGCTGCAAGATCGACGACGTTGCTTGCGGTAGGACCTTCAATAGCTTCAGCTTCAAGACGCAACGCGGTCTTCAGGCCGGACAGCGAGAAATCGCACCCCTCGCGCTTTGAGAGCGGCTTTGGGAAGTCATACCGGTCGGCGCGGCCGTTCTTTGCCGCATTTTCAATCGCTGGCCCGCCCGGTTGGCCAAGGCCCATTAGCTTCGCCGACTTGTCGAACGCTTCTCCGGCGGCGTCATCAATCGTGGTGCCGAGCCGGCGGTATGCCCCAACGCCCATGACCTCGATCAGCTGCGTATGGCCGCCAGATATCAGCAGCAGGAGATAGGGAAATTCCACGTCCTCGGTCATACGGACCGAAAGCGCATGACCTTCAAGGTGATTGAGCGGAACCAAAGGTTTCGAATGGGCAAGAGCGAGCGCCTTGGCCGAGGTAAGCCCAACCATCACGCCGCCGATGAGGCCGGGCCCGGCGGTAGCTGCGATCGCATCGAGATCGCGATAAGTATGCCCCGACATTTCAACAGCTTGCGCGATGATCCCGTCGATTCGCTCAACATGGGCGCGCGCGGCTATTTCAGGGACGACACCGCCGAAAGCCGCGTGGCGGTCATATTGGGCGAGTGTGACATTGGAGAGGATTTCGCGCGAACCGTCGGCGCGCGCCAGCACGACCGCCGCCGCCGTGTCGTCGCAGCTTGATTCAACGCCGAGGACCAGAAGGTCGCGATATCGGCCGATCTCCGGCAAGGCGCTCTCCGCAGATTTGATATGGCGCTACCCATGGCAGCGCCGTGACAAGAAATTCAAGCGTCATGTTGCGCGCCTTGCGCTATGAAGACGCAATGAAGGTCATCATCACCCGGCCGTCTCCGGACGCAGAAAGTCTTGCGGCTGAAATCGCGGAAATGGGAGCCGACCCGGTCCTTTCGCCGGTAATGGCCATACTCCCCCGCACTGTCGTGATCGATCTCGTCGGCGTAAAGGCGCTCGCATTCACTTCGGCCAACGGGGTGCGGGCGTTTACCGCAATTGCAGACGCCAGAAACCTTCTCGTCTTCGCCGTCGGCGCTGCGACGGCAAGCGCCGCCAGGGCGGCTGGATTTGGCGAGGTCCTCGCGGCCGATGGCGATGTTGAAAGTCTTGCATCTCTCATTGCGCAATCGAAACCATTGGGTCCGGTACTGCATCTTGCCGGGCGCGAGCGCGCAGGCGATCTTGTCCGGCTGCTTGCCGGAAGGGGCGTCAATGCGCGCCGCGCGGTCATTTACGACGGCGTCGAGACCGAGCATTTGTCACCGCAGGCGCGAGCCGTTTTGGCTGACGAAACCCAAAATCCGGCTGTGGTGTTCTTTTCTCCACGCTCTGCAGCGCTGTTTCTCGGGCAAGCGGCGCGCGCAGGTCTCGCAGCCCGGCTGCAGAACGCCGTCGCGCTATGCCTGAGCGACGAAGTCGCGACTGCGGCCGGTAAAGCGCGGTGGTCCGCCGTTCAGGTTGCGGATACGCGCGATGCAAGCGCGGTTTTGGAACTGGTCCGGCAGACGCTCGCCGGGCGGAAAGGCCGCAAGGACGCGCCTCGTTAATAGCCGCTGCGCCGCCTATATTGGGACTGAAGAGAACGGGATTGGCGATGAACGGCGAAGCTGATGAAAAAACCGCCAGCGGCGAAGTTGTCAAATCGCCGGGCGAACTTGAAGCTGTAACCGGACCCGCGTCGCAGGTCGCCTTTCCAGCAGCGACACTCAAACACACGACATTAGGGCGCGCGGCGCCGTTGATAATCGGCGCCGTCGTCGTCTTCGCTCTCGTCGCTGCCGGAGTTTATTTCGCAAAACGCCAGCTGAACCTTGAGGGGGAGGGCGATGAGGCGACACAGGCCGAGACAGCCCCCGCCGTTACAATAGACCTGCCCGCGCCGGCAGAGACCCCGCTCGCAGGCGATGAGCCGCCGCCCGACAAGATTTTCAACGCTGCAACGGACGGGCTCAAAACCGGCGCCGATGCGATCAAACGCGCGGCTCCCTCCGTAGACGGATCAATCAACGAATTGCCGCCTGCACCTGCCAGCAGCGAACTCAGCGCAAACGCCAAATTGCAGGACGCTGCAAAGGACGCAGCGAAGCTTCTTGCGCCAAAATCAAGAGAGTCTTCGGAAATCGACCTCTCAGCGCCTGAGCCGGAAGCGGCGTTGGAGACGCTGGAGCGCGCCGCCAATGCGCATGCGTCAAGCTCGATGATCTCGGATTTCCCAGCCTCAGGCGAAACGAAATTTTTGAACTCGGAGAACTCGCGATCAAACGAAGGCGAGGCGGATCTGCTTCGGCTTACGGAACAGCAAGCGTTAGAAATCGCTAGGCTGAAAGAAGAATTGGCTAAGGTAAGCGCGGCCGGCGCTCCTGAGGCGCGTCAGGCAAAGGCGGCGCTCCTCTTTAATTCGATGGCGGAGAAAGCTCGTCGCGGGGAAGTTTTTCGGCAGGAGCTGGATGCGTTTTCAAGGGAAAGCGGCGTAGCGCCAGCAATCTCGCTCGACGCCGCCGCCGATCAAGGCGTCGCGACGCTCACGTTTCTCAAAGCCGAATTTCCAATCGTACGCGACGGCGCTCTCGCCGAAGAAAGGCGCGTTCGCGCCAATGGTCCGGTTTCCAGTATCGCCGCTAACGCTGCGTCGCTTGTGCGTTTGAGACCCGCATCGCCGATCGGGGGATCGAGCCCGGAAGCGATTTTCTCAAGAGCCGAAGCGCGCCTCGCCGTCGACGATCTTGCCGGCGCGCTGATCGAACTGGAAAGTCTTGTCGGCGCCGCGAGAGATTTTGCTTCCGGGTGGGTCGATAAATCGACGGAACGAGTTGAGGTCGAGGCGGCGTTAAGCGCGACGAACGACGCGCTCCTCGCAGCGCTCGAGGCGGAGCGCAATTGAGCATGATCCGCCTCCTTATTTTTCTTCTTTGGATCGTCTTTTTTGCGGGCGCGTTGACGCTGCTCTTCAGTATCCGGTCGGCGATACCGCTGGAAGCGTTCGGTTGGCGGATGGATATTCCGGCAGGCCTTGCGATCCTCGTGACGCTCGCAATTGCAGGCGTTGTCGCAATCGCCGTCTCGATCGCCAAAGACCTGGCTCTTGCGCCGAAAGCCGCCAGAGCAAAGAAAGAGATCGACCGCCGCGAAAAGGGCGTTGAAGCGCTCACCAGAGGTCTCGAAGCGATAGCAGCCGGCAATAGCGCGGCGGCTCGCCGTGAAGCGCAGATCGCGTACAAGACTTTGGGAACAAAGCCGGTGACGCGTCTTATTGCGGCGCAAGCCGATATGCTTTCCGGCGATGATGCGGCTGCCGGCGAAGCGCTCGCTCAACTCCGCGGTGCGCCGGAGACGGAATTCCTCGCATCGCAGGGCCTTTATGAGATTGCGATGCGAGCAGGCGATTATGACGTCGCCGGCAATTATGCGGAACGGGCATTTGACCGGCGCGACAGCGTGCGCTGGGCGTTCGACGCCGTTTTCGGCCTCGCGCTTCGTCGAAACGATTTTGCGTCGGCGAAGGCGGCTATCGAGCGTGCCGCAAAATCGAAGGCGATTGATCAGGCGACGGCTGACCGGGGCATCGCTGCGACCTTGAGCGCTGCGGCGTACGCATCCCATGCCGCTGGCGACGTCGAAAGTGCGCTTGAAAGCATTGATTCGGCCTTGAAACACGCTCCCGCATTTGCCCCGGCGGCTGTTTTGTCGGCGCAACTTCACGCTGCGAATGGAGATCTGAGAAAGGTCGAAAAAATACTCGGCGCTGCATTTTCGCTCGCGCCTTGTCGCGCCGTCGCGGAAATTTTTGCGAGTCTGTTCAGCGGCGAGGGCGCCGCCGCGCTCGAGCGTTTTTCGCTCAAAAATCCGGCAAGCCGCGAGGGCGCACTGCTGCGCGCGAAGGCCGCACTGATCAGGGGAGATGCGACGGCAGCGGCGGCTGAACTCACTGAAATGCTGAAGGCATCGGCGCCCGCCCGCGCGCTCCTGCTGATGGCGGAGGCGCAATCGGCGCTCTCAGGAGAAGGCGCTGCACGTCCATGGTTTTTGCGCGCCGCCGCTGCGCCGCGCGACCACGATCCCGGCGCCGATGTTTTTTTTCGCATCACAAGCGACGGTTGGCGCCGGCTCATTCGCGAATATATGGAGGAGGGCCGCTTCGGCCAGTCGCCGCTCGACGCCGCGCCGCCGGGACTATCTGACGATGAGCTTGCGCTCTCTGCTCCCGCTGAGGCGATCGATGCGAATGAAATTGACGCCGAGGCAGCAGTCGGGATTGAACGCGACGCTGGCGATGATACGGATGCGGATGAAGCGCTTGACCGCGAAGCCGCTGCGGCCCGCAGGGTCAATTGAAGGGTGCATATGGCCAATCTGAAACTCATTGTCGCGGGCGCCGCCGGAAGAATGGGCCGCGCGATCATCCGCGAAGCTCTTGCAACGCCCGGCGTCGCAATCGCCGGCGGCTTTGAGCGTCCCGGCAGCGACGCCCTTGGGAAAGATCTCGGCCCGCTTGCAGGTCTGGACAGTCTCGGCGTCATCGTTGAAGACGGACCGCGAAACGCAATCCGTCGCGCTGGCGTCCTGATCGATTTCACCACGCCCTCGGCGAGCATAGAGAATGCGCGCATCGCAGCTGAAGCCGGCGTTGCGCATATTATCGGGACCACCGGTTTTTCCGGCGCCGAAGAAGGCGAAATCGCTGTCCTTGCGAAGAAGATCGCAATCGTCAAATCGGGCAACATGTCGCTCGGCGTCAATTTGCTGGCGGCGTTGGTGAAAGAAGCAGCATCGAGGCTCGGCCCTGATTACGATATCGAGATAGTCGAAGCGCATCACCGTGCCAAAATCGATGCGCCGTCCGGCACCGCAATGATGCTTGGCCGCTCCGCCGCCG